>JAESQH010000070.1 GCA_016765235.1 Paracoccaceae bacterium
CCGCCCCAACATGGGCATAGGCGGGATCACACCCGCTATGAAACTTAAAATGGCTGCGTAATTCTACTAGCGGACTCCATGTAAAATGGCGGGATTACCCTTTCGCCGCGAAGTGTCACGACGAGGGGANGGTATANTGTGGAAAAGTTTAGAAAAACTTTAGACGGCGACTTTGACCAGACCTGTATCAAAAACTTCGCGAATGGATATAAGCGGAATGATATCAGCGCCCAGCGTTAATGCATCGCCACCGACGGCGCCAACCTCGGCAGCCGGTACGCCTTGTTCGGCAAACATCGCCACCAGCGCTTCGGCCTTCGCCGGATCNCAAGCCACCAGATACCGCGCCTGATCTTCGCCGTAAAACCATCCAGCGCCTTCGCCAGACACCGTCACCCCAAGGTCTGCGGCCAACGCCAAATCCGCCGCCGCAATTGCCAAACCGCCATCGCTAAGATCGTGTGCAGCACTGATCAGGCCCGCCGCTTTGGCCGCCCTCAACGCATCGCCTGCTTTACGTTCTGCCACCAGATCAACGTGCGGTGCATCGCCATCTTCGCGCCCGAACACCTCGACCAACAAGGCCGATTGCCCCAGATGCCCTTGGGTTTCCCCGATCAGGATCAGCGTGTCACCATCGTTTGGTGCAATACAGATCAATTCGTCCAGCGACTGCATAATCCCAACAGCCCCAATCGTAGGCGTCGGCAGAATCCCCGACCCGTCAGTTTCATTGTAAAGACTGACATTGCCCGAAACGATAGGCATATCGAGGGCCAAGACAGCCTCGCCGATGCCTTTAATGCAACCGACAAACTGGCCCATGATTTCAGGTTTTTCGGGATTGCCAAAATTCAAATTATCAGTCGTTGCCAAAGGCGTAGCACCCGTTGCACATAGGTTACGATACGCCTCTGCCACCGCCTGCTTGCCGCCTTCATAGGGATTGGCTTTGCAGTAGCGCGGAGTCACATCAGACGTAAATGCCAAGGCTTTAGGCGTGCCATGGACCCGCACAACGCCCGCATCAGACCCCGGACGCACAACTGTATCCGCGCCAACCATATGGTCATATTGCTGCCATACCCACGCACGGGAGGAGTAGTTCGCCGATCCCATTATAGCCAGCAAAGCCTTGGTAACATCAACTTCGGGGACATTGACAAGTTTCGCAGCCACAGGCGTTTCCACCCACGGGCGGTCGTATTCCGGTGCTTCGCCCGACAGCGCTTTCAGTGGCAGATCGGCCATTAACTCCCCGTTAAGACGGATTATGAACTTGTCCTCAGCAATGGTTTCGCCAACAATCGCGAAATCGAGGTCCCACTTGTCAAACACCGCCTTGGCCACATCTTCCTTGTCAGGATTAAGCACCATCAACATGCGTTCCTGACTTTCAGACAACATCATTTCGTAAGCGGTCATGTTTTTTTCACGAACCGGAACTTTCTCAAGATCGAGCGCCACGCCAAGGCCACCCTTGTCGCCCATTTCGACGGCAGAACAGGTCAAACCCGCTGCGCCCATGTCCTGGATTGAGATCACAGCGCCCGTTTGCATCAGCTCCAACGTCGCCTCCATCAGGCGTTTTTCGGTGAACGGATCACCCACCTGAACGGTCGGGCGTTTTTCCTCGATCGTGTCGTCAAATTCAGCCGAGGCCATCGTCGCCCCCCCAACACCATCACGGCCTGTTTTCGCACCCAGATACACCACCGGCATACCCACACCAGACGCCGCAGAATAGAAAATATCTTCCGTATTCGCTATGCCAGCGGCAAATGCATTAACCAAACAGTTACCATTGTACGCCTTGTGAAAACGCACCTCGCCGCCAACAGTTGGCACGCCAAAACAGTTGCCATAGCCGCCAATGCCCTCAACCACCCCGTTAACGAGTTGTTTGGTTTTAGGGTGAGAAGGTTCCCCGAAAGAAAGCGAATTCATCGCCGCCATCGGGCGTGCGCCCATCGTAAACACATCGCGCAGAATGCCGCCCATGCCCGTGGCAGCACCCTGATAAGGCTCAATATAGGAAGGGTGATTGTGGCTTTCCATTTTGAAAACNACGCACTGCCCATCNCCNATATCGACGATNCCNGCNTTTTCACCCGGCCCGCAAATCACNTGCGGNCCCTCGGTCGGCAGCGTTCTTAACCATTTCTTNGANGATTTATACGAACAATGNTCGTTCCACATTGCGGAGAAAATNCCCANCTCGGTAAACGTCGGCTCGCGGTCCAGAAGTTCGAGTATGCGCTGATACTCCTCCTGATTAAGGCCGTGTTTACGGATTATTTCGAGGGTGAGGGCTGGCTCTTTGGTCATGGGAATCTCCGGTGGGCAGCAGAATTTGAGGTCTTTTACTTTGTGNGACCACACTTGGAAAGCTGGAATCTATTGTCTTGGTGCCGCAGGANGGGTACGCAGGAAAAATGAGCAAACCACATAAAGTTTTCGGGATTGGATTGAACAANACNGGCACNTCCAGCCTGAGAANCGCGCTGGTNANGCTNGGCTATAATCACTGCACNTTGCGTGGGCAGATGACGCACAAATATTTTAACAACAGNTTTNGNCAGATATTCAAAACTGTGGAAGANTNCGACTCGTTTGAGGATTGGCCTTGGCCGCTNATGTATNAGCAGGTGTTTGAAAAATATGGNGAAACCGCNANNTATGTCCTGACNCGCCGCCGCTCGCCNGAGGCNTGGNTNGAAAGCCTGAANGCGCACTCAATGGNCACNAANCCGGACANNAATCCGCGCAAACGGATTTTCGGGTTTGACTATCCCCACGGCGCAGAGGCGCGGCACATTGAATATTACGAAAACCATTTGTCGGAGGTTCGCCAATATTTTGCCGATCAAAACGCCACCGATGTTATGTGCGAAGTTTGTTGGGAAGATGGTGCCGGTTGGCAGGAATTATGCAATTTTCTGAACGAACCTTTGTCTGATACACCGTTCCCACACGCAAATCGCCGAAATACTGTTCGCTAAGAAGATGATCGGTATAAGGAAAACCAGCGTCGTATTGCGGTTCAACTGTAAGACCTTAACAAAAGTTAATCCGCTTGCGCACGCTGTCTTGCCAGCCCGCTATCGCGATCACTTACGCCTATTAGGCTAACAACCAACCGCAAAAATGAATCCTCGTGGTGGTGGCGTTTATCATCTGCCAGAACAATCCGCCAAAGAGATTCAGCAACTGCGTTACGATCCTCGTATGGCACAGCGGACTTAATCAGGCGCGTAAAGCGGACGGTGTCGGGGGCATTCGTTTCCAACTCCTCGGCTTCAGCACGCAATTCGGCGGTTTGGGCTGCGTCTAGATCATAGCGTTGCATCAAAAGCGCATCGATCACGGCGACCTCGGAAGGGGCATAATCATGATCCGCGCGCGCAACGCGTACCATCAAAGCTGCCATCGCCAATCGGGCGTCGTCCGTTGATAAAGGATCCGAAGTAGGGGTGCCGTTCAGGCGATTTAGAAGTGTTTTAAACATGAAGTGTTACCTAAGTGTTAAGTAAAAATTGGCAAGAGCTATAGGAGCAATCCCCATGAAAAACCAACCTTAAACCAGTCGGGATTGTTTGACAGCCGCCTCGACGAAACTGGCGAACAACGGGTGTGGCTCGAACGGGCGCGATTTCAATTCTGGATGAAATTGAACGCCAATATACCACGGATGATCAGGTATTTCGACGATTTCCGGCAGTTTGCCATCCGGCGAAATGCCGGAAAACTTCAGGCCCGTCGCCTCGATCTCGTCGCGGTAGGTCATGTCCACTTCATAGCGATGACGGTGGCGTTCGGAAATCGTGGTAGTACCGTAAATTTCCGCTACACGAGACCCCTCGGCAAGTATCGCGTCATAAGCGCCCAACCGCATGGTGCCGCCTTTGTCGTCGCTCGCGTCACGTTGAATTGTGCGGTTGCCCTCGACCCATTCCTTCAGATGATAGACAATCGGCGTAAAACGTTTTCCGCCAGCTTCATGGTCAAACTCTTCTGATCCCGCATCCTTGATACCGGCCAAATTTCGTGCCGCCTCGATCACGGCCATCTGCATTCCAAGGCAAATCCCGAGGTATGGAATATTATGTTCGCGGGCATACTGCGCCGCTTTTATTTTGCCCTCGGTGCCGCGTTCGCCAAAGCCGCCGGGCACAAGAATTGCGTTGAACCCTTGCAGTTTAGGTGTGATTTCATCTTCGGATTCAAACACTTCTGAATCGATCCACTTAGCTTTAACCTTTACGCGGTTGTGCAGGCCGCCGTGCGTTAACGCTTCGGCAATTGATTTATAGGCATCCCCAAGCTGCGTGTATTTTCCAACAATCGCGATCTTGACCGTGCCCTCTGGATGATCGACGCGGTCCATCACATCGTCCCACTTGGTCATGTCCGGCTCCGGCGCATCGGTGATGCCGAACGCCTTCAAGACAGCGCGGTCCATGCCTTCGCGGTGATAAGCCAGCGGAGCGTCATAAATTGATTGCAAGTCGAGCGCGGGAATAACCGCATCGGGGCGCACATTACAAAATAGCGCCAGTTTTTCGCGCTCTTTTTGAGGGATTTCATGTTCCGAGCGACACATCAGGATGTCCGGTGCAATGCCAATGGATCGCAATTCCTTAACAGAGTGTTGCGTTGGTTTTGTCTTCAACTCACCCGCAGCGGCAATGTATGGCAGTAACGTCAGGTGCATAAATATGCACTCGCCGCGCCGGTCTTGGCTGAACTGCCGGATTGCCTCGAAGAAGGGCAGGGCCTCGATATCGCCGACCGTTCCGCCGATTTCGCACAGCATAAAATCGACATCATCGTTACCGATCTCAATGAAATCTTTAATTTCGTTGGTTACATGCGGGATAACCTGAATAGTTTTGCCCAAATAATCCCCGCGACGCTCTTTTTCCAACACATCGGAATATATCCGGCCTGAGGATACCGAATCTGTTTTGCAGGCCGAAACACCAGTGAAACGCTCATAATGTCCGAGGTCCAGATCGGTTTCCGCACCGTCATCTGTTACA
>JAESQH010000071.1 GCA_016765235.1 Paracoccaceae bacterium
AATGTTTAATTACCCCTGCACCAAGAACTGGCCCAAGCAACGTGCCCGCACCGCCAAGGATCACCATCAGCACGATGGAGCCGGACTCGGTCCATTGCATACGCTCGGCACCCGCAAGCGGATCCATCGAGGCCAACAAACCGCCTGCCAAACCGGCATACATACCGGAAATGACAAAGGCCGCCAGCGTGTAGGGTTTGGTGTTAATTCCCGTATATATAAGACGGTTCTGGTTGGTTTTAACCGCCCGCAGAATCAACCCGAAGGGCGAGCGGAAGATGCGGATTGACAGGTAGAACACCGCGATCAGAATGAACGCACTAACGTAAAATCCGACGTTGAACTGCAAATCCATACCCATAAACGTTGTTCGCCATGTATCGTTCATCTCCAGCCCGAAAAGGTTGGTCGAAGGCAACGATCCGGAGTCATTCTTCGGGTCCAATATCCGTGCGTCAGCCAGCCGTATCTGCAATCCTGTTTCGCCGTTTGTGATTGGTGTAAATACCGAATACGCGAGACTGTAAGACATCTGCGCGAATGCAAGCGTCAGAATAGAGAAGTAGATACCAGACCGGCGCAACGTGATAAACCCGATCAGCAGCGCAAACAGGCCCGACATAATAACCGCGAGGATAATGCCGGGAATGATATTCATCGTCAGCAATTTGAACATCCAGACGGTCGAATACGACCCGACACCCAGAAATGCCGCGTGACCGAAGGACAAGTATCCCGTCAATCCGAACAGAATGTTATAGCCCACCGCCAGTATGCCGAAGATAGCAAAGCGTTGTAGCAAGTCGGGGTATCCGGCCCCGAATGGTGCGAGGATTATTGGTCCGGTAAGTACGAAGATCGTGAACACCACCATCAGGATTTTGTCGTTGTATTTTAACATGCTCTTAATCCTCCATCATGCCAGCTTTGCCCATCAGACCGCGTGGGCGGACCAACAGAACAATTATGGCTACGAGGTAAATAATAATCTGGTCGATACCCGGTAGAATTGCCTTAACCTCGTTCATAGAAGAGAAGCTCTCTAGCATTCCCAACATAAAACCGGCAAGTATAGCACCGGGCAAACTGCCCATGCCGCCTACAACTACTACAACGAACGTCAGAACAAGAAAGTCCATGCCCATGTGATAGTTGGGTGGCAGAATTGGCGTGTACATTACCCCTGCTACTCCTGTCACAGCTGCCGCGAGGCCAAACATTATGGTGAAACGTCGGTCGATATCGATACCCAGCATGCCAACCGTCTCGCGGTCAGCCATACCGGCGCGCACGACCATCCCGAAGGTGGTAAAGCGTAAGAAAGCAAACACCCCCCCAATAATGACTGCGGCAAACACGAAGTAGACCAAACGCCAGTAAGGATAGATCACCGCATATTCGGCGAAGCCAAACAGCACGCCGATATCCACCGCGCCGCTCATCGAGTCAGGCGCGGATTGCGGGATCGGATTGGCGCCGAAGATCGCCTTGATGATCTCTTGCAAAACGATCGCAAGGCCGAAGGTCATCAGGATTTGGTCAGCGTGCGGGCGATGATAGAAGTGCTTAATAAGCCCACGCTCCATCACAATGCCGATGATCGCCATAACCGGTATGGCAAATCCAATTGACAACAACACTGAATAATCGATCATCCATGATCCAGCATCACCCCACCATATCTCAACATATGGGGTTCTGATTTCTAGCGGCTTGCCAAGGAAGTTCGTTCTTACCGGGTCGAGCGTAATTTGCGATATCGTCAGGATTTTCCGCATTATTACAGCACAAAATGCACCCAGCATAAACAGCGCGCCGTGTGCGAAGTTCACCACTCCCAACGTTCCAAAAATAAGGGTCAAACCGAGGGCAATCAGCGCATAAGCACTCCCCTTGTCCAACCCGTTCAATACTTGCAGAAAGATCGCGTCCATCGATTGCGTCCCGTAATTTCAATGAGGTCCGCACAGTAGCGGAAAATCCGGCCGCACACAAAGGCGCGACCGGTAGTGTATTCCCGAGGGGGAAACTTAAGCGCCTGGGTTACAGTCGCCCAAAGCACCACCCGCAAACATTGGGTGATCAATCGGATATTCAACTTGCGCACGTGGCGTAACCTGAACAACTTCCAGAAGGTCGAATTCGGAAGTCGGGTTCTCTTTACCCTTCACAACCAACACGTCTTTGAAGCACTGGTGATCGCCGGCACGGTAATGCGTTGGACCATTGCCCAGACCGTCGAAATCAAAGCCTTCAAGAGCTTCGACAACGCCGCATGGGTTGAATGTGCCTGCACGTTCACATGCATCCGCATAAAGAAGCGTCTGACAGTAAACTGTGTGCGCAGCCTGTGATGGTGGGAAGCCATACGCCTCGCCAAAGGATTTAACGAAGGCTTGCGAACCAGCGTCGGTCAAGGACCAGTGCCAGTTTGTCGAACCAAAGATACCTTTAACGTTTTCGCCAGCACCCTTCGCCATCAGGCGGGAGTAAAGCGGAACGACGATTTCGAAGTTCTTGCCGTTAACCATCTTGTCGCGCAGGCCGAACTGCACAGCGGATGTCAACGAGTTGATCATGTTACCACCGTAGTGGTTCAGAACCAGAACATCCGCACCGGAGTTCAGAACAGGTGCTACATAAGAACTGAAGTCCTGTGTCGCCAACGGTGTAAGCACGTTGTTAACAGTTTCCCAACCAATAGCCTCAGTTGCGGCTGCAATGGATTCCTGCTGTGTCCAGCCCCATGTATAGTCAGCTGTAAGGTGATATGCCTTACGATCTGGACCATACATTTCCAAAAGCACTGGTGCTAACGCTGCGGCAGACATGTAACCGTTGAAGAAGTGACGGAAGCCGTTGGCTTTCTTGTCCTTACCGGTTGTGTCATTGGAGTGTGTCAAACCAGCCATAAAGATAACGCCAGCTTCCTGACATAGACCCTGTACCGCGATCGCCACGCCCGAAGAAGAACCACCGGTAATCATTACCGCACCGTCTTTTTCGATCATGGATTTCGCAGACGCACGCGCCGCATCGGATTTAGTCTGCGTATCACCAGTTACGTATTCAACCTTGTTGCCAAGGATACCGCTGCCGGAAAGCGCATTGGACGAGAAAGTATTCATCATCCCGCCGTCGCCGCCACCGTTCAGGTGTTCAACAGCTAGCTTATATGCACGAAGCTCGTCCGCACCCTCGTCCGCGTATGGACCGGATTGTGGAACATTGAAGCCAAGTGTTACGCCATTTCCTGTCGGTGCGTTGGTATACGCAGCCGCCGAGCTGGCAGTGAAGATCGTCGGCATTGCCAAGCCAGCACCCAGAACGGTACCCGACTTAATCAAACCACGACGATTAGTTATAAATCCAGACATGAATTTCCTCCCATTCGTGTCAATTTTTATGCTGCCAAGAACGGCAGAGGGTATTTTTACCCAAGGTCATTCTTGGAGCGAATTGTAAATAAATCAATAAATGATTGCATTCGTTGAACTATTTTGTAAATTATTGTCATAATTTCCGCCGTATAGTGTAAATTAATTTACACCGCATCATGGCAAGAGCATGAAAACATAAGGAAATGGGTTATGCCGCATTCATTAACCGGAACCCGAATTCGCCAGCAACGCGGTCGCGCTGGGTTGTCCCAAACGGCTCTTGCACGGCTCGTGGGTATTTCCACGTCGTATCTGAACCTGATCGAACACAATAAACGGGGAATCGCGGGAAAAATCTTGTTGTCCATTGCGCGTGAGCTCGGCGTTCCTCCGTCCACCCTGACTGAAGGTGCAGATTCCGAATTAACAACCGCCTTGTTGGAAGCCGCCTCAGCAGCGCCGGATCATGCTGCCGAAACGTTCGCACTGGCTGAATTCGCCGGAAGGTTTCCTGGTTGGTCACAACTTCTGGCGTCAGTATACCGTCAGAACCGCGACCAAGAAGCTGTCATCTCGGCCCTTTCAGACCGCCTGACACACGACCCGTTTTTAGCGGAAAGCCTGCACTTGATGTTGTCCAACATCACCGCAATCCGTTCAACCGCCGAAATTTTGACATCAATCGAAGACATTTCCACCGAACAACGCAACCGGTTCGACGTTGCTATCCACGAGGAAAGCAGACGTCTTTCCGATGCGACAGAAGCGCTGATCAAGTATTTTGACAAAGAAACCACACAAAACGAACCAAGCGAGGCACCGGACGAATTATCGGAAAGTGACGCCACATCCATGCCGCTTGAAAGTTTTTTGGTCCGCGCACTGGCTTCGAATTATAATCCCTCAATTCTTGCAACAGAGTATCACACGACTTTGCACGCTGTGTTCCGCCGCCTAGCTAGCCTGAAGCGCAGTGGGATGGACGCCCCCGAAATGGGTTTGATCATCACCAACGCAGCGGGTCAAACGCTGCACAGACACGCTCTGTCGGATTTCCCGCTGCCCCGTCACGGTAACGCTTGCCCGCTATGGCCGGTATTTCAGGGATTTTCACAACCGGAGCGCCCGCTGCAAGATTTGATCGAACTTCCCGGTGGCGCGCAGTTCGTAACACTAACAATCGCGCTGCCACGGGCCGTCACAACTTTTGGCGAACCACCCGATTATCAATCCGCGATGTTGTTCGTACCCTTGGATCAATCTCCTTGGCTAAAGACGTCACAACCAGCCCGCGATGTCGGCATAAGTTGCAGAATTTGTCCGCGTGAAAACTGTGCTGCGCGTTCGGAAGAAACGGTGTTATAGATCGAACGGTTGGTAGGAGGGTACACATGTCAAAGCACGTTCTAATCGTCGAGGACGAACCTAACATAGTCGAATCGCTGTCCTTCTTGTTGGAGCGGGCGGGCTTTGAGGTATCCTCCGAACCAGATGGTGCGATGGCGATGGACCGCATCGGCGCGTTGAAACCTGACCTCATTATTCTGGACGTTATGCTGCCAAACCGATCCGGTTTCGACATATTACGGGATTTAGGGGAGCTGGCGGAAGCGCCTCACGTTTTGATGTTGACGGCCAAAGGTCAGGCGCGTGATCGTCAAACCGCAGAGGCCATCGGTGTGACCCGTTTCATGACCAAACCGTTCGCCAATGCCGAGATCATCAAAGCTGTTCAGGAAATGCTTGCATGACCGACAAACGCCCACCCGATCTGGCCGAACGCGCTTTTCGTCGCCGTCGCCGCCAAGATGCAGCGCTTGTTCTGCCAATATTTGGCGTTGTCATATTCATCACGCCGATTTTCACGATATTCACAAAAGATGTCCTGATTTTCGGCGCCCCGTTGCCGTTCCTGTTTATCTTCGGTTTCTGGTTTCTTCTGATCGTTCTGGCGTGGCGCATGTCTCGCCAACTGACCAAAGGCGACGAGGGCAGCTGACGTGTTAACCTTTAACTTTCTTGTCGCCGCCAGCGCCGCCTATGTCGCCCTACTATTTGCGGTTGCCTTCTGGGCGGAGCGCCGCGCCCGTGCTGGCCGCCTTGGATGGTTGCGTTCCCCTTTGGTCTACACATTGTCGATTTCGGTATATTGTACGGCGTGGACTTTCTATGGCGCGGTAGGTTCCGCTGCCCGCAACGGGTTGGAGTTTGTGACCATCTACCTCGGCCCTACTCTCGTATTCATTGGCTGGTGGTGGTTATTGCGTAAACTACTACGGATCGGGCGGACGCAACGGATCACTTCAATCGCCGACCTCATATCTTCACGCTACGGCAAAAGCGCCACGCTTGGTGTAGTTGTCACGCTACTGGCCGTTATCGGGTCCACGCCATATATCGCCCTGCAACTACAATCTATCACGACCAGTTTCTCGGTATTCTCACCCACTGACGGCACAGGATTCGCGGATGAAAACGTGTCCGCTTTCTGGATCGCCGCCGTTCTTGCGGTGTTCACCATCCTGTTCGGCACCCGCAACGTCGACGCGAATGAGCGCCACCACGGTGTTGTTACTGCCATCGCATTAGAAGCAGTGGTCAAGCTGTTCGCCTTGCTTGCCGTAGGGATTTTCGTCGTCTGGGGTATCAGCGATNGCCNCGCCGATATTTTCTCGCGTATGTCACCCGATATGTTGCAGGCCGACCGTATCTTCAGCCCCCGCTGGGTGGCGCTGACGTTTTTGTCTGCCACAGCCATCATAACTTTGCCACGTATGTTTCAGGTGACCATCGTCGAGAACTCGGACGAGCGGCACCTATCCGTCGCCAGTTGGGCCTTCCCGTTGTATTTGTTTCTGATGAGCCTGTTCGTACTACCCATCGCAATCGCCGGGCAATCGATATTACCGGCTGGCTCGAATCCTGACCTGTTCGTACTGACTGTACCCTTGGCTGAAGGGCAGAACGCGTTGGCGCTTTTCGCTTTCCTCGGCGGGTTTTCCTCNGCGACATCCATGGTNATCGTNGCCGCNATCGCGCTTTCAACGATGGTATCCAACCACATCGTCATGCCNNTNTGGATCAGCTCCGGCAAAGGGCGCATTACTACCAGCGGGGATGTGCGCAGCGTTCTACTGGTCAGCCGCCGCGCCAGCATCGCTGGATTGCTACTACTAGGGTATTTCTACTTCCGCTTGACGGGCGGATCAAACGCGCTGGCATCAATTGGCCTGATCGCCTTTGCCGGTGTCGCCCAAATCCTGCCAAGCCTGATCGGCGGCATATTCTGGCGNAGCGCNACAAGAACNGGCGCGCTGGCAGGGCTAATCACCGGCTTTGTCTTCTGGGCCTACACCTTGTTCCTACCAAGTTTTGAGGGTTCCTTTCTGCTAAGTTCCAATGTCATCGAAAACGGCCCCTTTGGGCTGATGTGGTTGCGCCCACAGGAGTTGTTCGGGCTGACGGGGTATGACCCATTGGTTCACTCGCTATTCTGGTCACTTGGCATCAACATCGCGCTGTTCGTTGGCCTGTCGCTCGTCGTGACACCGCGGCAGTTGGAGCGTATTCAAGGCGCGCAATTCGTCGATGTATTCCGCCAAACCGGGCGCGGCACTGGCATTGTCATCAGGCGGTCCGCCACATCCGAAGACTTGTTCACGCTTGCACAACGCATCCTTGGAACTACCCACGCACATCGCCTGTTCACTCAAGCCGCTGGAGAGCAAGGCAAGCAAGCGGGGTTGCCCGATTCCACCGACAATTTCATCGAAAGGCTGGAACGCGAATTGGCCGGTAGTGTTGGTGCAGCCTCTGCCCACGCAATGGTTTCACAAATTGCCGGCGGCGGCACTGTGTCGGTTGAAGAACTGATGAATATCGCCGACGAAACAGCGCAAGTGATGGAGTATTCGCAACAACTCGAAGTGCAATCACGTGAACTGGCAGAATCCGCCCATAAATTACGCCAAGCCAACGCGCAGCTTACGGAACTTGGGGCGCAGAAAGACGCGTTCCTGTCCCAGATCAGCCACGAGTTACGCACCCCTATGACCTCCATCAGATCGTTCGCGGAAATTCTTCGGGATACCGACGATGTCTCGTCAGAACAATCGAAACGGTTCGTGGATATCATCAACACCGAAAGCCAGCGTCTGACCCGACTTCTTGACGAGATACTCGACCTCAGTTTTCTTGAAAGCGGTCGTGTGAATTGGCAGCTGGAACCCGTCGCCCTTAATTCCGTAATCGAGCGCGCGCTGACCAGCAGCGAAGGCTTACGCGCATCAGCCGGGGTAAATATCGACCTTAAAGTGTCTGCGGATATAATGGTCACCGCCGATTTCGACCGACTGGCGCAAGTTTTTATTAACCTTATTTCAAACGCAATCAAATATGGTCGCGCCNAAAATCCCGANATNCGGATCACNGCNCGCAAGGTTGGTAACGTCGCCATNATCGGCATCGCTGACAACGGNCCCGGTATACGNGATGAGGATCGCGAGAAGGTTTTCGAGAAATTCTCGCGCCTCTCGGAGATAACATTGGCTGGCAGCGCGGGCCTTGGCCTGCCGATCAGCCGCGAGATCATGCGAAACCTTAACGGNGACTTAACNGTNGANGAAAACGCCCCCGGTGCTGTTTTTCGCATANCCGTNCCACTGGCTTAGACCTCACGCATTGGTCGAGAACATGTGACCCCATGTAACATAATTCGTCCCTATATACGGTTGAGAGAATTAACAACCAAAGGACGTAAAATGTTAAACCGCCGTAATTTCATCGCCACTTCGACCGCCACCATCGGGCTTGCCGCGCTCGGCGGATTAAACGCGAGCGCTGCCACCGACGTATTCGAAATCATGCGTACCGACGCGGAATGGAAAGCGCTGTTAACTCCGGCCCAATTCGCAATATTGCGCAAAGCAAAAACGGAGCGCCCGTTTACCAACAGCCTAAAAGGTGAAAGTAGCGACTTGTTGACCGAAAACCGCGTCGGTACTTTCCATTGCGCCGGATGCGATCTGGCTGTTTACAAATCCGAAACCAAATACAAAAGCGGCACTGGTTGGCCGAGTTTCTGGGATGTAATCGAGGGTAATGTGCGTTTCAAACCGGACAACACATTTTTCTCAAAACGTACCGAGGAACATTGCCGCCGTTGTGGTGGGCATCTTGGGCACGTCTTTGACGACGGCCCTGAACCCACCGGCAAGCGCCACTGCATTAACGGTTTGGCAATGACCTTTAAGGAAGCGTAAACGCTCAACCCGCATCTGGTTCAGGTGCGGGCTTCTCTCCAAGCCTTCAAGATCACTTGGCCTGTCATCAAATCCAGATGCGCTCCACCACCATTTTTAAAAAGGGTGATTTCTTCATCGGAAGTGCGCCCACCGCCGCGCACCAGATCGTATAGATCACCCTGAACATCGTTCGCGGAAATCGCACCACTAGCGATTGGGATCATCAATTCGCCAATGTGTTCGATGGTCGTCGCCCGACTATCAACGAATATCGAGGCCCGTTGCATGGCCAGATCATCCGCCTCGCGCATATCCGCCTTAAACGCCCCAATCAGATCAAGGTGTTGCCCAGCGCGCAACCATTCACCTTTGATTACTGGATCAAACGCCATGGTCGCACAACTGATAATATCCGCCTCGTTCACCGCCGTCGCAAGATCATCGACCACCGGAACGCCCAAACCTGCGGCCTTCGCTTTGGTTCGGTTCCAGACGGAAATTTCGATGTTGGGGAAAACGGCGCTGTAAGCCTCGATCAACGAGGTTGCGACAGTCCCTGCCCCAACAATCAGCAAGCGTTTTGAATCTGGTCTCGCCAACAACCGCGCCCCCAAAACGGAATCGCCAGCGGTTTTCCATTTGGTCACCAAGGCGGAATCAATTACCGCCTCGACTTGTCCGGTTTTATCCTCGAATAAAACCATCGCGCCGTGAACCGAAGGCAAACCATGCGCCGCATTACCGGGCATCACCGTCACGGACTTAACCGCGACACCAACTCCATCAATCCACGCAGCGCGTGACAACAATGTGTCACCAGCGCGATGCAGGAACTGGTCCGAAATTTCGGGCGTCGCCATTTTATGCCCAGCCAGCAAAGCATCTGCCAGATTGTTCCAATCCAGCAGATGTTCTACGTCTTGGGCGCGAATGTAAGGAACCACGGCTTAAAGAACCGCCGCGATTGCCTTGGACAAGTCGTCCAACCCGTCAGCAGGCAATCCCGCCACGTTGAAGCGGCTGTCGCCAACCATGTAGATGCCGTACTCATTGCGCAGCGTATCAACCTGTTCGCTCGTCAATCCAAGGCGCGAGAACATACCGCGATGGTCTGCAACAAAGTCGAACCTATCGGAGTTGGTTTCGCGCCGCAGCGCATCCGCCATTTTTGTGCGCAAAGAAAGCATCGAAACACGCATGGCCTCTACTTCGGCCATCCAGTCTGCCCGCAGTTCTGGGTCAGCCATGATGATAGCCACGACTGTCGCGCCATGGTCCGGTGGAAAGCTGAAATTCATCCGGTTCAAAGTGGCAAGCGCGCCTTTTGTCAGCGCGGTTTCGTCTTTACACACCGCCAAGGCCACACCAACACGATCGCGATAAAGCCCGAAGTTCTTCGAGCAAGACGCCGCGATCAACATTTCAGGCACGCGCGCCGCCATATGGCGAACGCCCGCTGCGTCTGCCTCCAACCCATCGCCAAAACCTTGGTAAGCAATATCAATCATCGGCATCAAGTTCTTGGCCAGCAACATATCCGTCACCGCGCTCCACTGATCCAGTGTAATATTCGCGCCCGTCGGGTTGTGGCAACATCCGTGCAGCAAAACTACATCGCCCGCAACCGCGCCATCCAGATCGTCCATCATACCGTCAAAATCAACACCGCAAGTCACGTCGTCGAAATAGCGGTATTTTCCGATTTTCATCCCGAGGTATTTCAGTATCGCCTCGTGGTTCGGCCAGCTCGGATCGGAAATCCAGACTGTTGCGTCAGGCGTGGCCATGCTGATCAGCTCGAATATCTGGCGAATTGCACCTGTGCCGCCGGGCGTCTGTGCACCAGTCACACGGGCGGATTCAACGCTGGAACCAAGCACCAGTTCACGCATCCCGTCCACAAATTCAAGGTTGCCAAGAAGGCCAACATATTTCTTGGTAGTTTGGGATTCCAAAAGACGAGCCTCGGCGCGCTTCACGGCCCTCATCACTGGCGTATTGCCGCTGGCATCCTTATAAACACCAACCCCGAGGTCTAGTTTGTCGTCGCGCGCATCGGCCGCAAACATGCCAATCATCTTGATAATTTTATCTTCGGGTTGTGGTTTAAGATTTTCGAACATCTTTATAGTCCTTTAATGGGTTCGATCGCGCGTGAGTATCCGTTTATGCTCGGCACGTCGAACGGGTGCAAATCCTGCTTTCTGGTAAAGCGGTAAAGCGCGGGGGTGATCAAGGGAATTCGTGTTTACAGTTAATTTTGTGACATTTGGCAGATTCCAGCCCATCAGAATGGCCGTATGCAAAAGGTATTTGCCTAGACCAAGGCCGACCGCTTCGGGAACAAGGCCAAAATAGGCGAGGTCACATTCGCGCGCCACGCGTGCATCCAGAATGAAAAAGCCCGCAGGCCAGCCGTTCCGCATCAGCGAAAACATCGTGACCGATGGGTCGTGTAAGAATTCTTTAACCTCTAACAGAGGCTTTTCGTGCTGGTCGGACCACTCGTATTCCGAACCAACCGCGTCATACATGTTCAGAAAGTATCGAACTGGGGGGTTGTCCGCCGCCAGCAACACCGTCGGACCACCAGTTGGCATAGGCGGATAGGGAAACGACGGCTTTTGCGCCATTTCGAGATAGGTAATCGTATAAGAAACCTCGTCTCCCGCCTTTTGGGTCATCCGGTTTCGACTTTCAGATCGTTGTACATGCCCCACTCTGACCAGCTACCGTCATAAACCGCGTTCAGTTGATGCCCCAAGCGCGCCATTGCAAAGGACAGGATCGCGGCTGTTACACCAGATCCGCAAGTAGTGATCGTCGGTTTGGACAAATCAACGCCCGCGCGATCGAATGCCGCCTGCAATTCTTTGAGGCCTTTCATAGTGCCATCATCGTTCAGAAGATCGCTGTAATAAACATTCAAGGAGCCGGGAATGCGCCCCGCACGCAGCTCAGCCCGCGCCTCGGGAGCCTCACCTTTGAAGCGTTCTGGTGAACGTGCATCAACAATTTGAACGTCGCCGAGTTTGGAGCTGGCAGCGACCTGCGTCACATCCTTGACCATCGCTGCATTACGGCGCGCCGTCAGATGGCGGTCGCGCACGATTGGCGGCATGTCTTCAACGGCACGCCCCTCCGCAATCCATTTTTTCATGCCTCCGTCCAGCACCGCAACATCCTGTTTTCCGAACAGGCGGAACATCCACCAAACGCGCGGTGCAGAAAAAATACCGAGGGTGTCATAGACCACAACGCGGTGCCCGTCACCGATACCCATCGCGCGCACACGGCTGATGAATTTCTCGACCGGCGGCAACATGTGAGAAAGGCTGGAGCGACTGTCAGCCACATCATCAATATCAAAGTACCGTGCGCCGGGGATGTGCGAGGCATCATATTCCGCACGCCCATCGCGTTCATCATCTGGCATAAAATAGGTGGCGTCCAAAATACGCACATCTGGCGCATCAAGGTGATCTTCCAGCCACTGTGTGGACACGAGTAGTTGTGAGTCGTTGTTCATGATACCTCCGCTTTCTTTTGGAATATCCTTCCTTGGCGCGGCATACAAGCCAGAGGTTTCGTCGTTTTATCGCACCTCGGCCACAACCATCTGCAAACCCGCCGTTTCGAGGTCAAGTAGCAGCATCTCTCGCATTCCGTCCGGCAGAGGCCAGTTGTCTAGAATACTTTGATAGTTCGTCGCAAAAACAGGGCGGTTTTCCAGCAGTTGCTGGTATGCTTCCTTGGCTGCTGCGACCTGCCCACCCTGAGCGAGGCTAGCGGTCAGCAGAATATACGCAGACAGCGAACCTTCTTGCAATAATTGGCGTGCATGGCTGACAGCCTGATCCGCCTCTTTTCGGGTGTAATGGTACATCGCGATTGAAAAATGATACCAAGGCGGGTGTCCGGGACTGAGATCCATGGCCTTTTCAACCATTTCTTTTCCTTCAATCGAATTATCGAGTTGAATAAAATGGCTTCCCATATCCGCCAACACCTCGGCATCGTTGGGATTGAGGCGTAACGCTGTTCGCGCCGCTTTTCGAAACCCTGCACTATCACCATCATTGAATTTGGCAATGGCCAGATACTGATGTGCCATCGCGTTTTCAGGATCAGTATAAACGCCTTTTAGTGCTGCAGCCAAAGCTTTTGCACTGTTTTCCTTTGGGTCGACTTCGGTGTGTACATGGAAACGGTCGTAGGTATACATCCATGAAAGCGCCGCCCACGCTGACGAAAACTCCGGCACTTCGGCGGTCGCCTTTTCAAGGCCGGCAAGCACCTGTTCAAATTTTTTGTCGGTCTTGTTGTTCGAATATTGGTAAAAGTCGACCAACGCTAAATAGTGATCCAGATCCATTTCGCCCATACGAGGGCGCGCAGCGGCAATCTTGGTAACAATAGTTCCATACGGTTGCCCCAAAGTCGCCGCAACATCCGATGCAATCGAAGCCTGAATATCAAACAACGCGTCGGTATTCTGAAATAACTCATCATAGGTTTTTGACCAGATAATGGCATTATCGGCACATCGGCGCAGGACGGGTGTTACTATGATCCGCGCCTCGGACAGGCGTATTTTACCTGACAACGAATACTCCGCCGGTTTCAATTTCAACTGATATACATTTGTACCCGAAACACCTTGTGCGGCCTCGGTAATCACGAAATCCTTGAACCGTGAGAGTTTATCAACCAACTCTACCTGAATTCCCTCACGCACAAGTGCCGAACGAACATCCGTAGCTTCGGACGCGGCCTCACCCGAGAACACATCGAACTTCTCGATTTCGATGGTTCGCGAAAAAGAAGCGGCGCTACCAATTCCGGATTCATATGCGGGAGGTACGATATCTAGCGGTTCGGAAAGCATCGGCACATAGCTGCCTTTGGGAACAGTGATGACGATGGGCTGTCCCAGTCCAATGGCAGATTCATAGTACCCTGTTAACGACTCTCGTAGCCGCCCCGCCAACACCCGTACAATTGGATTTGCCGAAGGGTCAAACTCCTCGGTTTTGTTTAGAACGTCAATTGCAATGGAATACGCCTTAATCCGGTCGGCCCTACCCTCTAGTGTTTCCTCAACAACGTAACGCAATGTTGCCGACACTTGCGGTGACGATGCGAACTGGGGCGACGCCAATATGTTTTCCAACACACTGCGGACGGCATCATTCGTATATACGCTCTGTGCAATCATATGAACCTTATACTTCAAAACCTCAATAAAACAACAACTTAAGTTGCCATTTGATCTTCCCCTCCCGATCCGGCGTTACCGTAACGTTCAACGCGTTACGTAGTTTGCCCGACCGGAAAATGGCTAATCAGAATGCATAGCAATTCGAATGAGCACCGTCAGCCCATCACCCGCAAACTGAACTAATTAATCAACCGATAAGGAACATATCATGACTAACTTCAAAACAAAACTCTCCGCTGTAATCGTTGCAACAAGCCTGATGTTGATCAGCACTGCCGGCATTGTTGCCGCGGCTCCTGCCTACCCTCACTAGGTTTTGGACTGACTTCAGTCAAAAGCAAACTATCAGATGCTGCAACAGTTTTCGGTGACTTGCACAAGTCAAGCGCCGAAGACTTTGCAGCCCTTTACTTGAAGGAGGCCTTCGATGGCGGGACGTATTGTACACATTTCAGATAGAGCGCGCGCGAAACCTGTGCATCAGGACATCCCGTATTATCCTTCGAGCCAAACTGCCGGTTCGGAATGGATTATCAGCGCGCTAAATGATTTGGCCGAGTATTGTGCATTTAATGAAATTCGCGACGTTGAAACAACACTTCGCAGAGCTATCTGGGAAGCGACTTTACAGTTAGAGCAGGCAGAGGCCCGGTAAGAAAAGTTTGCCGGGCGACACCTTCTGACCCCCGACAAATTCCCTAGCCGGCAGCTTTGCAATGCGGCGCTTAGGCCATTTTTAACTCAAAAATATCCAGATCGGTAATGTTATACCGCTCAGCAGTGTCGATTGCGCGATTATCGTTGCAACGCGCTCTCGGTCAGCCCCGAATGCGGAGGCCAACACATGTGCCGCCGATGCAGTTGGCAATGCGGCAAAAACCACTAGCGTTGCAACCAGTGGGCCGTCAAACCCGAATACTTTCGCAAATATCAACACTATGGCAGGCAATGCTACCAGCTTCGTCGCATTCAAAATCGCGCTAAATGCGTCAAGCTTCGCCAAAGCTGTCCAATTCATTGTTGCACCGATGGAAAGTAGCGCAATCGGTATCGCCGCCTCAGCCAACATTTCAAGTGGCGCCATCAGCACAACCGGAACATTTTGGCCACTTACACCCACAAGAATGCCCGCAACGCTGGCAATCAGAAACGGGTTGCGTAAAACTTTTCCAAGCGTTGCCAGCTTGCCCAGATTTCCCCCGCGCGACAACGCCGATACCGCGAAAATATTCGCAACCGGTACCGCCATACCAATTGTAATCGCCATTACGGCTGCATCAGCCCGCTGCGCCACACCAACTGCAACAAAAGCGATTGCGGTATTGAAGCGCCATGCCGTTTGCCAAGCCCCGGCAAAGTCTAAAAAAGAGCTGGGCCCGAAGCTACGACTGGTCCGGCCAAGTAGTAATCCACATAACATAATCGCCCAGACAGCCGGGCCAACCGTAAGTAAATCCGACGCCTCGATTGGGCGACTGGATGCAGCAACAAATATAAGGGTCGGGAAAAGGATTTCGAAGTTTAATCTATCTAGTCCGAGCCACGCTTTTGCCGACAATCGCCCCCTTACTAAACCGCCCAATGCGATCAATAGGAAACTCGGCGTCAAGCCCGTCAGTATAGTTATAAAATCAGCCATCAACGCGCACCATATGACAGCGAATTGGGGTTTTCTATCGCTTTTTGATATGGGCACGAACTTTGATTAAGGGATTGTCGTAGTGTGATTATTTCGAGTTAAAAACCTAGATTATAATCTCGCTGGTTGTGACAATTTACAAGATACCTTCTTCACCACTCTTTAAGGTCGCTTTTTTCGAAATTCCCGATCGGTTTAACAAAATATTAGCTTTGATGACGTCTAGACTGGCAAAAGCCACAAATGGGTCAGATACGTGCAAAAGAGTGAACTAAATGTCGAGTTGGGCCGCAATTACGGCCTCCTCTTTTCTATGGGGTTGTTCAGCGCGTTCGTAAATATACTGATGCTGACCGGCCCGATATTTATGCTTCAGGTCTATGACCGTGTGCTAGGAAGTGGCTCCGAAGAAACACTCTTGGCGCTGTTTATACTGGTCGCCACGCTATATGCTATAATGGGACTTCTCGATTACATTCGCGGGCGAATCTCGGCGCGCGTGGGTGCTAGATTTCAGTCGGGTTTAGACAATCGTGTATTTGGCGCTCAGATTAGGCGCGCAATGCAGACGAATTCAAAATTTTCGAACCTTGCCGACCTCGAAGCAATCCAGCGGTTTTTTTCCTCGCCGCTAATATTTGCATTCTTCGACATTCCCTGGATCCCGATATTTATCGCCATAATTTTCATCTTCCACCCTTGGCTTGGATGGGCGGCCGTTGCGGGTGCTGCCGTACTAATTTTCGTGACGGTTTTAACCCAGCTCCTAACCAAACGGTCTGCCCACGAAGCAAACCGTGCCTCGGTCGAGGGTAACGTACTTTCAGAAGAAATCCGCAGCCAACGGGAATTGGTTCGAGGATTGGGAATGACGGAGTCAGCATTGCGGAAATGGCGCGGTGTCCGAAATGATGCACTTGCCAAGCAAATTCTTTTAAGCGACCGGACTGGCGGTTTTGCGACGTTTTCCAAATCTTTCAGGTTCCTACTACAATCGACAATGTTGGCACTGGGCGCGTACCTGACATTGCGAGGTGAAATCACCGCGGGTGCAATGATCGCCGCATCAATTATGTTGGGCCGTGCCCTTTCACCGATTGAACAAGTAATTGGCCAGTGGCCAGCGGTGTTACGGACGCGACAGGGATGGAAATCGCTGAACGAACTTCTAGCCACTGTTCCAGAAACACACAGCCTTACCGCGTTGCCAAAACCACGCGCAGTATTGGAGGTTGAGCGCGCCAGCGTGATGCCACCCGGTGCAACGGAACCCACCCTTAAAGGTATCAGTTTTAAACTTGGGCCCGGGAAAGTTTTAGGCGTTATTGGGCAAAGCGCCTCGGGCAAGTCCAGCCTTGCGCGGATTTTAACGGGTATTTGGCATCCAGTGTCTGGCAAAGTGCGGCTTGATGGAGCTACACTTGACCAGTTTGGCTCAGATAAACTCGGACGGCATATCGGATATTTACCGCAAGATGTGACCCTTTTCAGCGCCACCATCGCAGACAATATCGCGCGCCTGTCACCTGACTCTAGTTCCGCAGATATTGTGGCAGCCGCGAAGATGGCGGGCGCACACGAGATGATCCTGCACCTTCCAAAGGGGTACAACACCATGGTGAATGCCCAAGGTGGCACACTGTCTGGCGGACAAAAGCAACGTATTGGTCTGGCAAGGGCGATGTTTAAACAACCCGTCATTTTGGTTCTGGATGAACCAAACTCAAACTTGGATAATGCGGGAACTTTGGCGCTAAACGCGGCGATTCGGGCGATAAGATTGACAGGTGGGTCGGTTATCATCATGGCACATAGGCCAGCGGCCCTCGCAGAATGTGATTTGGTCCTAGTTCTTGAGAACGGGGAAGTGAAAGCCTTTGGGCCACGAGACACCGTTCTGAAAACACAGTTGAAAAATTACGTACAAGTTGTGGAGAATATTCATTCCGAGGCTGGAAAATGAATAAAACTGTCAACCCAAAAGAATGGCGCGCGACGGGGTTGGTATGTTCTGGTTTCCTCACGCTCGTAGTTCTTGTTGGTGGTATCGGGTCTTGGGCGTATTTCGCGCAACTTGCAGGAGCGATCGTTGCCACTGGCCTGATTGAAGTGGAATCAAACCGGCAAATCGTCCAACATCCTGAAGGCGGTATCGTCAGCGAAATTCTGATCGACGATGGTGATCTGGTTGAAGAAGGTGACATTCTTCTACGACTTGACGATACTTTATTAAGATCGGAACTCGCTATTGTTAAAGGTCAACTGTTTGAACATATGGCCCGAAGCGCGCGTCTGTCAGCAGAAAGAGACAACAGTGCAGTCGTTGTGTTTAGTGACGAACTCATTGCAATTGCCAGAGGCAGGCCGATGGTTCAAGATATTTTGGACGGTCAATTAAGATTGTTCGCCGCGCGGAATACGGCGCTTAAAGAAGAAGCGTCGGGTTTGCTGGAACAAATAAATCAGGTTTATGAACGTATAGCGGGGCTGAAAGCAAAAGTGGCCGCGACTAAACGGCAACGTGAATTAATTCAGGCCGAATTAGCCGACCAATTAGCTCTGTTTACCAAGGGGTTGACGCAAATTAGTCAAGTCCGAAGTTTGCAACGCGAAGAAGCCAACTTAAGTGGCCAGATTGGCGGATTGAATGCGAATATAGCACAAGCGCGTGGCCAGATCGCGGGATACAAGATTGAGATCGCGCGCCTTAAATCCGAAAACCGTGAAGCAGCCATCACCACGCTTAGAGATTTGCGATATAACGAAGTCGAATTACGGGAGCGTCGGTCGGCCTTGATGGAGCGCCTTTCGCGCTTCGATATTCGCGCCCCCAAATCAGGCGTTATCTATGGTTTACAAGTGCACGCTGTGCGCTCGGTTGTTGCGAAAGCAGAAACTCTGCTATTTATTGTTCCACAAGATACTTCGCTAATAACGACAGCAAGAATCGCTGCCTCAGACATTGATCAAGTCGATATCGGACAATCCGGGACACTTAGGTTTTCAGCATTTGATACGCGCACAACACCCGAAATAAACGGGACGGTGACCAAGATATCCGCTGATATTTTCACCGACGAGGCAACCGGTGCCGCGTTCTTTATGATCGAACTGGCGCCGAATGAAGGTGAAATCGCCAAACTCGAGGGCAAGACGCTTTTGCCTGGAATGCCTGTTGAGGTTTTTATCAGGACTGAAGTTCGCACACCATGGCAATATTTTATTAACCCGCTCTCGGGGTATTTTAACAGGGCATTTCGGGAGAGTTAGGTTCTCACCGCAATAAACAAAACAACACATATCGAATTTACGTCATTAGGGCCAAATTGTCGGCTTGAAGCACAACCTTTACTTTCCCCGAGAGTTGATGTAAAAGAATCATGTGCTATTTAGAGTTGCTCGGGTATTTTTGTGGGCAGCTGGTTGATGGCACTCCATATCGGTGGCGGGGCGTATTTTGGTAAAGTGCAATATTATGCACTCGAGTATATGGTCTGTGTTTGATGTGTTTTGTATATCCCGTATTGAATCGAGAATATTCGAACCAGCCCCTTTGGAGGGATCATGCGCGATTCTAAGCTAAAACAGTTTCTAGAGAACGACGACGGGGCAATTACGGCGTTCGTAGTTGCCATGTTCCTGACCATGGTCGTGGGCGGTGGTATGGGTGTCGATTTCATGCGCCACGAAGCAGAACGTTCTGCGTTACAGGATGCTCTGGACCGCGGCGTTCTTGCAGCAGCATCCTACGAGGTTGCCGATTATGAAATTTTTGCGAACGTCACAATCGATCTAGAACAGCGCGTAATTTCATACGTCGAATCCAGCGATATATTGAGAAACAGAAACCCTAATATAGTTGTTACAACGAATATATCCGAGCTTTCGCGGCAAGTAACGGCTGACGCAAGTTATGAAATAAATACGTTTTTCCTAAAATTGATCGGTATTTCGACGCTGCCGGTTGTGGCGCGCGCAACCGCGATCAGCTCGATCAATGAAGTCGAAATTTCGCTAATCCTGGATAATTCTGGCTCGATGGGCGGGCAAAAAATTCAAGATCTGAAGGATGCTGCAAGCACCTTTATTGATCTGGTTCTAAATGATAATACGGCAGCGCACACAACAGTATCTTTGGTCCCGTTTGCGGCACAGGTTAATGCCGGACCGGTTCTTGCTGCGGAATACAATTTGGCAGAATGGCAGAATTATTCTTGGTGCTTCGAATTCGGCTCTGCAGATTATACCACGACGTCGCTATCTCAATCCACTTTGTTTCAGCAAGAACAGAATTATTATAGAGGCAACAGAGGCACAAGCGAATGCCCTGCATCTACAATAATACCATTTTCCAATAATCCCACAGTGCTTAAAACCGCAATTAGTAATATGAATGCGGGCGGGTACACGGCAACTTATGCGGGTATGAAATGGGGCGCGGCATTGCTCGATCCAGTTGCTCAACCCGTCGTTACATCATTGATTGCACGTGGTGTAGTCGATCCCATTTTTGAGGGAAGACCCCTTGCTTGGGATGGCCCAGGCCTGAAATTTATCATCTTGATGACCGATGGAGCCAACACGACCCACAGACGCATCCGACCGAAATATTACAACCGCGAGGGAACAGCTAGCTGGAGATCGCAAGCGAACGCTGATTATTGGAACGGCAGATCGTGCAGTAGACGACGGGGGTGCTATACTGAAACTGTGACGAACTCCACGACCGGCGACAATAGACTGGATGCAATTTGCTCCTCTGCAAAAGCGCCGATCCCTGGTGGCTCATTGCAAAGTCAGCGTATTATTGTTTACACGATTGGGTTTGACGTATCCGCTGGGTCAAACCCATATGTAAAAATGCGCGATTGCGCTTCATCTGCCTCCAGATTCTATCATGTTGGAACTGCCGATTTAACCGCCGCATTTGTTCAAATTGCAAAATCCATAAACAAATTGAAACTGTCTGACTGATGACATTATTTAAAAACATATATTCGAAGTTACTAGAGTTTCGGGGCGCAAACTCTGGCGCAGCCACGGTCGAATTCGTTATGATTTTCCCCATGATATTGTGGCTGGTTTTTTCAACATTCGAACTTGGTTGGCTTACGACCAGACAGATGATGCTTTCTCGGGGGTTAAATTTAACCATCCGCGACCTGCGCCTTGATAAAATCCCAGACCCAACACACGCTAAGCTAAAGCAGCTAGTATGTGAACGGTCGCTCGTTTTGCGCAATTGCCTGACGTCTGTTTACATCGAACTTGTTCCACTCACGCTCGCGTCCGGAATCCCAAAGACTTCGGGAACTTGTGTTGATCGAACCGGTGTAATCGTTCCAGTCGAGAATTTCTCAGCAGGGACACAGGAAGATATAATGTTCGTGCGCGCTTGCGTTATCGTTGATCTTATGTTGCCGGGAATGGGTATTGCTGCGCAACTGACGAGAGACCCAACTGGCGGGTATGTTATGATGGCGTCTTCAGCATTCAAAAGGGAGCCTTGATACAATGATTTCCCTTTTGAAGACAAAAATAAACGAATTCCGTAAAGATGATGGTGGAACGGCAACGATTGAGTTTGTTCTCTGGTTTCCGCTTTTAATGTTTTGGATATTAGGGATTGTTGTATTCTTTGATGCGTTCAAATCGCGCGGTGCACTAATATCTGCGAATACGATCGTCGCTGACATCATATCTAGGAACAGTGAAATAGACGCAGATTACTTAGATCTACTCCAACTGCTGCAGGCATCTCTCTTACCCAAAACTTCCGGCAGTGGCCTGAGAATTAGCAGTATATTGTACACCGTGGACCCGAACATATTGAACGACCCGGGCACCTACACCGTCCAATGGTCCGCAGTAGCGGGTGGCGCAACAATCGTACTGGAAGACAAAAATATTCTGATTACTGATCTTCCAGATATGTACAGTAGCGAAACGATACTACTAATTGATTCATTCGTTCCGTACGTGCCGATGACCCGCTATGTAGGTATGACTGTTACCACTCTACGAAGAACAATCGCAATAAGCCCGCGATATGACTCCAGAGTTGTTTGGGTCTACTAGCGTCTTGCTGCAAGGATCAACCAACAAGTGCTAACAAGCTCTGTCCCCTGTCCGCGGGTACGTTTAACACCGCATATGTTCTACGCATCCCGTCGCTAAGAAATTGCGAAAAGCGATATGGTACTCCCCCCAAAAATTGGTGGTGATGGATTCAGTCGGTCATTGCAACACTTCGTTCAACTTATAAGTCGGCGTTATAAATCCCAAGGTTTTTCTGGGGCAGGTATTTAAGTGTACTGCGATTTAGTTAAGTTCTGCCTGGGAACAGCCTGATAGGCAGCTACCCTTAGGGAAATACTGCCGCAGCAGGCCATTGGTGTTTTCATTGGTGCCTCGCTACCACGGGCTGCTCGGGTCGCAAAAATGCACATCCATATTTGTGGACACCGAAAATTTCTGGTGTGTAGCCATTTCGGTGCCCCGGTCCCTTGTAAGGCTTTGCTTCAAAAGCGCCGGCAATTTCACCATTTGTCGCGACAGCGCAGATACAACGCCCTCAGTCTTCTTGCCATCAACTTTGACTAAGATTGTAAACCGTGATTGTCGTTCGTCCACAGTGGCGATGTAGCTGTTTTTTGAACCACAAATCAGATCACCTTCACAATGTCTTGGGATAGCGCGATCTTCAACGTAGGCAGGTTTTTCTCTAATCGAAACGCCTGCAATAATTTGTTGCCCAGTGGCGGGCTTGTGCTTTTTGGCCTGCCTGAATTTGCGTTGTGTTCGCAGACGATTGCGGAGTTCTTTACAAAACAAGCCACGCGTTTGTATAAACAGGCTTTTGTAAATCGTTTCACGAGACATGCGCAGACCTTCATCATCAGGATATGTCAGTTTTAGCCACCCGGAAATCTGTTCAGGAGACCAATTCGCGTTCAACTTAGCAGCAACCAACCTTTTTAACCTTATATTTTGTGCAAGCAGGCAGGGCTTTGGTCGCTTGGCGCGTTTCCATGCGGATTTGTCGGCAACGGTAGCACGGTATCGTTGGGTGCCTCCATTCTTGTTCATCTCGCGGCTTATGTTTAGGGGCTATGCTGCAAAAAACCGGCAATAGATCGCAGGCTACGCCCCCTTGCCAAATCCCTCGAAATCTCCTCGCGCTCTTCCAACGACAGTGATTTCAAGCAACGCCTGCGCTGGCGAGATTGAATGCCACCGTGGTATTGCAGGTAGGAATTTACCGTCGCTGGCGGCTTCTCTATGGCACGGGAAATTATTGCCATCGGAGTGCCGTTTTCCCACTCCCGCCAAATAACGGCTTTCTACTGGTCGTCCATAAGTGCTGATTTTTGCATACACCGTATCCTCAAAAAAATTAGATATACATGGTGGGTTGCAATGACCGACTGAATCCATCCAAGAATCTGGGAGTGTTCTGTGCTTCAGATACGATGGCACTTGGGTTGTTAGATGCACTTAGGAATCAGCATCGCGTCTTAATTCCTGGGGAATTGAGTTTGATCGGTTATGACGACATTCCACAAGCAGCTTGGGCTTTTGCAGAGCTAACGACCATCAAACAGTCGGTGGAGGAATTTGCAAAAACAACGGTAGACATGCTCAAAGTGCGAATTGATACGCCTGAAGCGGAACCCAAGAGACAAACCGTCGATGTAACGATCGTTCGAAGGGGAACAATATGACGACCCATGAAAATGTTCATGCTGAACGCCTAGAGTTTGCAAGTACCTTGGCGCGCCAAGTTGGGCAATACGCACTGAAGTATTGGGAGCAACACGGTTCAGAAAACTTGGGAACTACTAGCAAAGGGTTGCAAGACTTTGTGACAATTGCAGACAAAGTTGCCGAAGACACAATCCGGAACATGCTCTCCGAGCACTTTCCCGAAGACGGCTTTGTCGGTGAGGAAAGTGGTGGTGAAAGAGGCGAGGGTGGCTATTGGGTCGTGGATCCGATTGATGGCACAGCAAATTACCTGCGCGGATTACGACACTGGGGCGTTTCAATCGCATATGTCGAAAATGGGAAAACTGTATTAGGCGTTATTCATGACAGTCCGACAGATAGAATTTACGCAGCAACTTTGGGCGGGGGGGCAACAAGAAATGGAGTCCCAATCTTCGTAGCTGCTACCATTAATCCACATTCAGCAATGGGTATTATCGGTGCATCGAGGCGAACTTCAATTGATCTATACCTTGCACAACTGCGTGCACTTCATGATGCTGGAATCGAGCACCGGAAAATTGGTGCAGCAACGATTGGCATAGTCCGTGTGGCCGAAGGGGTTGCGGATTTCTATTACGAAAAACACCTGAACTGCTGGGATGCATTGGCTGCACTGTTGATCGCAAGCGAAGCGGGCGCACAAGTCGTAGCGCCCAACTTGGAGGAGTTTGTACCAAACGGTGGAGAGGTTTTCTGCGGGGTTCCGAGCTTGTCCCCGCAGCTTGAAGGTTTGCTATTGGCGGTTTAAGCCTGTCGTATTAACCGGCTACTTTAATTGCTCGGCCTTCTTTAACTGATTTCAAAGCGGCTTCAGCAATCATCAAAGCCTGCAAGCCGTCTTGACCACTGGGTGTCGCATCGGATTTGTCTGCAAGGTTCGCGATAAACGCGCCTATTTCTGCGGCGTAGGCGGCAATATAGCGAGCCATGAAAAAGTCGTATAACGGGGCTTTGACATAACCGTCTGCGGTGGCAACTTCGATATCAAATTCACGTTGGTTTTCGGCGGACACCATACCAAGCGAACCATGCACTTCGATACGTTGATCATAGCCATATGTGGCGCGGCGCGAGTTAGAAATCGCGCATTGTTTGCCGCCTGCGGTGGTCAATATCACATTGGCGCTGTCGAAATCGCCAAGTTCACCGATCATTGGATCAACAAGAACAGAAGCACTGGCCATGACAGTATCAACCTCCTCGCCGAAAAGGAAACGTGCCATATCAAAATCATGAATTGTCATGTCTTTGAAAATTCCGCCAGACACCTTGATGTATTCTGCAGGGGGGGCACCTGGATCGCGTGAGATGATGTTGATCATCTCAACTTTGCCTATTTTGCCTGACAGAATGACGTC
This sequence comes from Paracoccaceae bacterium, assembly GCA_016765235.1. Classification (GTDB taxonomy): domain Bacteria; phylum Pseudomonadota; class Alphaproteobacteria; order Rhodobacterales; family Rhodobacteraceae; genus NORP23. Next base: position 24,612 of record JAESQH010000071.1, read on the forward strand.
TCGCAATGCTAAGAAATGTGGGTCGAAACGTCGATTAAACCCTACCATGAGCGTAGCATCTGTTTCCTCAACAACTTTGAGACAGGCCACGACGCGGTCAATGTTCAAATCGATGGGTTTCTCGCAAAAGATTGCTTTTCCAGCGCGGGCAAATTGTTCGATCAGTTCTGCGTGTGTATTGGTCGGAGTACAAATCAGAACGGCGTCTACATCATCTGCCGCAGCAATATCTTCGATGCTACGATACTGACCACCGAAGGTTGCAATTAAATTGTTGGCAGTTTCTTCAAAGAAATCCGCGACCGCAACCAGTTGTGCCTGTGGGTTGGATTTTATCGCTTGAGCGTGAACCTGTCCGATACGGCCTGCCCCAAGAAGTGCGAAACGAATTATCATGATGATTTCCTTTTTAGATCGATACACGCACGCCTGAGCGCGCGGAGTTTGCAATTGCATGAATGACTTTTTCGAATTCCAATGCATCAGCGAAATCAGGATGCGAGGCTGCACCGCCTGCGATGCCCTGCAAGAAAGCGGCGGCTTCGATGATTTTCAGATCGTTGAAGCCTAATTGATGTCCGGCAGCTGGGCAAAATGCTCCNTAAGGAGCGTGCTCAGGACCGGTCAGGATGGNTTGGAAACCTTGTAACCCCACCTCGTTTGTGGTGCGATAGACCCGTAATTCATTCATGCGTTCCTGATCAAAGCAGATCATGCCTTTGGTGCCATGCACCTCCCATGCCAGGCGGTTTTTGCGGCCCCAAGCTGAGCGAGATGTGGATAAAGAACCGTGTGCGCCATTCGAAAACCTGATCAAAGCACTGGCAGTATCTTCGTTCTCCACTTCGGCGCGACCGGAGCCGTCCTGTAACGGGCGGGTTTTGTGGACGGTCTGCATATCGGCAACCAGACTTTCGATTGGCCCAGCAATCCCGTACGCCATTGAAACCAGATGGCAACCCAAATCGCCAAGCGCGCCGAGGCCAGCGTCGGCGATTTTTGCCCGCCAGCTCCAAGGAATTTCGGGGTCGGCCAAATAATCCTCATCGACCCAGCCCCGAAAATGTATGATGTCGCCTATCTGCCCTGAAGCGATTAGGTGTTGGGCATGGGCTATCGCCGGGTTCTTGATGTAGTTGTACCCAACCATCGTTTTCACGCCGGACCTGATTGCGGCATCAGCCATTTCCTGTGCTTTATCTAGTGTTAAGGACAATGGTTTTTCACAATATACATGTTTTCCAGCAGCGATTGCCGCCAGCGCTATTTCGTGATGCAGGTGGTTGGGGGTAGTGATCGAAACAATGTCCACACGTGGATCATTCACCACGGACTTCCAATCGTCAGTCGCGCGCTCAAACCCAAATTGAGTCGCCATCTCCTGTGCGCGATCCAAGGGCGTGTCGCACAATAATTCTAATCGGGGGGTGGGCAGATCTCCCATAACCGCCTTCACTGAGCCAAAGGCTAACGCATGCGTTTTGCCCATAAATCCTGTGCCTATAAGGCCGATACCAAGCTCGTTCATTTTTATAGACTCCCGTCGCGACTCAAAATAGAATGAATATTCTATACAATGGAATGCTGATGAACGGTATCGCTGTCAAGTTAAAAGAAGGAAATTGGATGACAAAACTGACCCCCCCCAATTCGATGGAAGAATTTCAAATCCGTCTAGTCGAAATTACAGATGGGTCTCCAAAGCGACTTCGGCAATGTGCGGATTATGTTGCAAGAAATTCGGACCGTATCGCTGTTTCAACGGTTGCCGAGCTTTCGAAAGCTGCGGGGGTCCAGCCTTCCGCATTTATGAGATTCTGCCAATTAATGGGATTTAGTGGTTATTCAGCGATGCAGCGCATGTTTCGGGAAAACTACTCGCAACGCTGGCCAGACTATGCGACCCGAATCGAGAATCTGCGTTCCAGTGGGGAGGAGTCCCCTTCGGCTTTGTTGGCAGAATTTGTAGATGCTGGGCGTTCCTCGCTTGAAAACCTTGCGAATTGTGTGGATCCGGAGGTTTTGCAAAACGTTGTTACTACGATGACAGATGCTTCGATGATTCATATTATAGGTCTTAGCCGAGCTTTTCCCGTCGCCGCATATCTTGCTTACGCCTTTGAAAAAATGGATGTACCAGCAATGCTGCACAGTAAAGTTGGGAATCTGGATCTGCGCCACGCGATCAGGACTAACGACATATTGATCGCAATTACCTTCGCTCCGTACACACAAGAAACGCTGGACCTTGCAACTTTTGCAAATGCACAAGGTAATAAAATTGTTGCGATAACAGATGCTTTAAACAGCCCACTTCACAATCTTGGCGCTCAAACTTTGATGGTTTCCGAGGTCGATGTGGGGGCTTTTCGTGCGCTGTCGGCGCCGTTGTCTTTGGCCATTACTTTGGCTGTCGCAGTGGGCACGCGCCGGAATTCTTCCACAAATTAGAAAATAATAGTTGCTATTCGCACCAATAGAATAAATATTCCACCTGCTGAAGGCAAGATTGTGATTCCCTTTGCCGCGCCTGACCGGTGCAGGAATGGAGCCATGAGCAGACAAATTTAAACTTAGGGAGAAATAAAATGAAAAAGACATTAACGGCGGTTTTAACTGCCGCAACTCTGGCGGCATCCTTCGGAACCGCAGCTTTAGCTGAAGGGGAACGGTTCGTTTTGATCAGCCATGCACCAGATAGCGACAGCTGGTGGAACACGATCAAAAATGCAATCAAAGTTGCTGCCGACCAAATGGATGTTACGGTTGAATACCGCAATCCTCCAACAGGCGACCTGGCTGATATGGCACGTATTGTCGAGCAAGCTGTCGCCTCCAATCCAGATGGTATCATTCTGACAATCGCCGACTTTGACGTTCTGTCCGGGCCAGTCGCAGATGCGGTAGATCAGGGCATTCCGGTGATTACAATTAACTCCGGTACACAAGCGCAATCGGAAGCATTGGGTGCTTTGTTGCACGTTGGTCAGCCTGAATATGATGCGGGCTTTGGCGCCGGTAAACGCGCAGCAGCAGCGGGTGTTACTTCGTTCCTGTGTGTAAACCATTACATCACCAACCCTGCTTCGGTTGAGCGGTGCAGCGGTTTCGCTGATGCAATAGGCGCCGATGTTGGTGCAAGCATGATTGATTCGGGTCAAGACCCTGCCGAGATCAAGAACAAAGTGATCGCGTACTTATCTGCTAACCCTGATACAGGTGCTGTTCTAACACTTGGTCCAACCTCTGCGCACCCGACTTTGGCCGCGCTAGACGCTGAAAGCTTATCGGGCGAAATATTCTTCGCAACGTTCGATCTTTCGGATGAAATTGCGAATGCTATCAAATCTGACGTGATCGCCTTTGCGATTGACCAGCAGCCATTCCTGCAAGGGTATATGCCGGTTGTCATTCTGACCAACCTTGTGCGTTATGGTGTTCTTCAGTCGGGCAGCATAAATTCCGGTCCGGGTTACATCACCAAAGACAGCATTTCCTTTGTTGAGGAATTTGCGGGCGTCTACCGCTAAATACCCTTACCAAGGGCGGCGCGAACGTGTCGCCCTTTTCAGTGCTACTTTAATAACGAGGTTGCCATGGCTGACGAGCGAATAAAGCAAGTCTCTAAGCTTCGAAGAGCCATGATCCGGCCCGAACTTGGAGCGATTGCAGGGGCCATATTGGTTTTTGTTTTCTTCTTAATGATTGCTGGCGATAGCGGCATGTTCGGCCCTAAAGGCATCCAGAACTGGACCGTTGTATCGGCGCAGTTTGCTATAATCGCAGTGGGCGCTAGTTTACTGATGATCGCCGGGGAATTTGACTTGTCCGTAGGCTCGATGATTGGGTTCGCAGGTATCGTCATCGCGATTTTGTCTGTGCAATGGGGGTGGCCGGTGTGGGCTGCCATTATAGTGGCTTTCGTCATTTGTGTCGCCCTTGGTGCGCTTAACGGTTTTCTGGTTATCAAAACCGGCTTGCCCAGCTTTATCGTGACACTCGCTTTCCTTTACATTCTGCGCGGTATGACCATCTGGTTATCAATTACAACGACGCAAAAAACTATCATCGGAGGCGTAAAAAGTGCCGCTGAGGGGGATTGGTTAGCACCGCTATTTGGCGGAACAATCCTGAAAGGACTGTTCCAGTGGTTTGCCGATATCGGAATGATCGACACGTTCACGCGGGGTAGCCGTATGGGCCAACCCGTTGTTGAAGGCGTACCGATGCTGGTGGTATGGGCGTTAGGTTTGATCATATTCGGCCAATGGCTGCTAACCAAAACCCGCTTTGGCAATTGGATCTTTGCCGCAGGCGGGGATGCACAGGCAGCACGCTACGTGGGTGTTCCCGTGAACCGTGTTAAAATGCTGATGTTCATGTTCACAGCGTTTACCGCCACCGTTTTTGCTACAGCACAGGTGATGGAATTCGGTTCCGCCGCTGCCGACCGTGGTTTGCTCAAAGAATTCGAAGCTATCATCTGCGTCGTTATCGGCGGCGCACTACTGACAGGGGGTTATGGCTCCGTTGTCGGGGCGGCCCTTGGTGCTTTGATCTTCGGGGTGGTGCAGCAGGGCCTGTTCTTCTCGGGCGCCGAAAGTTCGTTGTTCCGCGTGTTTCTGGGGACCATTCTTATTCTGGCGGTTATTTTGAACACCTACATTCGCCGTTTGATAACAGGAGAACGCTAATGACTGCTCCTCTGATAGAAATGCAAGATATCGAGAAACACTTCGGCGCGGTTATTGCGTTGGGCGGCGTTTCGTTTGATGTACTTCCCGGCGAATGCCACTGTCTTCTTGGGGACAATGGTGCAGGAAAGTCCACTTTCATCAAGACCATGTCGGGAGTGCATAAACCGTCCAAAGGCACGATCCTGTTTGAGGGTAAAGAAATGAGATTCGACAGCCCCCGCGATTCAATGAACGCAGGCATTGCCACTGTTTATCAGGATCTGGCGATGATCCCCTTGATGTCGGTTGCACGCAATTTTTGGATGGGAAACGAGCCTATCAAGAAATTTGGTCCAATTAGCATCATGGATTTCAAGAAAGCAAATGAAGTCACAATGTCCGAAATGAAAAAAATGGGCATTAACCTGCGTGAACCCGGTCAAGCTGTTGGCACGCTGTCCGGTGGTGAGCGTCAAACTGTGGCCATTGCGCGAGCGGTATATTTTGGTGCCAAATTGTTGATCCTTGACGAACCAACTTCGGCCCTTGGTGTACGCCAAACCGCCAACGTTCTGGCAAATATTGACAAGGTTCGCGCCCAAGGTATCGCTGTGGTTTTTATTACCCACAATGTTCGACATGCGATGGCGGTTGGAGATCGATTTACAGTTTTGAATCGAGGAAAGACCCTTGGCACTGCGAAACGTGGCGAGATAACACCGGAGGAATTACAAGATATGATGGCTGGTGGTCAGGAACTCGCAACCCTCGAAGGCTCACTCGGAGGGACTGTATAAATGCTTGATGTCATTACAATTGGCCGTAGTTCGGTTGATTTATATGGCGCGCAAATTGGCGGTCGGCTGGAGGATATGGCGTCTTTCAACAAGTATATTGGTGGCTC
>JAESQH010000072.1 GCA_016765235.1 Paracoccaceae bacterium
TTTCGCAAGTTTTTGAAAAATAGTCGTGCTTGCGGCATTCTCGACAGTTGATGTAGATCAAGGCGCAAGATAAACATTTCCACGGGAGTTGGCGAGTTCGGGACAGGATTCGCCCTACATATAACAGGTGTCAGGAGAATAATAATGGCAGACGCAGCCACGCACACCCAAGACGAGCATCCACGCCCGGGCTTTTTTACCCGCTGGTTCATGTCTACTAATCACAAAGATATTGGTATCCTCTATCTTTTCACCTCCGCAGCTATCGGCCTCGTTTCCGTCAGCCTGACCGTTTATATGCGGATGGAACTGATGAACCCAGGTGTTCAATACATGTGTGCCGACGGCGCGCGTGCGTTCGTTGACGCGGGCAAGGAATGTTTGCCAAACGGGCATCTCTGGAACGTTATGATTACCTATCACGGTATTCTGATGATGTTCTTCGTGGTTATTCCGGCCCTTTTCGGCGGTTTTGGTAACTACTTCATGCCGCTTATGATTGGCGCGCCGGATATGGCGTTCCCTCGTATGAACAACTTGTCCTTCTGGATGTATGTTGCCGGTGCTTCGCTTGGTATCGCCTCGCTGTTGGCCCCTGGTGGCAACGGGCAATCCGGTTCCGGCGTTGGCTGGGTGCTTTACGCACCGCTTTCAACGAGGGAGGGCGGGTATTCAATGGATCTCGCCATTTTCGCGGTTCACCTTTCGGGTGCTTCCTCGATCCTCGGGGCGATCAACATGATCACAACCTTCCTGAACATGCGTGCGCCGGGTATGACCCTGCATAAAACACCACTGTTTGCGTGGTCGATTGTGGTTACAGCATTCCTGATCCTGTTGTCTTTGCCAGTTCTGGCCGGCGCTATCACAATGTTGCTTACCGATCGTAACTTCGGCACGTCATTCTTTGATCCAGCCGGTGGCGGTGATCCAGTCCTTTATGCACACCTTTTGTGGTTCTTCGGTCACCCCGAAGTTTACATGATTATTGTGCCGGGCTTTGGCATCATCAGCCACGTCATCTCGACCTTCTCGAAGAAACCGATCTTTGGTTACCTTCCGATGGTTTATGCGATGATCTCGATTGGTGTTCTGGGTTTCGTCGTTTGGGCGCACCACATGTATACGGTTGGGCTTTCAACGACGCAACAATCCTACTTTATGCTAGCGACCATGGTTATCGCGGTGCCGACAGGCGTCAAGATTTTCAGCTGGATCGCAACAATGTGGGGTGGCTCGATCGACTTCAAAACGCCNATGNTGTTTGCAATGGGCTTCTTGTTCCTGTTCACAATNGGTGGNGTTACCGGTGTGGTTCTNTCNCANGCCGCNGTTGANCGNGCNTATCACGACACATATTACGTTGTGGCCCACTTCCACTATGTNATGAGCCTTGGNGCTGTGTTCAGTATCTTCGCCGGTATTTACTACTGGATCGGCAAAATGTCAGGCCGCCAGTACCCGGAATGGGCAGGTAAATTGCACTTCTGGGTTATGTTCATCGGTGCGAACATCACGTTCTTCCCGCAACACTTCCTGGGCCGTCAGGGTATGCCACGCCGTTACATTGACTATCCTGAGCAGTTTGCACTGTGGAACTACGTCAGTTCCATCGGCGCGTTCATCACGTTTGCTTCGTTCCTGTTCTTCATCGGTGTGATTTTCTACACACTGAAATGGGGCAAGAAAATTGAAGATCCTGCGTATTGGGGCAAGCATGCTGAAACGCTAGAGTGGACACTTCCTAACCCTCCACCAGAGCATACGTTCGAGCAGCTTCCTACACAGGATATGTGGGACAAGTCGAACCACTAAAACAAAGATTGAAGATATCGAAAAGGCCGGACGCAATTCCGGCCTTTTTCACATAAGGGTAACTACATGGCACTGGATACATATCCTTTTGAGCGTACGGATAAGCCGGTGTACCACGTTACACTGTGGCCAAACCGTTCCCTCAATGCTGTTGGATTTCGCAATACGCTAATCTTGGTGATCGGTGGTTCAAGTATCGCAATTGCGCCAATTTTACTGATNACCGGAAACCTATGGATGCTGCTGTTCGCTATCGTTCCAGTCGCGACGCTCTATGTGTTTTTNTTNCGAAACTATCGCGATGGCCGATTGACTGAAGAGTTGCGAATTTACTCCGACGTCATCGCAATCGAGCGGCGCGAGCCTACTGGGAAAATCTATCGCTGGCACGCCAATCCCTATTGGGTGAAGGTGAAAATGCNCGACGCACCTGTCGAGAATTACCTGACGCTGGAAGGCAATCANCGTACTGTCGAGTTGGGCGGATTTTTATCCCCCGAGGAACGCCTGACCCTCAAGGCGGCGATTGACGAAACACTTCGCAGCCTAGACATCAACGCTTAAGCAAGAAACGGGTGGCCGACGTGGGCTTACTCCGGTCAAGCATGGTTGTCGGTGATCAATACCGCGTTTGTAAGCCTCGTCGCACCCCCTATTGCAGTTACCTTGGAGCGTTTGTGCTTGCGGAACAACTGCCGCTGCGCTCGTTTTTGGGATTCGCCCTTATTGCCACGGCATTGGCTGTCATTGACGGTAGATTGTCGAAACTCGCACGCCGGACCTTTTCAACAGCGCGCGGCTCGTCTATTCCATGGTAACGATTTACCGAGGACTTACCGATGATCTACAACACCGCCGACGATTGGAACGACGCCGCGCATAAACGCGTGGCTCTGATAGGCATGTCCGGCCTTGGGAAAACCTATCTGTCCAACATGTTGCGGGATGGCGGTAACTGGTTTCACTACTCCGTCGATTTTCGTATTGGTACTCGCTACATGGGCGAACATATCGTCGATAATTTCAAACGCGAGGCGATGCAGAATCCGTTTCTGCGCAACCTGCTGCGCTCGGATTCCATATATATCGCGTCGAACATTACATTCGATAACCTCGCCCCGCTTTCCAGTTATCTCGGAAAGCCGGGCAATCCAGCGATGGACGGTATTCCGTTCGAGGAATACGTCACCCGTCAACACCAACACCGCGTCGCCGAAATAGCCGCCACCAAGGACACCGGACTGTTTGTTCACAAGGCCCTCGATATCTACGGTTACGACCACTTCATATCCGACACCTCCGGTTCAATCTGCGAGGTCATTGACCCGAACGACCCCACCGACCCTGTCCTGACATCTTTGTCAAAGGCTGTATTGCCGGTTTGGATCAAAGGCTCGGACGGTCATACCGAAGAATTGTTGCGTCGGTTCTCGGCCGCACCAAAACCAATGTACTACAGCGAAGACTTTTTGCGCACCAAATGGGCAGAATATTTGTCGGAGCGCGATATTAACGAAACCGAAGTCGACCCTGATGATTTCATCCGCTGGGGATACGCCGAACTGTTACAGCACCGCCTGCCCGTTTACGCAGCCATGGCCAAGAACTGGGGCGTAACAATCGAGGCCGACGAGGTGCGCGACATTCGTGACACCCAAGATTTCACAGCATTAATTGCAAAAGCTATAGACCGGAACACCTGATGCCCATTCGCATTCCTTCAAACCTGCCGGCCCACAACATCCTTAAATCCGAGGGCGTTATGGTCATGGACGACACAACAGCCGACCGGCAGGATATTCGCCCATTGAAAATCGGCCTGCTGAACCTGATGCCGAAGAAGGAACAAACGGAAACGCAGTTTGCACGCCTGATCGGGGCCACGCCGTTGCAGATTGAGCTGACGTTGATCCGTATGACCGAACATGTCGCCAAGAATACCTCGCCGCAGCATATGGAGTCGTTTTATCGATCCTTTCAGGATGTGAAAAACGAGAAATTTGATGGCTTGATTATTACCGGCGCACCAATTGAACACCTACCTTTCGAGGAGGTTTCTTACTGGGACGAAATGCAGGAGGTGTTCGAGTGGACGCGCACAAACGTCCTGTCCACATTCGGCGTTTGCTGGGGTGGGATGGCCATGATTTACCACTTCCACGGAGTGCCAAAGCATATGATCGACCACAAAGCGTTCGGGTGCTTTCGCCACAAAAACCTTTCCCCTGCGTCGCCGTATCTGCGCGGGTTCTCGGACGATTTCGTGGTGCCCGTCAGCCGTTGGACGGAAGTTCGCATGGAAGATACCGAAAAGCACGGCGGCCTCGATATTCTGATGAATTCGGATGAAGTTGGCCCGTGTCTGNTCGAGGATAAACAAAACCGCGCGCTCTATANTTTCAACCACCTTGAGTATGATCGCGGCACATTGAAAGAAGAATACGACCGCGACGTGGCAAAGGGCGCGGAGATCAATGTGCCCAAAAACTATTACCCCAACGATGATCCGACTTCCGAGCCGGAGAATCGTTGGCGCAGCCACGCGCATTTACTTTATGGCAACTGGATCAACGAGATTTACCAGACAACGAATATCAACGTTGAAAAAATCCTCGACGGAGATTCCAAATAGTCAACCTTCGGTGGCTCACCTGCCATTTCTTACGAATTCGAAGCGAAAGTAACCCGATAGCCATTTTGAGGTGTCCCAGAGTGGGAATTGTCGGTTTGTCGGCGATCATGGGCCTAGTAGACAGTTGACCACCTTGTCCCAGAACCGCTTCAAGGCTATGTATATTCGATGAATAAGCAGTCTCCAGAACGCAGAGGGTACCATCACGGTAACCTCAAACAAGCCTTGGTAGAGGCCACCCTTTCCCTGATCGAGGAAAAGGGGCCGACCGGTTTCACCCTAGCCGAGGCCGCGCGCCTTGCCGGTGTCAGCGCCGCCGCGCCCTATCGCCATTTNAAAGGCCGCGAAGACCTTATTGCCGAGGTTGCCCGCCAAGGGTACGTTTTGTTCGCCGAACAGATGGAGGCCGCTTTTGATCGTGGCAACCCCAATCCTATGGCCGCATTCGAGGCTGTGGGGCGTGCATACCTTTCCTTCGCACGCGAACACGCGGGTTATTACATCGCGATGTTTGAATCAGGTGTGTCGATCGCAGGCAATTATGAACTTAACATGGCTGCAAACCGTGCAATGGCCGTGCAAACGCAAGCCGCTGAAAAACTGTTTGAACATGTTCCGGCCAACCAGCGACCGCCTGCAACCATGGTTAGTCATCACATTTGGGCAATGTCCCACGGCGTTGTTGAGCTGTTCGCACGTGGCGAACCGGGAGGCCGTGCGCCCTTCTCTCCTGAAGAATTATTAGAGTCTGGTGTCGGAATTTACCTGCGTGGCTTGGGTTTATTGCCCAAATAGCGAATAATGTAAAATACATTTACATTATTTGACCCCTACCCCTTGTGATTTGGCCAAGACTTCCCAAATATGTTAATGTGAACAACATTTACATTGAAAGGAACACAGACATGAACTCTCCGGCGCACCTCCTAGAACAAGCACGGGATAAGCTGGACGAACACGGAACGAAAGCGTGGATCGCAATGATGATTCTCGGATTTATCTTTCTGTGGCCAGTTGGCCTCGTCATCCTCTTTTATATGATCGGAACTAATCGAATGGGCAAAAATTGCAACCGCAGTGGCAGCAAATGGCACCGCCGTGGCCGCCGCAGTTTCTCTACCGGTAACACAGCGTTTGACGCGTACCGTGAAGAAACAATCAAACGTCTGGAAGACGAACAAAATGCCTTCCAAAACTTCCTTGGCAACTTGCGCGCCTCTAAGGACCGTGTCGAATTCGACCAGTTCATGCGCGAAGAAAACGCCAAAGATGTAACGCCAGAGGCTGCCAAACCGGAATACCCGGGCAACCCGACACAGGCACCGGCCTAAACGAACCTCCCCCCGCGCAAGCGGGGGCCTATATTTTTTAGTGGAGCTAAAATGACATATTATGACGCCGCCTACACAGGCCTGCCAGATCCGGAGATGGACAGCCAGTTCTATGAAAAAGTCCCTTCCCGCCGCTTGGTGGCTTGGGTTTTCGATGGAATAATTACGTTTGGAATAACTTTTCTTATCAGTGTATTCACCGTTGGGCTGGGGTTTTTCATATTCCCAATCATTTGGCTGGTCGTCGGGCTGTTATACCGAACTTTCACAATCGCGTCCAAATCCTCCACATGGGGTATGCGGGTCGTCGGAATTGAGTTTCGTGACAAAAATGGTCAAAAGCTAAGCACTAAACTGGCTTTGGCGCATACGCTGATATTCACAATTGGCACGGGGTTTTTCATCATACAAATCCTCAGTATCGTGTTGATCCTAACCAGTCGTTACGGTCAAAGCGTACAAGACATGATCCTTGGCACAACGGCGATTAACCGCCCGATAAATTAACGATTGCCCATACCGCCTATGCTTTGTTAGGGTTATGTGAACCCTAGCAAAGTATTTCACGTTATGCGCCATACACTTCCAACCGCGCCCCAGTTCTATGTGACGGCCCCGCAACCCTGTCCTTACCTCGACGGTAAGGTAGAGCGTAAGTTGTTCACGGCGTTATTCGGGGACAGTGCAAAATCCCTGAACGACAGTCTTTCGGCCCAAGGCTTCAGGCGTTCCCAGAACGTATTATACCGCCCCACGTGTGCTGGATGTTCGGCCTGCATGTCCGCGCGTGTCGTTTCTGCCAATTTTGAACCTTCGCGCAGCCAGCGTCGCATTCTGAAACGCAACAAATTGCTAAGCCGCGAAGTTAAAGCCCCGTGGGCTACCGAAGAACATTACGAACTGTTTGAAAAATACCTTAATCAGCGCCACGCCGATGGTGGAATGGCTGGTATGGATATAAACGAATTCGCCGCGATGATCGAAGAAACACCTGTGCAAAGCCGCGTGATCGAATATTACGAAACAGACGAGGATGGCGAAAAAGTCCTTAAAGCCGCTTGCCTGACGGATGTGCTGCATGACGGTTTGTCGATGGTTTATTCCTTCTTTGACCCCGAATTGAAGAGCCGTTCCATGGGTGCGTTTATCATCCTTGACCATATCAGCATGGCCCGCGAGGCAGGCTTGCCTTACGTTTATCTAGGGTTTTGGGTGCCCGGCAGCCAAAAGATGAATTACAAGGCGAACTACCGTCCATTGGAAGTTTTCAAAGACGGTATCTGGAACGACTTAACCGATGAGATGATCGCCGACGTCGGTGAAAACCCTCTGGGCAACGATCCGGTGGCGGAACAAGTTGCCGCGATCCACCTTCCACCCCAGACATAAAAAACGCCCCGATGAAAATCGAGGCGTTTTTGTTTGATTAGGTTTTGATCAGTTCAACAGGTTGGGAATGATCGTCACAACGCTTGGGAAGAACCATAACAGCAACAACCCGAAGACCTGAATTAGCACGAACGGTATCACACCACGATAGATGTGCGCTGTCGTTACACTCGCCGGGGCAACACCGCGCAGGTAGAACAGTGCGAAGCCGAACGGCGGGGTCAGGAAGCTGGTTTGAAGGTTCACCGCGATCATAATTGTTACCCATTTTGGATCCATTGTTCCGCCGTAAATAACGGGGCCAACGATCGGAATAACGATATAGATGATCTCGAGGAAATCGAGCACGAAACCAAGGAAAAACAGCACCGCCATCACGATGAGGAAGACAACCCACTCGCGCTCGAAGCTACGAAGGAACGACTGGATGTAATGCTCCCCGCCAAACGAAATGATCACAAGGTTCAACATTTGCGAGCCGATCAGGATTGCGAAAACCATCGACGTGACCTTGGCGGTTTCCCGCACCACCGGCGTTAGCACCGCGGTTTTCCACAACGTCCAACACGCGAACAACAGCCCGCCCATGGAAATGTGATAGAATACCAGCGCCGCGATTATCGCTACCCAGTTCTCAAACCCGACGTTAGAGATATTGGCGCGAAGGTCGAAGTTGATGCCAACAAGCAATAGCAGAACCATGGCAAAGGCAGTTACCAATATGATCTTGCCAGTTCCGCCTTCGTCCTGCAATTTGCGGAACGCAGCCAACATGATCGCCCCGCCCGCGCCAAGCGCCGCAGCAGGAGTCGGGTTGGTGATGCCACCAAGAATCGAGCCGAGAACCGCGATAATCAAAATCAACGGAGGGAACACAACGCGCAGAATATCGTTCGCCGCTAAACGTTTCGCGGCAGCTTTAATGCCGACGAACGTCACCGCAAACGGCACAGCTTGCAACGCGAAAATCGCTCCAGGCGAGGATTGTGGTCCAAGTAGTAAAATATCCACCAACAGCGACAAACCGATACCGAATCCACCGATATAAAGTGACCGTTTTTCTTCGTTCGGTGCAATGCCGTAGGCTGTTGTTAGCATCAGCGCAAACAGAACCAGAATTTTGATCAGGCCAGAGCCGATAGGCGCCGCATCAGCGATAACTTGTGCACGAACCTCTTCAATTTGCTCAGGTGTACGACGACGATCTTCAGAACTCAGCCCGCCACCAGATGCCTGGATTTCAGCT
>JAESQH010000073.1 GCA_016765235.1 Paracoccaceae bacterium
GGTCTGACGTTTGAAGAGGTCGATCAGTCCATCCGCAACATCGCGATTGAACGTAACATCAAGGGCGTTGGCGATCTGCCGTTGGGTGATCAGGTTGCGGCGATGAAGGGCGAGCCTTGGCGTAAGTTGAATATTTACCTTTATTGCAATCCGCTGACGGCGGCGAAGATGGTTGAATACGATATTGCCTATGCGGCGTATCTGCCGTGCCGGGTATCCTTGGTAGAAGACGAAAATGGCGACCTCTGGATATTTACGCTGGATATGGATCTGATGATTTATGGCGGCGAGACGTTACCACCCGAACTTTTGGAAGAGGCGTTGGGCGTGAAAGAAACCATGTTGGAAATTCTGACACGCGCGGCTGAAGGCGACTTTTAGGTTCGTCGACATTGCACAGAATTGCGGAGGCTTCCTTGGTTGGGGCCTCCGTTTTTTGTTGGTTAAGCGATTGCGCCATATGCGAATCCTGCTGCCATTGCGCCAAATATACCGAGTGACATATAGGTGAAAAATACGCGAGGCTTCACCAGTGACCACACGGCTGTCATGGCGGGAATGCTGCTTACCGCACCTGCTACCATGAAGGCCATTGCGGCCCCTGCAGTCATACCTTGTTCCATTAAACCCGCCAATAGGGGCGGCGCGATGTAGCCGTTCAGGTAGGCGGGCGCACCGATCAGGGCGCTTAGGATTACCGGTTTGGGGCCTTCACCGCCAAGCACACTGGCGATTAGATCCGCTGGAATGTAGGCGATCATCAAGGCCTCGATAAGGTAGGCCAGTGACATCCATTTCAGCAAGAACAACATGTTCTCCTTGCCAACCGATTTGAAGGTGATACGGCGCGGTGCTTCGGTCCAAAACTTCCAGACGGGTTTTTGATCTATGGCGGAGGGGCCGCATCCGCATCCGGCACTTTTGCGTGGGCGCAGGACGTCTTTGTACGCGCCGGATTTGACCAGAAAGCTGACGATGAATCCGCCCGTCAGGCCTAACAATACGGCGACAACGGCTTTGGCGATGGCGAAATTCCAGCCTAACGCGCCTGCGGTGATTAGCAGGCTGGGCGGATCAACCAGTGGTGATGCCAGCCAGAACGCCATAACGGGGCCAAGTGGTACGCCCATTGCCAGAAGTCCGGCGATGAACGGGATTACTTCGCAGGAGCAAAACGGCGCGAGCCCCCCGACGAGGGCAGCAAGGACGATCATGCGATATTCGCGGCCTTTGAAGACATTGGCGATAATCGCCTCTGCGCCGCTGGCGCTTAGGTAGGCGATGGTGATGACGGCGAACAGGATGTAGGGGGCGGTGCTGCCAAGGGCGCGGATTGCGATGCTGACCAGTTCAGCCATCCTACTTGGGTCGAGCAATGCAATCAGGGCGAGGATCAGCACGATCATACCCCAAGGTGACCACAGCGGTGACAGGATTTTTGGCGAGTTTCGTGGTAGTGGGCTGGTTTGATCAGACATTATTTTTTTCCAACACAGGCACGGCGTCGATGCAGCATTCAATCAACAGGAACTCTGCGAGAGCGTGGAGGTGGTCGTAATTTGCAATATTGAACATCGCGCGGCCTTGTTTGACTTGGCTGATCACGTTGCCGTTTGCGAGGTGTTTCAAATGATGGGTCAGGGTCGAGGCGGGGATGTCCAGCTTTCGTTGAATGTCGCCCGTGGTTAATCCTGCCCCTCCGGCCCTTACCAAAAGGGTAAGAACCTGTAGGCGCGGGCCAGAACCGACGGCGGAAAATCCGGTGCTTGCGGAATCGATATTCATTAAAGTCTCCATAAAACTAGATTTATAGTTATAACAACAAATACTAGTTAGCAAGAAGTTTTTTCAAGGTAGATGTTACTGTGTATTAAGCTGCTTTGCGGGAGGCGAGCAGGCGATATACTGCGAACACCAGCACGATGATCCCGATTATTTGCCATGCCGTTGCAATATCCCATTGTTTGATGATGAGGGAGAACCCGAAGGCCGAGATTGCGCCGCCGCCCCTTAGCACCAGACTATAAATGCTTTGCATTGTGGAGCGGATTTCATCGGTTACTTCGTTGTTGAGGATGGTCATTCCGGGTGCGTTGAACATGGATATAAACAGCATCACCCCCATATAAGCCGCAAGATATGGGCCGATTGCAGTTTGCGAAGCGATCACAAACATTGCCAGCGCCAGAATGAACGGCAAGAATTTAAGCTGCGTTGCTGGCGAGGCGTTGGTCCATTCCGCTAGTTTGGTGATCAGTATTGGGCCGATGATAGCCATCGCGAAATATCCAGCGGTCGCCCAGCCAAGCAAGGTGTAGGTCGGGGCGCCTGCGATCTCCATTATTCGGGGTTGCCAGTAGGCTTCGATGGATACCATTGCCAAGCCCAGAACCAGGCCGATCAACAGGATGTCGCGTACAATTGCATGGTTAAAGCTGAACCGGATTGCGTTTCCGATTTGTTTGGTGATTTCCTTTTTGTCGACATCTTTGCTGCGGGCCTCACCTTCGCGAAAGAGGTATGGCGTAAGTATAAGGTGCAGAACTGCCAAGGCCGCAGTAAATATCAGGTTCCATGTTGTCGGTGGATAGTTTTCGAGCGTCGGCATGATTTTTGGAATATAACCCCCAAGAATGGCACCCACGGCAAGACCGGCCGCCGTTGANGACTGGAATATGGATATATAGGATTGNAGCTTTTCNGAATCNCCGCGCTTNTTGATTTGCTCAACCGACCAGGCATCNATGGTNCCGCTGTTTAAGGCTTCGGCCATGCCAAGTAGGGCCATCGATGCAAGAATTATCAAGAAATTCGATGTAAGAATAATACCGATGATTGCAATAATCATGACGAAACGTGATAGGCGATAAATTTTTATGCGCCCATGGATGTCTGCCAATGCGCCAAAGGGTAGCTCGAACACGGCGGTGGCGACGACGACTGTTCCGTACAGCAAACCGACCTGCCAAATTTCCACGCCTTTTTCCAGTATCAGCATCCCCTGAACGGCGATGAATATTCCAAATGTGAAACCGGATAGTAGTTCGTGTGTTATCAGACGTGCTTTGAAGTTCATTTNATTTACCTGACGAATTTTCCGCCAATATATGCGAGCATTGATTAGGTGCAATGGGGGATGTTCGATAGCTATATCGATTAATCCAACTCGCTCTTTCATCTGGTTTCGAATATCTTTAGGATAAATGCGAACAAACGGTGGAGTGTCGTGATGAGCAACGAAATCAACTATGGCCAGATGATGCAAAAGGCGATGCAGGGGTTGCTGAAAAGCATTCTTGAACGCGTTGTCAAGGAAGGCTTGCCCGGCGACCACCACTTTTTCATCACCTTTGACACCCGTCATGCTGGTGTGGATATGGCAGATTGGTTGAAAGAAACTTATCCCGAAGAGATCACGATTGTGATGCAGGAATGGTTTGATGGTTTGGCTGTGATGGCTGACCGATTTACGGTGACACTGAACTTCAACGACACTCCCGAACCGATGGTTATTCCGTTCGACGCGATCCGCACGTTTGTTGACCCGTCAGTAGAATTCGGACTGCGGTTTGATGCGCAGGACAACGTCGAAGATTTTGAAGATATACCCGATTTTGATGATGACGACGAGGACGACGAACTCCATAAGGACGCCGATGTNGTAAGCCTCGACGCGTTCAGAAAGCCGACATAACGGTGGGTTTGACGGCCGAACCTGCGCGAGGAGGAAGGCCATGAAGATCAACGTGANATTNATTGCTTTGACGACACTTGTGATGTCGTTGGTCTGGCTAATTTCTGCGCGTGTTTATTTGGACATGGCCGGAGTTGTTGATACGAATGCCGTTGATTTCGTACGATCATGGGTTTGGTCTGTTGCGGCCAGTTTTCCCGTTGTGTTAGTTATCGCATGGTTTGTGAACCGCACGCACCTTACCGGTTTGAAACTTGGATGGCGGGTATTTTTCCTGTTGTTCGGCGTGATGTTCTTCATGACGCGGATCGATACGTTGATGCTCAATACATCTATCGAAATGCCGCTTTCGTTTTTAGGTGCGAAGCTTGCGTCTGGTGCAGTGGCGACGTTGAGTGTGGCCATTCTTTCGGTGTTCTACCGTCGCAAACTGGGCCGCCCTGCTTTGTCGGATACATGGGTGGATCCTTCGCGTAATGTCAGCAAGCTGTTGTTGCTAGCTGTGATATATATGATTTTTTACTTTGTATTTGGCTATTACACAGCGTGGCAGGTTCCGGGCCTTCGCGAATTCTATTCAGGTTCCACCGAAATTCTTACGATTGAGCCGTATCTTTGGAGTGTGTTGCGCGACAACATTTCCTTGCCGGTTTTCCAGATTGTGCGGGGGTTGTTGTGGGCAGGTTTCGGGTATGCAGCGATTGTCGGGTTAGGGAATGCCAGAGCATGGGAGCGGATTATTCTTGTTGGTCTGATCCTCAGCGTCCCATCGGCATCGCCATTGCTGGTGCCTAACGAGTTTATGCCACAGATAGTCCGGTTTGGGCATTTTGGCGAGCTGATATCCGAGAATTTCCTGTTCGGAGTTCTCCTTGCATTGCTCTTTCGCCCCAGAGCGCGACCTTAAAAAAACCGGCTTATCCAGCTACAAGCGTAATCGTGGCGGGGTTTTGTTGGTATTAACGCTGCTGGATTCGGTCGCCAACTTTTGTGTTGGTTATCTGATCGATCACTACAGTGTTTTCCCGCTACTGGGAAAAGGACTGACCGATATGACGAAGTGATGCTTCGCGATATTGTTCGTTGACTACCAACAAAAAACGGCGGCTTGGATCACTCCAGCCGCCGTTCGAATTCTTTTGGGTGGGCGCTATGCCCTACCAACCAGCTTACTCAGCTAGTTTGAGGTCTGTTGCAGACTCTTTACCGTTACGACCTGTTTCCAGTTCGAACTCTACTTTTTGGTTGTCGTTAAGGCCGGAAAGACCTGCACGTTCAACTGCGGAAATGTGTACAAACACGTCGCTGCCGCCGTTGTCTGGTGCGATAAAGCCGTAGCCTTTAGTTCCGTTAAACCATTTTACTGTGCCCGTAGCCATCAGTAGTACTCCTAAGATATTACCACCCACGAAATGCGGTGGCTTGGTGCGGTTTGTCTTTTGTAGTGAACCGTCTGTCTTCAAAGGAGGGTCATCGGGTCTGCAAAAACTTACTTCACGAGGCGCATATGGCCTATGTTTTTTAATAAATCAAGGTTTATATGCGTTTATCTTTCAAACTTAAGGATTAGTTAATGCAGCTGTTTGGCCTGAAAAACTGCGATACCACCCGCAAAGCCCTCAAGTCCTTGCGGGGCGCGGGTGTGGAGGTGACATATATAGATGTACGCACCGATAGGTTCGCTGCCGATCTGCTTAGCAAGTTTCTCGTTATTTTTGGCGAGGAGCTGGTCAACAAGCGGTCTACCACTTGGCGAGGGCTAAGTGATTCTGAACGGGCAGGGGATTCGTTTGCATTGCTGGCAGCGCATCCAGCCTTGATGAAACGGCCAGTTATCCGGTTTGGGGAAGCCTATTATTTGGGCTGGGGTAAAGATGTGCAGGCGNCGTTGATCAGGTGATNGGAACTCCTTACATAAACTTGACTATATATANNGGAGTGAAAATTTGAAAATTGCAGCAATGGTGTTGGGGNTCNTCGGCGGGATCGTCGGAATGATCGTAGGGTTCTTCGTTTACGGCTGGGTGGTGTTCACTGATTGGTTCAACGGCGAGGTGGTAGACACNATCGAAGTTTCCGNAAATGCCGGNCGNTTGCAGCTCGTCGGNTTGGTGGCNCCNATATTGGCNATTGCTGGCGGNGCGATGTCGAACCAGCGCCCGATGATTGGCGCGGTTCTGATGTTTGTATCGGCAGCGGGTATGTACTGGGGGTTGGGATTCGGCGTGTTTACCATGTTCCCTATAGCGATGTGTGGTGTGGCAGGCGTTTTGGGCATGGCGGGGGCCGGTGCAAAGGACTAACGATCCACTGTGTTTGGAGCGCAATCAGGCGAAATTGAAATAATACAGAAGCCTGCGAGCCTCCTTCGGACATAAAATTGCTTTCATAAAATAAAATGGCTAAACTGTATTTTTGTACTTGCGCGACTCGTGAGTGGGGTCTAGAAGTCCCCCAACAGCGAGGCGATGAGCTTGGTTGTTAAGAAATACTGAGACAAACGAGCGGCTGGTGCGCTGATTAAGATTAGCGCCTGGTGGTTATTTTTGTCTCTCGCTCTTTGAAAATAGAATATGATGAAGAGATATGTGGGTGGTTTGGTTTGTTTATACGACGGACGAACTTCTACATTTCGGCTTACTAGCCTTCGGGTGATGATGTAAGTGTCAGCTTCACTGTTTGGTGGCTTTTGTTTCTTCGGGAACTAAGTACATTAAGCAATGATAAAGAACGAACGAAAATAAGCAATTCGACTTCGGTTGAATAGTTTCTTTAGTTTGTGATGTGCAGAGGTTTTTCTGTCAAGAACGTCGAAGGCTTAGGCCGAGACGTTTCAACTTGAGAGTTTGATCCTGGCTCAGAACGAACGCTGGCGGCAGGCCTAACACATGCAAGTCGAGCGCACTTATGACCTTCGGGTTATAGGCGAGCGGCGGACGGGTTAGTAACGCGTGGGAACGTACCCTTTACTACGGAATAGCCTTTGGAAACGAAGAGTAATACCGTATACGCCCTTTGGGGGAAAGATTTATCGGTAAAGGATCGGCCCGCGTAAGATTAGATAGTTGGTGGGGTAATGGCCTACCAAGTCTACGATCTTTAGCTGGTTTGAGAGGATGATCAGCAACACTGGGACTGAGACACGGCCCAGACTCCTACGGGAGGCAGCAGTGGGGAATCTTAGACAATGGGCGCAAGCCTGATCTAG
>JAESQH010000074.1 GCA_016765235.1 Paracoccaceae bacterium
TATTCTGTTGAAAAACTCGAAGATTTGACTGTTCCGCTTGGCAGGCGAATTTGTTTACTCCCCGCTTTCACACGGTTCTTCTGATAAGGTTATGGTTTGGTGCCAGCTTAGCGAGCTTTTTGAGGTTTTGGGCGGTTGCTGCGAGGAGAAATTCGTCGTGTGCGCCACAGGGGCCACGTAGTCTGAGCCTGCCGAGGCCATGAATTCGTTTGAGATGGGCAAATGACATCTCGACCTTTTTACGCAGTTTGCGCGAGATTGCATATTGCTGGGTTTGCGACAAGACACGGGCGACATCACGGGAAGTTTCGTAAATCGATCTGGTAACTTTACGTTGCGGTTCTTTTGGTGTGCAGCGTTCCTTTAAAATGCAGGCATCACAGTCTGATTTGCGAGCACGATACCGTATTGTTTCGTCTTTGTTTGCACCTGGCCTTGGCGTTTTGAACGCACGACGATATTGTTTGAGCTCTTTGCCGCCAGGGCAGATATACAAGTCATTCTCGGTATCAAAAGTGAAGTCGGCGCGCTCAAAAGTTCCGTCTTTACGCCCGGACTTATCCCCTCTCGTGCATGTAAACATGCACTGCCGGGCAGCGAATTACCGGAATATGCGGCGCGATCCCGCGCTTCTCTACCAACCAATCCAGCATGGGGCCTGATCCATAAGCAGTGTCCACTGCCCGACAGGTGAATGCGAAGCAATCACCGACAGGGGGCGATTAGGCGTTCGGGCATAAGATCGTGCACCTTTTTAACCCGATCGATCATGATTTTGACCGCTCCAACCTCGGCTTGCCGAATGGAACGCGTGGCTTCGACATCCATAATCACAGCATTGTCGGTATCGATCAGATAGTTCGTAGAATAAGCAAAGTACGCAGGCCCGCCACGCGCACCGGTCCATTGGGATGCCGGATCCGAGTGTGAGATAAACTTGGGTACAACGGGGCTGGCTGCACCAAAAGCCGCGTCATCAAGTGTTTCCAGATATTCCCGAACCGCACGGGGAGCGTCGACGGGATCAATCACTTCAGGGTTCCAGTCTGCCTTCGGCGTGGAGTTCTGGCGATTGGCATCGGCGGCAATAATGCTCGCGTCAGCCGCATAACGCTGGCCGCTCGCCAATCCAGCGTCGATGCATTGTGCAACCACCGTTTCAAATACGTGCCGGAGCATATCGCTGTCGCGAAACCTTCCGTGGCGGTTCTTTGAAAAGGTTGAATGATCGGGGATAGGGTCCGTCAGGTCCAGCTTGCAAAACCAGCGATATGCAAGATTGAGATGAACCTCATCACACAGCCGCCGTTCGGACCGGATGCCCATGATATATCCGACCAGTAGCATGCGCATCATCAGTTCTGGATCAATCGACGGTCGTCCGGTTGAGCTGTAAAACTCGGTCAGATGCTTGCGAACACCAGATAAGTCGACTGCGCCGTCTATTGCCCGCAAAACATGATCGGGCGGGACATGATCCTCAATCGAAAATTCATAAAACAATGCGCCTTGTGCTTCCTGTTTTGGGCCCATCATCGTTAGCAATCTCCTATATCAATAAGGAGATTGAATCAGCCAAACGCACCAAAATCAAGTGGAGTTTTTCAACAGAATAGGCGGAGAGCGGACCTACGCTGCGGGTGCGAACATATAATCTAAACTTCGTAAAGCGGCTATTCGGGGGAGATGAGCAGATGGTGACATCGACAATATTAATAGTAAAAGCGATTTAGCTGTTCTTGGATTTCGAAAGAAACGTTATCTCTAGTCCGAATCCTACACTCTTCTTTGAGGACCTTGGGGGGATTGCGCTTCTATATCTAATAGATGCCCCAGCGCGAAAATATTTTAAAAATTGTGTTTTGTTATAATAATTTCGTGAAGTTTCAGCGGTATTTCCGAAGTTACTCTTAGACTTCAAATGCGCTAATCGGCACCATCGATAAAAGTTTCAATAAAAGATCTAATTTTAACGATAATCCGTTCTGAAATTGTACCGTGTTGCTTGAGTTTCAGCTTTTCCTTCATAATACCAATGACATCGTCGCGCATTGGCGGTTTGTCGGTNAACAATTAACTGCCGACCACTTTTTGAAGCCCGTCAAGCTCAAGCCGCTCGATCGCATTCAAATGCTTGATAGTTTTTTGTTTTCCGGCATTCCAACAGCTTTCAAACTCTTGGATCAAACACCTAGCCAAGCTTCAATTTAAAAAACTTCAGAACCGCTTTGCGCATTTGGGGGGTTTCCTCGTGACCTACATGTGACTCTCTATGAATTGTCAGGTGATTCAACGAGTTTTCGTAAGCCGCGCGGAGTTTATCAAGGGCGAGGTCAATGGCCTGTGGGGGCGTAAGAGGATCTTGGTCTCCGATGCCCACAAATTGTGGTCTCGGCGCGACTTGACTGGCGATTTCGCTATTCGAGGCAACGTTTAGTAGGCCCGGTACTGTTAGGTATATGCCGTGCAAATCATGCGCACCGGTTTTGATCAGCTCCTCAAAATCCGCGAAACAGCATAAGTGCGCTACTGCGGCAATACGCGGTTCGACCGCTGCCAGCCAATAACCGAAAGTTGCACCCATAGATATTCCGAATACACCAATCTTCGAAGGGTCAACGCCATTTTGTGCAGATAGCCAGTCAAATGCGGATTTAAGTTCCCCCATCATCTGGCCCGCCAACGACTTGCCATACCACAATGCTTCTTTTGCGAGTGCGCTTTCGGATTTGTCGGCGCGGTCGCCAAATCCGGGTAAGTCGATACACAAAACCGCATAACCCATGTCGTAAAATACCTGCCCCAGCGGACCTTTCAACGCGGGTCTACCGTTAAGAAGTTCATCGGCACCGATGTCGTATCGGCCACCGTGCGCGTGAATGTATAGAATCGCCGGTGCCGGGCCCGTGCCTTTCGGCGTGGTATAAAACGCTCGAATTTCTTCGCCGGAAGTCGTGGAAAACGTAATTTGTTGAAATGACGATCCGGATACTAGTTTGGCTTCCTCCGGTTTCAGAGAGATCGGGTGGGCCTCAAATTCAAACAATTTTTTAAGACGTTCGCGCAATTTTTTCTCCAGTTATTAGTGGTTTCGCGTCTATTCAGTGCCAAGGCTTAGATCAGTAAATGCGCTATGTGAAGGCTTTTAGATGGCACGCCCCCCGGTAACGGTCGGTGTGGTACTGCAAAAAATTGGACCACGTAGAGAAAACAATTGCAACAAAATCCCGATTGGTATACTAGTGCACTGATACGAAATGACAGGATGAAAGTTTTTTGAAAAACACTTGGCGATGGTTTGGTCCTGAAGACCGTGTGAACTTGGCAACTGCACATCAAGCGGGTGCCAGCGGTATTGTGACGGCACTTCATCACATTCCCGCGGGCGTCCCATGGACGATCGAAAGTATCAGGACACGGCAGGAAGAAATTCGCGATGGGTCGGGTGGCGCGTTAGCTTGGGAAGTGGTCGAAAGCCTGCCAGTATCCGAAACCATCAAGACCAAGGGCGCGGATTATCACGCCCATGTTCAGGCCTATCGGGCATCCTTGGAAGCGCTGGCAGAAGCCGGAATATTTACAGTTTGTTATAACTTCATGCCTGTCCTTGATTGGACAAGGACGCACTTGCGTTGGCCCTTGCCAAATGGCGGCATGGCAATGCGTTTTGATCTAACTGTATTTGCGTCGTTCGACTGTTTCATTCTTAAACGCGAAGACGCCGCAGACGACTATGATGCCGCAACAATCGAAGCAGCAACAAACTATTTCAACAATATTACCGAAGCTGAAGAGGCTGCGTTGCTACATGCCGTTGTCGCCGGATTGCCAGGGGCCGCTGAAACGTGGACGTTGGAAGGGATGCGGGAAGCCCTTTTTGCTTATTCAGATGNTGATGCGGATCAGTTACGGCAAAATCACATTGATTTTTTGTCTGAAATTGCCGGAACCNCCGAAAAACTGGGATTGCGAATGTGTTGTCACCCAGACGATCCGCCGTTTCCCTTACTTGGACTTCCACGTGTTATGTCAACGCTTGAAGATTATGCGCATGTATTGGACGCGGTCGACAGCCCCTCGATTGGCATGACGCTTTGCACCGGATCTTTGGGCGTAAGCCCAAACAATGATTGTGTCGAGATTGCCCGCCGTTTCGCCTCCAAAATCCACTTTGTTCATCTTCGCAATCTTACGCGCGATAGTGAAACGAAACCGTGCTCGTTTTTCGAGGACGAACATTTGGCCGGTCAGGTCGACATGGTTGGCGTCATTGATGTTTTGCTCAAAGAAGAATCGCGACGCCGTCGGGAAAATCGCCCAGATGCCGAAATTCCAATGCGCCCAGATCACGGGCAAGAACTCCTTTCGGATCTGACGGCTGGTTTTCAACCTGGGTATCCGGCTGTTGGTCGCCTCAAAGGGCTTGCGGAAATCCGTGGGGTTATCGCTGGTTTGAACCGAAGGGTAGTGCAATGATCAAGAAAACGCCCCTTCCATCCTCCGATATCGATCATACTGCGTCGATCGCACCACAGGTTTACGATTATCTGCGGGCGCGAATTGTCGACAACAGACTTCCGCCCGGCACAAGGATCAGTGAAGCGCCGCTTGCCAGCAAGTTAAAGATCAGCCGCACGCCCCTTCGCGTTGCCCTTCAACAACTCGCCACCGAGGGGTTGATTACCACCCGTCCGCAGGTTGGCAATATTGTTGCAGAATTCGACAGTGCACAACTTCTCGAGGCGGTACTCATAAGGGCTGCACTGGAATCGGCAGTGGTGCGCAATTNGGCGAATGCCAAAGCGGATCTAAGCTCGCTTGAATCGATCATGGCGGTTCAGGAACGCGCCGCGCAACTGGACGATTACGCGACATTTTTCGTTCAAGACGAGGCATTTCATGCAGAACTGGCCAGACTCGCCGATATGCCGCGTGCCTGGAAAATAACCCATTCGATCAAAGGACATGTTGATCGCCAAAGATACACGATGATGGCGGCCATCCCCAAACGATCACAACGGGCTTTTGAAGAACACCTAAGGATAATTAAAGAAATTCGGTCTGGCAGCCCTTCAGGGGCGGCCAGCGCGATGCGCGATCATGTGAATTCGGTTCTGGAACTGGACCTACAAGGTCACGGGAAGGATCTGCCCGAAACCTACGGGCAGAATAATGGATAGATTGAAAATTTCTGGGAGGAAACCAATGACGATTAATCTTAAAGCGCTACTGACAGTAACGTCGGTAGCAGCCGCGCTGATGGCAAGCTCTGCCCTCGCGCAGACCGAGCTACGGATGATGTGGTACAATGACGGCAGCGAAGGCGAAGTGATGCAGACGATCCTCGACCGCTTCGAGGCCGATAACCCTGACATCACCGTTGTGCTTGACGTTGTGCCTTACAAGGCGGTTCTTGAATCGCTTCCTATTCAGCTAGCCGCGGGCGCTGGCCCTGATCTTGCACGTGTTACCGATCTTGGTGGCCTGTCGGAATACTACCTCGACTTGACGCCATATGTGTCTGACACCGAATATTGGGAAACCAGTTTTGGCCCGTTCCTGGACTGGCTAGCTCCGGATTCCGATCGCATCTCGGGTTTCATGACCCAGCTTACGGTAACTGGTCCATATGTTAACAAAACGTTGTTTGAACAGGCCGAAGTAACGATGCCGGGCGACGGTGCAACATGGGATGACTGGGCAACGGCTGTGGTTATTGTTGCAGACAAACTCGACATTCCAATTCCGATGGCGTGGGACCGTTCGGGTCACCGTGTTGCCGGTCCGGCGATTGCGATGGGCGCCAAGATGTTTGACGCCGACGGCAACCCTGCATTGGTTGACGATGGCCTGAAAAAAATGGCTCAGCGTCTGTATGATTGGCATCAGGACGGCACCATGTCGAAAGAATTGTGGGGCTCCGTTTCCGGTTCAACATATCTGGGTGCAAACGAAGATTTCGCCAACGGACAGGTCGTGTTCTACATGTCCGGTTCTTGGCAGATCCCGCAGTTCGCAAACAAAATCGGCGATGCGTTTGACTGGTGGGCTGTACCTGCGCCTTGTGGCGACGCCGCGTGCACGGGCATGCCCGGTGGCGCAGCGCTTGTAGCTTTGCAGGATACCAAATACCCGGAAGAAGTCGGCAAACTGATGGACTTCCTTGCACAAGAGGAAAACCTTGCCGAATTCTATGGTAAAACATTGTTCATTCCGGGCCACCTTGGACTGGCAACGGGCGGTGTCGAATTTGCTACGGATGATCCAAGGGCAAAGCATGCACTTGAAACATTCTCGGCTGCCGTTCCGACAATCTCGCAGACTGCATTTGATTTGCAAGGCTACAAAAACAACCGCGTGATGTTCAATGCCCTGATTTCGCGTCTGAACGAAGCAATCGTTGGCGAGCTGACATTGGAGCAAGCCTACACACGCATGGAAGAAGATGTGGCCAATCAGCTAGCGGAACTTAATCGCTAATAGTTGCATATCGGGTCGGCCCACTTGGGGCCGACCTAACCTTCACGAAAGCGGAGAAAGTCTAGATGGCCAATTTGACAGACAAGATCAAAATCTCGGATCGCCTCGCGGGCGCTGCGGCATGGCTGGTGCATCAATTTTTCCGTTTATTCGAAATCCCCCTATCGTTCATACAACGGATCGTCGGCGTAAGGGGAATGCCGTGGATATTCCTGTTACCTAACTTGGCCTTCTTCGGGCTGTTTGTCGTAATCCCCCTTTTCATTAATTTCGCTTTTTCGTTTACCGGTGGCACAGACCTTTTCTTGTCTGACAGAGTATACACGGGCACCGAACAATATGGTTTCCTTCTGGACTGCGAGACCTTTGGCGACCCCATAACCTGTCGCGAAGACCGTTTCTGGAAGGGCTTATATAACACCGCGACTTTCACCGTATTTCAGGTGACATTCCTTGTACTGTTTTCAATGATTACGGCGCTTATTCTTAACCGCGAAATCCGCGGGCGCGGCTTTTTCCGTGCTGTGTTTTTCTTCCCTGTGCTGCTCTCGCCAGTGGTTGTTGCGCTGATCTGGAAATGGATTTTGCTTCGCGACGGCATTCTGAACGCCTTTTTGGTTTCCGTCGGGTTGGACAAAATCCTGTTTTTTGTTAGTCCGGAATGGTCGATGTTCTGGGCGGTATTTGTATCCATCTGGGCGCACATGGGCTTTTATACGTTAATACTTCTGGCAGGGCTTCAAGCCATTCCACCCGATTTATACGAAGCCGCGGAGATGGACGGAACCTCGAAAGAACGTGTGTTCTGGCGGATCACCCTACCTCTTTTGTGGCCTAACCTGTTGGTGGTAGTTGTGCTGGCACTAATCAAAGGCGTGCAGATTTTCGACGAAGTCTTCGTGCTGACCGGCGGTGGACCCGGCACTGCGACGCAATTCATAGTACAATACATCTACAATACAGGGTTCACAGAGCCGGTACGTAACTTCGGCCTCGCGTCGGCAGCGTCAATCGTGCTTGGTCTGGTCCTGTTCGTGTTGACAATCACCCAACTTGCAGCAACGAGGGCCCGAGACAATGGCTGATACATCAACCCAACCCAGCACTCTCAAATCGCTGATCACCGCACGGCGCGGACGTGGCCGCCTACACTGGACGGACGTGTTCTCCTACACTTACCTGTTTTTGGGCGTGCTATTGATGTTCGGGCCCGTGG
>JAESQH010000075.1 GCA_016765235.1 Paracoccaceae bacterium
AACCGATACGTATCAATCTCCCGCTGCGTCAAATCATAGAAGTATTTATTCTGCTCATGCAAGAAGGTGGCAAGCTCTACGCCAACAGACAATGGTTTTTCACAATATACATGTTTTCCAGCAGCGATTGCCGCCAGCGCTATTTCGTGATGCAGGTGGTTGGGGGTAGTGATCGAAACAATGTCCACACGTGGATCATTCACCACGGACTTCCAATCGTCAGTCGCGCGCTCAAACCCAAATTGAGTCGCCATCTCCTGTGCGCGATCCAAGGGCGTGTCGCACAATAATTCTAATCGGGGGGTGGGCAGATCTCCCATAACCGCCTTCACTGAGCCAAAGGCTAACGCATGCGTTTTGCCCATAAATCCTGTGCCTATAAGGCCGATACCAAGCTCGTTCATTTTTATAGACTCCCGTCGCGACTCAAAATAGAATGAATATTCTATACAATGGAATGCTGATGAACGGTATCGCTGTCAAGTTAAAAGAAGGAAGTTGGATGACAAAACTGGATCCTCCGAATTCGATGGAAGAATTTCAAATCCGTCTAATCGAAATTACAGATGGGTTGCCAAAGCGACTTCGGCAATGTGCGGATTATGTTGCAAGAAATTCGGACCGTATCGCTGTTTCAACGGTTGCCGAGCTTTCGAAAGCTGCGGGGGTCCAGCCTTCCGCATTTATGAGATTCTGCCAATTAATGGGATTTAGTGGTTATTCAGCGATGCAGCGCATGTTTCGGGAAAACTACTCGCAACGCTGGCCAGACTATGCGACCCGAATCGAGAATCTGCGTTCCAGTGGGGAGGAGTCCCCTTCGGCTTTGTTGGCAGAATTTGTAGATGCTGGGCGTTCCTCGCTTGAAAACCTTGCGAATTGTGTGGATCCGGAGGTTTTGCAAAACGTTGTTACTACGATGACAGATGCTTCGATGATTCATATTATAGGTCTTAGCCGAGCTTTTCCCGTCGCCGCATATCTTGCTTACGCCTTTGAAAAAATGGATGTACCAGCAATGCTGCACAGTAAAGTTGGGAATCTGGATCTGCGCCACGCGATCAGGACTAACGACATATTGATCGCAATTACCTTCGCTCCGTACACACAAGAAACGCTGGACCTTGCAACTTTTGCAAATGCACAAGGTAATAAAATTGTTGCGATAACCGATGCTTTAAACAGCCCACTTCACAATCTTGGCGCTCAAACTTTGATGGTTTCCGAGGTCGATGTGGGGGCTTTTCGTGCGCTGTCGGCGCCGTTGTCTTTGGCCATTACTTTGGCTGTCGCAGTGGGCACGCGCCGGAATTCTTCCACAAATTAGAAAATAATAGTTGCTATTCGCACCAATAGAATAAATATTCCACCTGCTGAAGGCAAGATTGTGATTCCCTTTGCCGCGCCTGACCGGTGCAGGAATGGAGCCATGAGCAGACAAATTTAAACTTAGGGAGAAATAAAATGAAAAAGACATTAACGGCGGTTTTAACTGCCGCAACTCTGGCGGCATCCTTCGGAACCGCAGCTTTAGCTGAAGGGGAACGGTTCGTTTTGATCAGCCATGCACCAGATAGCGACAGCTGGTGGAACACGATCAAAAATGCAATCAAAGTTGCTGCCGACCAAATGGATGTTACGGTTGAATACCGCAATCCTCCAACAGGCGACCTGGCTGATATGGCACGTATTGTCGAGCAAGCTGTCGCCTCCAATCCAGATGGTATCATTCTGACAATCGCCGACTTTGACGTTCTGTCCGGGCCAGTCGCAGATGCGGTAGATCAGGGCATTCCGGTGATTACAATTAACTCCGGTACACAAGCGCAATCGGAAGCATTGGGTGCTTTGTTGCACGTTGGTCAGCCTGAATATGATGCGGGCTTTGGCGCCGGTAAACGCGCAGCAGCAGCGGGTGTTACTTCGTTCCTGTGTGTAAACCATTACATCACCAACCCTGCTTCGGTTGAGCGGTGCAGCGGTTTCGCTGATGCAATAGGCGCCGATGTTGGTGCAAGCATGATTGATTCGGGTCAAGACCCTGCCGAGATCAAGAACAAAGTGATCGCGTACTTATCTGCTAACCCTGATACAGGTGCTGTTCTAACACTTGGTCCAACCTCTGCGCACCCGACTTTGGCCGCGCTAGACGCTGAAAGCTTATCGGGCGAAATATTCTTCGCAACGTTCGATCTTTCGGATGAAATTGCGAATGCTATCAAATCTGACGTGATCGCCTTTGCGATTGACCAGCAGCCATTCCTGCAAGGGTATATGCCGGTTGTCATTCTGACCAACCTTGTGCGTTATGGTGTTCTTCAGTCGGGCAGCATAAATTCCGGTCCGGGTTACATCACCAAAGACAGCATTTCCTTTGTTGAGGAATTTGCGGGCGTCTACCGCTAAATACCCTTACCAAGGGCGGCGCGAACGTGTCGCCCTTTTCAGTGCTACTTTAATAACGAGGTTGCCATGGCTGACGAGCGAATAAAGCAAGTCTCTAAGCTTCGAAGAGCCATGATCCGGCCCGAACTTGGAGCGATTGCAGGGGCCATATTGGTTTTTGTTTTCTTCTTAATGATTGCTGGCGATAGCGGCATGTTCGGCCCTAAAGGCATCCAGAACTGGACCGTTGTATCGGCGCAGTTTGCTATAATCGCAGTGGGCGCTAGTTTACTGATGATCGCCGGGGAATTTGACTTGTCCGTAGGCTCGATGATTGGGTTCGCAGGTATCGTCATCGCGATTTTGTCTGTGCAATGGGGGTGGCCGGTGTGGGCTGCCATTATAGTGGCTTTCGTCATTTGTGTCGCCCTTGGTGCGCTTAACGGTTTTCTGGTTATCAAAACCGGCTTGCCCAGCTTTATCGTGACACTCGCTTTCCTTTACATTCTGCGCGGTATGACCATCTGGTTATCAATTACAACGACGCAAAAAACTATCATCGGAGGCGTAAAAAGTGCCGCTGAGGGGGATTGGTTAGCACCGCTATTTGGCGGAACAATCCTGAAAGGACTGTTCCAGTGGTTTGCCGATATCGGAATGATCGACACGTTCACGCGGGGTAGCCGTATGGGCCAACCCGTTGTTGAAGGCGTACCGATGCTGGTGGTATGGGCGTTAGGTTTGATCATATTCGGCCAATGGCTGCTAACCAAAACCCGCTTTGGCAATTGGATCTTTGCCGCAGGCGGGGATGCACAGGCAGCACGCTACGTGGGTGTTCCCGTGAACCGTGTTAAAATGCTGATGTTCATGTTCACAGCGTTTACCGCCACCGTTTTTGCTACAGCACAGGTGATGGAATTCGGTTCCGCCGCTGCCGACCGTGGTTTGCTCAAAGAATTCGAAGCTATCATCTGCGTCGTTATCGGCGGCGCACTACTGACAGGGGGTTATGGCTCCGTTGTCGGGGCGGCCCTTGGTGCTTTGATCTTCGGGGTGGTGCAGCAGGGCCTGTTCTTCTCGGGCGCCGAAAGTTCGTTGTTCCGCGTGTTTCTGGGGACCATTCTTATTCTGGCGGTTATTTTGAACACCTACATTCGCCGTTTGATAACAGGAGAACGCTAATGACTGCTCCTCTGATAGAAATGCAAGATATCGAGAAACACTTCGGCGCGGTTATTGCGTTGGGCGGCGTTTCGTTTGATGTACTTCCCGGCGAATGCCACTGTCTTCTTGGGGACAATGGTGCAGGAAAGTCCACTTTCATCAAGACCATGTCGGGAGTGCATAAACCGTCCAAAGGCACGATCCTGTTTGAGGGTAAAGAAATGAGATTCGACAGCCCCCGCGATTCAATGAACGCAGGCATTGCCACTGTTTATCAGGATCTGGCGATGATCCCCTTGATGTCGGTTGCACGCAATTTTTGGATGGGAAACGAGCCTATCAAAAAATTTGGTCCAATTAGCATCATGGATTTCAAGAAAGCAAATGAAGTCACAATGTCCGAAATGAAAAAAATGGGCATTAACCTGCGTGAACCCGGTCAAGCTGTTGGCACGCTGTCCGGTGGTGAGCGTCAAACTGTGGCCATTGCGCGAGCGGTATATTTTGGTGCCAAATTGTTGATCCTTGACGAACCAACTTCGGCCCTTGGTGTACGCCAAACCGCCAACGTTCTGGCAAATATTGACAAGGTTCGCGCCCAAGGTATCGCTGTGGTTTTTATTACCCACAATGTTCGACATGCGATGGCGGTTGGAGATCGATTTACAGTTTTGAATCGAGGAAAGACCCTTGGCACTGCGAAACGTGGCGAGATAACACCGGAGGAATTACAAGATATGATGGCTGGTGGTCAGGAACTCGCAACCCTCGAAGGCTCACTCGGAGGGACTGTATAAATGCTTGATGTCATTACAATTGGCCGTAGTTCGGTTGATTTATATGGCGCGCAAATTGGCGGTCGGCTGGAGGATATGGCGTCTTTCAACAAGTATATTGGTGGCTCGCCCACCAATATTGCCGCCGGTACTGCGAGGCTAGGTCTAAAGTCCGGCTTGATCACACGTGTCGGCGACGAACATATGGGCAGGTTTATTCGGGAGCAGTTAAACCGCGAGGGTGTCGACGTGCGCGGCGTTAAAACCGATCCCGAAAGACTGACGGCGCTGGTTCTGCTAGGGATCAGAAATCAAGAGCAGTTTCCGTTGATATTTTACCGCGAAAATTGTGCGGATATGGCGTTGTGTGAGAACGACATAGACCCTGAATTTATCGCTGATACGCGTTGTGTGACAGTTACCGGAACGCACCTCAGTCATAAAAACACAGAGGCCGCAGTCATGAAAGCGCTTGCACTGGCGCGCGAGAACGGGGCTAAAACTGCGCTCGATATTGATTATCGTCCCAACCTTTGGGGTCTTTCGGGCCACGGTGACGGCGAAAACCGGTTTATTGCTTCGGATGCGGTTACAGCCAAGTTGTTGTCCTCACTGCATCTGTTCGACCTTATTGTCGGCACGGAAGAGGAGTTCCACATAGCTGGAGGTACAACCGACACAATAATGGCGTTGCGTAAAGTGCGAGAAGTTAGTGGTGCCGTACTGGTTTGTAAACGTGGACCAATGGGCGCAAGTGCCTTTATCGGTGAAATTCCAGACAGTCTTGATAAGGGTTTGAGCGGCCCCGGCTTTCCAATCGAAGTGTTCAATGTACTTGGTGCCGGAGACGGCTTCATGAGCGGCCTTCTTAAAGGTTGGTTAACTAATCAAGACTGGCAAACCAGCTTGAAATACGCAAATGCTTGCGGCGCATTTGCGGTCAGCCGTCACGGCTGTACCCCCGCCTATCCAAGCTGGGACGAATTGCAATATTTCTTTGAGACGGGCATTCAGAATAAGGCTTTGCGCAAAGATGAATCGTTAGAGCAAATCCATTGGTCGACCAATCGCACGGGGGATTGGTCGACAATGCGGGTGTTTGCTTTTGATCACCGGATGCAACTTGAGCAAATGGCCGGGGCATCGCCGGAAAAGATAGGAAAATTCAAATTGCTTTGTTTAGCCGCAGCGCATGAAGTTGCAAAAGGAAAACCCGGTTATGGCATATTGTGTGACAGCCGTTTGGGGCGCGAAGCACTTTACAATGCGGCGGGAAGCGGTCTGTGGATTGGACATCCGGTTGAATGGCCGGGGTCACGGCCGCTGACGCTGGAACCCGAGATTGGCCCAGACTTTGGAGGCTTGTCCGAGTGGCCTGTTGAACATGTGGTTAAGGTACTTTGCTTTTACCATCCAGATGACGATGCCGAAACGAAGGCGCAGCAGGAAGATGTTATCACGCGGTTGTTTGCAGCCTCACGCAGGAATAAGCTGGAATTTCTGTTAGAAGTAATCCCATCGAAAGTTGCACTATGCGATGACACAACTTCTGCCAAACTAGTCCAACGGTTCTATGATCTTGGTGTTTATCCAGATTGGTGGAAGCTGGAGCCAATGATGAACGATGCGGCATGGCAAATCACTTGCGAGACAATTGCGAAGAATGACCCTTGGTGTCGCGGGGTTGTGGTTCTTGGGCTGGAAGCCTCTCAAAAGGATCTCCAAGCTAGCTTTGAGGTGGCTGCCAAGCATGATCTCGTTAAAGGATTTGCGGTCGGACGTACGATTTTCGCGGATGCCGCACAATCGTGGTTGTCAGGCGCTATAACAGACAATGAAGCCGTTGCAGACATGGCTCACAAATATCGTGATCTCTGTGAAACTTGGGACACAGCCCGTAATGGAAACGCAAATGAAAACGATTAAACTAACAGCTGCTCAGGCAATGGTGCGATATCTATCGGTCCAGATGAACGATCAAGGGGAACGGTTTTTGGAAGGTTGCTGGGCAATATTCGGTCATGGAAATGTGGCCGGAATTGGCGAAGCTCTTCACACGGCCGGGGATAATTTTCCAACATGGCGTGGCCACAACGAGCAGGGAATGGCGCATGCGGCGATCGCATATGCCAAGGCACATAATCGTAAACGAGCTATGGCAGTTACATCCTCAATCGGGCCTGGTGCGCTGAACATGGTCACTGCCGCTGCATTGGCGCATGTTAATCGTCTTCCGGTTTTGTTTATTCCGGGGGATATATTTGCCAATCGCGCGCCAGACCCGGTGTTGCAGCAGATTGAGAATTTCAATGACGGTACGATAAGTGCAAACGATTGCTTCAAACCTGTAAGCAGGTATTTTGATCGCATTACACGCCCCGAACAGCTCTTGACTGCATTGCCTCGAGCTATGGCAACATTGACCGACCCCGCGGAGTGCGGGCCGGTTACGCTGGCGTTTTGTCAAGACGTGCAGACAGAGGCGTTCGATTGGCCAGAAACCTTCTTTACACCGAAAATCTGGCGGCAACGTCGCCCCCATCCAGATTTAACGGAGCTGAAGTTGGCGGTAGATGCGATTCAGACCTCCACGAACCCAATAATTATCGCTGGAGGAGGCGTACACTATTCCGCAGCAACTGACACGCTAATGAAGTTTGCCGAAAAACATGGAATCCCCGTCGCAGAAACACAAGCAGGCAAGTCGGCTTTGCCNTGGGATCATCCACTAAACTTGGGGTCAATCGGCGTAACCGGATCGTCAGCGGCAAACTCTGTTGCGGCGAAAGCCGACCTGGTGATCGGCGTAGGAACACGGTTTCAAGATTTCACTACGGCGAGCTGGTCTCTATTTCAGAACCCNTCACGNCGNATTCTTGCNCTCAATATATCTCCATACGACAGTCATAAGCANAATGCGTTGCCGTTAATNGCTGATGCTAAAGTTGGCCTCGAAGAACTATCGACGGGGTTGAGAGACTACAAGGCAACCGACCTTGATACCTCGCTGAAAGAAACATGGATGAACGTGGTCGAATTTGGAACGGCTGCGCCAGAGGCGAATGCTTTTCCCACAGACGCTCAGGTTATTGGTGCAGTACAACGCAGCGTCGATGAAGACGCAATCGTCGTTTGTGCGGCTGGCGGTTTGCCTGGCGAATTACATAAGCTTTGGAAATCAGCCAAGCCGAACGGATACCATGTGGAGTACGGGTTTTCTTGCATGGGCTATGAAATTTCTGCCGGATTGGGTGTGAAAATGGCGTATCCAAATCGGGAGGTCGTCGTGTTGGTTGGTGATGGGTCGTACATGATGCTGAACTCTGATCTAGCGACAAGTGTTATGCTTGGTCATAAGATCATTACGGTTGTGCTGGATAACCGTGGATACGCATGTATTAATCGTTTGCAGGTCAGCACGGGCGCGGAGAGTTTTAATAATTTACTTGATACTGCTCGCCATGCAGTTCCATCCGATATCGATTTTGCCGCGCATGCGGGCGCGATGGGCGCAATTTCCGAAAAGGTTGACAATATTGCTGAGTTGGAAGAGGCAATGCTGCGGGCACGCGAGGCAACCCGATCCTACGTCATCGTGATCGATACTGACCCAATGCCCACAACGGAAGAGGGCGGCGCATGGTGGAATGTCGCCGTGCCCGAAGTTTCCTCTCGCTCAGCGGTTAATTCCGCCCGATCTAACTATGAAAAACAACTAAAAAACCAGCGTAAAGCTGACTGATACGGATATTTCGATATGATACTTTACGGAACAAACCCAATCGCTTGGTCCAATGATGATGACCATAGCCTTGGCGCAGAAATTTCGCTGGAACAATGCCTGCGTGAAGCGGGTGAAATAGGATTCGATGGCATTGAAAAGGGCCACAAGATGCCCATCGAACCCGAGGCGTTAACCGCAGCCCTATTACCTCATGGGCTACGGTTCGTCTCGGGATGGCACTCTTTGAATCTACTTACACGTTCGGTTGCGGACGAGAAGGTAGCGATTCAACCACATCTTGACTTGCTCAAGGCCATGGGCTGCAAGGTTTGTATTGTTTGTGAAACATCCAACGCTATTCATGGGCGGGATGATCTACCACTAAGTGAAAGCCCTATATTGCGAGATGAGCAGTGGGCTGATTTTGGTGCGGATGTGGAGGCCATTGCCCAATTCTGCGACGATCAAGGGGTGGTCCTTGTATATCATCACCATATGGGGACAATCGTCGAGACTGAAGCCGAGATTGATGCGTTTATGGCTAACACAGGTCCGGCTACCCAATTGTTGCTCGATACCGGACACGCTTGGTTTGCAGGTGTCGATCCGAAGAAGCTTGCAAAAAAATACATGGATCGCGTAGGGCATTTGCATGCAAAAAATGTCCGACCTACAATCCAAGCCCAGGTGGTGGCGGATGGGCTGTCTTTCCTTGAGGGTGTTCGTCGCGGTGTGTTTACGGTTCCTGGCGATCCTGAAGGCGGCGTGGATTTTCAGCCTGTCATGCAAGCCGCGGCAGACCATCGCTATGATGGGTGGGTGGTGATTGAAGCCGAGCAAGACCCAGCTGTTCGAAACCCGTTTGAATACCAGACTATGGGTTTGAAGGCATTAAAGGAAATGGCCCGATCGGCCGGTTTGGATAAAGGTGAATATTAATGGCTAATCTGCTACGCAAACCTGTCGGTACCACTGGGAAAGTTCACGACATTACGGTCAAAAGCGCAGGGTGGGGCTATGTGGGCTTTGGCCTGTATCGCCTGAAGGCCGGTGATACCGTTTCCGAGCAGACTGGAAACACCGAAGTAATTTTAGTGTTGGTTGAAGGAAAAGCCGAGATTAGCGGCGCGGGCAAGGATTTCGGCGAGTTGGGTGACCGCATGAGCGTATTTGAACGCAAACCACCACACTGCGTCTATATCCCTAACGGGAATGAATGGACNGCNACGGCGACCACTGCATGTACACTGGCCGTTTGCACNGCTCCNGGNNNCGGNCNGCATGAAGCGCAAATCATCGGGCCTGAAGGCATTGATCTTGAAAAGCGAGGCAAAGGCGGGAACACCCGTTATATTCATAACATCGGCATGGAAAACCGGGATGTCGCCGACAGCCTACTCGTGACCGAAGTTTTCACACCAAGTGGCAATTGGTCATCTTATCCACCGCATCGGCATGACGAAGATAATTTCCCCGAAATGACCTACTTGGAAGAAACTTACTATCATCGCCTGAACCCATCGCAAGGTTTCGGCTTCCAACGCGTATTTACCGAGGACGGTGAATTGGACGAAACGATGGCGGTTTCCGACGGCGATGTAGTGTTGGTTCCCAAAGGCCACCACCCCTGCGGTGTTCCGTATGGTTACGAAATGTACTATCTCAATGTGATGGCCGGACCGCGTCGAAATTGGCGATTCCAGAACCATCCGGATCACGACTGGATATTCCAACGGGACAAATAGGCGCTGCGCAACGAAGTTCGAAAGTCCGGCGCTCTGCCGGAATGAATCATACCGCATTATCAGACGACGCTATGTTGAAGAGAACGGCCAGCCCACTTAGTATCGAAAGATCATCAATCAAAATCATCCGCGCTACTTCAGAGCATCACCTGGTATTTTTTGGCTTGGTTTCAGAGCACCTCCAAATTGCGTAATATTTGTATAGGAAACCGAGTTGCGTCCGTAACTGGGGCACCAGTTGAGTCAACATAACGAGGGAACTTCCGTCCTAGATGGCCCGCCCAAACTGTGTTCACAGCATGAACCCAACCTTGAAGCGGTCTAATTTTCTGAATACTCAGTTTTATGGGTGGATTCATTTGTGGTGTGAAATGCGCGAATAGGGATAGCTCTCATCGCGCAGACCACTGTCATCAGGGCATTTCGATTGATAGCGCACCGTGGATCGGTCCACCTGCATGGCAGCACACGCCCTCCTCTCATGGTTTGCAAACAAATACCGTGAAACGAAACGCGAGCAGTTTTTGTCGAGCGCCGAGTTACAACGCCTTGGCGCGACCTTGACCGAGGTCGAGGCGAACGGATCAAAATCTCCCTTCGTGGTGGCCGCGTTACCTTTGAATATAATCCACACCTTTTATGCGGCAGGCGACTTATGCGGCAGGCGACTCTATTGGCAGCGAAACAGGCGTTTCGAAACCGTTCGGCTTGACGGTGAGAATACTGCACCTCTCCGACCCCAGTACTGTTTCAGCGGTGTTGCAAATAAAGAGTCCTGGAATTCCCACTCTTACAACGGATCCCATTAGGATTAAGTCGATTTTCTCCCGTCTAACAATTTGGTAAATCGCCTGTTCCGGGCGGCCTCTTGGCAAGTGAATGTGGTGATCGATTTCCGACATATCATAGTGTGCTATGAGATCATCGACCGCAAAAAGGTGTTTGTCATGGTGTTTCTTAGGGTAAGGTAAGGTAAGGTAAGGTAAGGGTTACCCTACCCTACCGAAATCACTAACGCTCAAATCACATTTGCGCCGAAGGAATTACGCGAACGCTGGAAGGAATCACAGAACAAGAAAGCGATGGGTGCTTTTATGGAAAGCGCCGAGGCATCTCAAGCAGAAGGCGTACTTGGCAACGCGTTGTTCATGAAAGCATTTGCGGCAGCAAAACCTATANCTGATGAACGGAGCCAAATTTGGGCCGAATGTGAAAACCAACTCATGCACCACATCAGAAGAGGCGCACTGCGTGGGTTCGCATTCGAAGCACCACGTACGCATGGGGCAATCCCAATCGAACTATCCCCGCGAGTTTGGAATGGAAAGTTGGATTGGCATAAGAACAAAATCACCCATGAAAGCCTTTCGTTCGTTGAGGTGCGCTTAATCACTGCAAGAAAAACGCAAACATTTCTGGATTCGAAAGCCGTGGTGAAAATACCACCAAAACCAGTTTCTATTGTTCATACATCCCCAAAAGTTCACGAGCCTCCAAATCGCGGTCGACCGACCGTTAAGAAAGAAGTTGAACAAGCCTTTCGCGCTCTTCATGCTGACAATCGAATAAATATTCAGCTTTCTTCAAAATCTCATTATCCTTTAATCCGGGAATGGCTCTCAGATAATGCAAAAGGCCTGTCAGTTCGCCCGACTACTATGAGTGACGAAACAATCCGCCGGATTACTGCCCCGCTGTTCAACGCACTAAAAGACAACCAATAAACAATAAAATATCGACCATTTTATTGTTGTTTTTTGTGGATGGAACACCCGTCATAGACAGGAGCATGGAAACGCCAATGAAAGGGCAAGACATGCATCTAGCGAAACAAACACCCGATATCGGGAACTATAATGACTACTGGGATGGCCTCATCGACGAGACCGCCGCCGCGATCTAATGGAATGGTCGAACACTCGCCGCCGCCAACACACGCCGAACAATAGAGTTTTGCCCGTTTGGGGTTGGCAGCACCATGCGGGATTTTTGGGCCGGAAGGCTCTCAAACGGAGCGCAAGGGTTTACGGCTTTGCGCTCCGCTCTTATCATTTACTCAAAATGGAGAAACAAATGAGTCAACCAGCACACAAAATCGGACGCATTGCGGCCACGATCTGGAACAATGATGGGTTCTATTCCGTCGATGTTAAGCGTACCTAGCAAGAGCGCGCTTGGCTTCGCCACCAAACCGCTCGGGATATTGATGTGCTAAGCGAAATCGTCTTGTATAGTAACCAGAGAAATTATAGCCAAAACAGATTGAATAAATCACTGGCGTGCCGATTACGCAAAAAACAAATACAGGCAACTATATGAAAACGTATTTTTACTTCCCCACCGGCCGTCAGATGTGGTTCGATTTATCCGACGAGTTGGCGAAAGCCCGTGTTGCCGAACCTTCGCTTTGGCTAGGCGATCCCACGTTGGACGGGCAAGCACAGCAACGCTTTCCAGACGCCGAAATAGCCAAGTTCAAAAGCTTTACAAAGACCCGAAGAACGCCCGACGCACAATATGCGGGTACGTATCCTAACTTTTGGTTCTCGGACGAATTCTTCCGCATCAAGGAGCGCGCGATCAAGCTAATGGATCGTGCTGATCCGCATGAAAATTTCCGCAATGTCGATCGTGATGTGTTCTTTAACGAACTGGTCGTATGGGGTCTGGAACGGCTTGCAACGTTAAAGCCAGACTTTCTACTATATTCGGAGTCGCCACACGCAGCGTCTGGGTACGTCTTATATGAGTTGGCAAAGTTCATTGGAACACCCGTTTATGTTTTTGCGAGTTGGTCGTTAATGCCGATTATCTGTCTGCGCAAAAATATTGACGGGCCATTTTTTGACAGCCCCGAAATAGCCAAGGATCCGGAGTTTATTCAGCAGTTTGACGACGTGATCGCTAAATACATCGAAGGGTTTTCGAATCCGGAAAACTATTCGTTTGAGCCACGCTATATGAAGATTCAACAGCTTCGAGACTCTGATGTGGGGGCCTCGCAACAGGTAAAGCGAGTGCTGACAAAGGCCGCTTATGTGCTAATGTTGCTGTCGCGCCGCAAACGTATTGCGCTTCGGCGTCGTCGAAAACTGGTCAAGGCTTTGAGCAAAGCAACCTCAAAAACGGTGCCAGAAAACTACGTTTATTTCCCACTGCACTATGAACCAGAACGCACTACCAACCCCGACGGTGGTGTTTATCATGACCAGATGCGGACGATTGCACATTTACGCGCGTTGATCCCCTCAAGTATGAAAATTGTGGTGAAGGAGCATCCTTCGGTGTTCACCCCAAGACTGAATGGTCACCTTGGTCGTAGCCCCGCATTTTATGAAATGATCCTCAAAATCGAAGGCGTACATATTGTTGCGCTAGACAATAGCACAGCGGATTTGATCCTTGGCTCGCGCTTTGTAGCATCGATCACGGGAACTGTAGCCCTTGAGGCCGCAATCCTTGGTCGCCCGTCGCTAACGTTTGGGAATGCTTGGTTTGAAGGATGTCCTGGCATCCAGCGCTT
This sequence comes from Paracoccaceae bacterium, assembly GCA_016765235.1. Classification (GTDB taxonomy): domain Bacteria; phylum Pseudomonadota; class Alphaproteobacteria; order Rhodobacterales; family Rhodobacteraceae; genus NORP23. Next base: position 13,321 of record JAESQH010000075.1, read on the forward strand.
TTCGCGCGGGATAAACTTCGATGAATTCCTGAAATCCCGCCCTGCGGGACAAACTACCATTCAAAACTGGATGCATTCAGAGTATCTCAAGCGCGGAATGCCCGGTTGCGTTAACCCGAGCAACGAGAGATATTTTCAGAAATACTATAAAGGTACAAAACTGCATTCGATCGAGCTCAGAGCAGTTACGAGGGCGGTCGCTGATCAGGTAATTGAGATGGTATAAAAGCAGTACATTCAACTATGCATTGTTAAGCACTGCGCCTTATGCCAACAATATTTCAGACTGAAAACCACAATTGGAAAACTAGTAAATGCAATACAGGCGCGAAATAGATGGCCTACGCGCCGTTGCAGTTATACCAGTTATTTTTTTCCACGCTGGTTTTACGATGTTCAGCGGCGGCTATGTTGGCGTCGATATATTTTTCGTAATATCCGGCTATCTCATTACAAGCATTATTATCAACGAACTTGAACAAGATACATTTTCTATTTTGCGGTTTTACGAACGGCGAGCGCGGCGCATCTTGCCTGCTTTGTTTTTCGTAATGTTACTTTGCATCCCTTTCGCTTGGATGTGGATGTTACCATCACAATTTAAGGATTTTTCCGTAAGTCTTGTGGCCGTCGCCATTTTCATTTCAAACCTGCTGTTCTTATCAGAAACCGGATATTTTGCCGCCTCAGCAGAGGAAAAGCCGCTATTACATACTTGGAGTTTGGCAGTCGAAGAGCAATACTACATGCTGTTCCCGATATTCTCAATTCTGCTTTGGCGCTTTGGGCGCAACCCTGTATTCTACATCATCGTGATACTTTCACTTCTTAGTTTAACTTTAAGCGAATGGGGGTGGAGAAATAAACCGGAAGTAAATTTCTACTTTACCTTTTCGCGCTTCTGGGAATTGTTGGCGGGATCTATTTGTGCGTTTTTACTGTACGCTAAACAGTATAAATCGAACAATATACTATCCGCCTTCGGGCTTACACTGATCGTCTTTGCAATTTTCTTCTACGATGAAACCACGCCATTTCCATCTGTGTACGCATTAGCACCGGTTACAGGTACCGCACTCATTATCATGTTTGGTACACGCGAAACTTGGGTGGCACGCTTGTTGTCGCTAAAAGGATTTGTGGGTGTTGGGTTGATTAGTTACAGCGCATACTTATGGCACCAACCACTATTCGCGTTTGCCCGCATTCGAAGTATTGCCCCACCTGAACAGTGGCTAATGCTTTCGCTCGCAATTGGATCACTTGTGCTAGCGTATTTTAGTTGGCGATATGTTGAACACCCATTTCGCAAACGCACACTACCCGCATTGCGAACACAACGAGCAGTATTCGGCGTAGCAAGCCTTGTTGGTGCTGCTTTTGTTGTTTTTNGAGTGTACGGATATTTTCAAGATGGATTGCCGCAAAGGCTTNCCCCGTCAGTTGCTTATTACTCAAACTTCGAAAGCGACAAAAACCCAAACGAGCAGTGTATTTTGCGTCCCGAAGGCAACATAGAAACACACCCAAAACCTGAATGTTCTGAATTTATTCAGAACGGTAAAATTGATGTAGTCTTTATTGGTGACAGCCATTCCCAAGCAATTTCATATCAAGCGCAAAAACTACTATTAGAAGAGAATATATCCTCCTATGCCGTTGCCTATTGGGGCTGCATTGGATTGAGCGGCTTCACAAGATTAGACAAACCTCCAACTCATAAATGCAGCGAATACAATGAATATATGTTGGATTTTGTAAATAATGACGGAATTCCAACAGTTATTATTACATCTCGTTTTACGCTTTATTGGGACGGTGGCAGGTTCAGAAACAGTGAGAACGGTATTGAAAGTGGCAAACCTTTGTATATAGATTTAGTTGAAAATAGAGACGAAGACTTAGCCTACGACGATCCAGTACGACGCCAACGTGTGCTGCAAGCTTACGTGGAAAAAATCGAATTATTAGCAGATAAATTCAATGTAATCCTCGTTTACCCAATTCCAGAAGCAGGCTGGAATGTTCCACAAACCATGGCGAAACTCGCAAAGTTTTCTGAAGATGCCGATAGATTAAATTTATCAACACCCTTTGAAGATTTCCTTAACAGGAATACGGCAATATTGGATGCATTTGACGCAATTGAGCATCCAAACTTGTACCGGGTTAAACCTCATGAGATTTTGTGCAACACGTTTGAAGTAGGGCGTTGTATTAACGCAACAAATGAAACAGTATTTTATTCTGATGATGACCACCTGTCGAGCGCAGGAGCAAAACTTCTCGCCCCATACATACTTGAGCAAATAAAATTAATTGAGGGAACTACAGTGAATAACGCTGGTGCGGTGACTTCAACATCCCCGTAACACATGTGGTATAGTATACTTTCGATACTATCTGGACCTGCTTGTATCTGTAATAAATCATAGTTCATTTTAGGCCGTGCCCTGCCAACATTTTACGGATACAATTCGCAAATTGAATTTTGCTTCGCTTTGGTTAGAGACCCAGTAATTCTCTGTATTAATTGGCGAATATTTGGAGGTGGAAAATGCGGCTGGCGATACTTTCGGATATTCACGGTAACTTACCAGCACTAAAAGCTATCTTGGCGCAATTCAAAATGGACCCGCCCGATAAAGTAGCGGTGCTAGGAGATAGTATCGGATACTATTATGATTCCCGCGAAATCTTGGATGAATNGATATCTTTAGCCGATATTCATATTTTGGGAAATCATGAAGAATGGTATTTAAATATTCTAGATGGCGTTGTAGATCGTGAACTATATAAAGAAAAATATGGCAACTCCCTGCAATTGGCTTTGGAAACTCTAAGTCAANAACATAACGACTGGATACGCGGGCTGCCAAAAAGTTGTGAACTCGAAATATATGGAAAGAAATTTAAATTTTTTCATGAAGCTCCTGGGGTAAAAAGCGGTTATCTGTACCCGAACTCCGATAAAGGGGATCTGGCGTCTTGTGTTGATAATTCGTGCGACGTGCTATTTTTTGGGCATTCACACTATCAGTTTTCCGTATGTTTGAACGGGACTTTGTTAATCAATCCGGGGTCCGTTGGTCAGGCGAGAGATGTAGGCGGATTGGCTAACTGGAGCATACTTCACTTGGACACATTACTACTCGAACAAAAACGAGTCACTTACGATACTAAAAATGTAATGCGCGCTGCGTTTTCTTACGATCGCAACATAAAATACCTTACTTCCATACTAACCCGAAATAACTAGAGAGAACTCTGATGGCAATCTATAATAACGCACTTATAACGGGCTGTGGTGGCGATATTGCCTGTAGCATTTCAAAAATATCTAAATCCCAAGGTTTATTTGACAAATTGGTAGGTTGCGATTTTCGGAGAATGCATCCGGGTCATGCATTTTTTGATGTTGTGGAATTAGCCGATAGGGCCGACTCTGACACCTTTATCGATACTCTTCAGGATATTATCGAACGCAACAATATAGATGTTATTGTTCCCACAACCGATTCAGAGTTAAAAAGATTATCTGTACTCGGATTTGAAAAAGAAATATTCGGGATTCCCGTTGTCGCCGCCAGTTCTAGCGCGCTGAAGATAGGACTAGATAAGTTGCAAACAGCGCAATTTATTAGAAGTTTAGGGCTTCAAGCACCTTGGACGATTGCGGCTGCCGATGCTGAACCAATGGAATATCCATGTATCTACAAACCTCGTTATGGGCAAGGTAGCAAAGGTTTTAGAATCATCAATTCCAAATCAGAATTAGATGACATCCACAGAACGAATGAGCATATCCTTCAAGAGTACTTACCTAGTGACGACGAAGAATATACTTGCGGCGTTTATGGCACCAAGAGCGGCAACATTAGAACAATTACTTTTAAGCGACGGTTGCTAGGAGGTCTGACTGGCAGCGGAGTAACTGTCAACAATGGTAAAATTGACACCCTTCTCGATACAATTGGGCGAGGAATGAGTTTAAGTGGTTCCATCAATGTCCAGTTGAGATTGGAAAAAACTGTTCCTATGGTGTTCGAGATTAATTCACGGTTTTCAAGCACCGTTGCCTTCAGAAACAATTTGGGCTTCCGAGATTTTGTTTGGTCACTTTTGGAACGTCGAGGAATTCAGATTGAAGGTTGGTCTGGANGCCGTGACGGAATTCATTTTTTTCGAACCGCCGAAGAAACGATACTGAAACTATAAATTGTTTTCAATAGTGCCACAATTCAAACTATCCTGATAGTTAACGATTTTTAGGCGGTGCCAGTCCGGTCAAGCTCAGTTCATAAACCTGTCGTTCCATTTTTATTGCCCACAATCACGGTCTCAAACTGTGTGCGACCGCAACACATTTGGCTACGAGCGTCTAATGGTATAGCAACCTAAATGGATTCGCCTTTGGCTGCGTTTGGTATTCGCTATATAGAAACACAGCTACGCGTTTCCCGGGTTGATTTCGCCATTGATATATTGGCCCCGTGGTTTGAACCAAGTCGCGAATGCCTAGTAGTCCCAGCCGGCACACGCATTCAAGAATATACTGGCATCGATGAAACCAAAACGCACAGTACCGGACCACACGTTACTTGCCTTCGTGCCGGTGCTGTCGCCAATCGTAAGCGTCCGGTGAACCGTAAGCGCTGTCCCGCTCCCACCTTCCGTCTGCGCGTGTAATCTGCGACTCTTTCCTTTGTGATATATGGAAAGGAGTTTTTCATGGGAGTACATTCGGAGCTACGGGCGGAGTCCGGG
>JAESQH010000076.1 GCA_016765235.1 Paracoccaceae bacterium
CGCCGTGGAATTGCACGTAAAAAGCAAACAAGATGATGGTGCCAACCAGCATTTTTGTGACAACGCGTAAGATAAGGTGATGATGCATTACACGTCTTCCTCTTCATCGTCTTCACGTCTGCGACGCCCCAAGCCGCTTAGCAGCATCAACTCGCCAATGCCTGCGGTAAACACAACGGCGGTTTCGCCCAATGTGTCGTACCCGCGGTAGCTGGCCAAAATGGATGTCACTACATTGGGTATGTCAATTTCCTCGACGCTACGCTCTAGGTAGTCTGGGCCAACATGCGTTTGGACTGGTGCATCTGGCGATCCGAAGTTGGGCATATCGAGTGTGCCGTATATCAGGGCCGCACCGGTTACCAACACGACAAACAGCGGCACCATTGGTGATCGCTTGGTCGGCTTTTCAAATCTGGAGGTCAGGGCCAGCGTGCCGAGTACCAGCACGGTCGAAATGCCCGCCCCAACGGCCGCTTCGGTGAAGGCAACATCTACAGCGTCCATCGTTACGAATAGCAAGGCCGAAAGCAGGCTGAACACGCCTGACAACATCGCAATTGCGAACAGGCTGCGCATCCGCACGACTGCAATCGCTGTAAGGACCAGCATAACGAATAGCGCGATATCAATGAAAATTACTATGGCACACCTACTGCTGTTCTGAACTTGCCGGATCGGCAGTCGGGGGTGTTAGCGGTTCAGGTTCTACGCCCGTAAACCCCTTGGCCTCTTTGGGGCGCAGGCCCGAGACAAGTGCTGCGTTTGCGATTGCGTGCGTCGCGGTTGGGCCAGTGATAAACAGAAATACGCCGATAATAATAAGTTTGACCGTGATAAGGGAAAACCCGGCCTGCACAGACATACCAGCGAACAGTAATATCACTCCGGCAGAATCCGTGATCGAGACAGCGTGCAACCGCGACCAAAAGTCTGGGAACCGCAAAGTTCCCACCGCACCGACAATAACAAAGAACGAGCCGGACAATATTAGCAACCAGCTGATCGCCTCGACGGCTATATCAAGGCCGCTCATTGTTTAGCCCCCTCATTTAAGGGTGATTTGTCACCAATCGCGCGGTAGCGGAAAAATTTGAGGATGGCAATTGTGCCAACAAAGTTGATCAAAGCGTAAAGCAGGGCGATGTCCAGAAACTCGGGGCGTTCTGTTAGGAAACCGATCAGTCCGATCAGTAGTACGGTGTGCGTTCCAAATGAATTCACAGCGATTACGCGGTCGTAAAGCGTCGGGCCACCATAGAGGCGCACCAAAACCAAAACCATGGCGATGAAAACCGCGATGATGGCTACAGCAAACATCATTCCTTCGACGCCTTTTCGCAGGCAGTAACGCGGCGATCCATGTCAGCCAATGCGTCTTTATCGTCGGTCGAATAATCAACGGCATGAACCAGAAATTTCCCCGGTTCCGTCTCGATTGTTACTGTGCCAGGCGTGAGAGTGATAGAATTGGCAAATATGACTTGTCCAAGGTCGGTTTTCTGTGTGTAAGGCACTGAAAACATATGCTGCTTAATCGGCATTGAAGGCGACAGAACAATTTTTGTCACGGCCAAACTGGCTTTGGCAATCTCGACCATCAACCAGCCTTGATAGGAAAGAAACGCAAGGGGTTTAAGGCGAATTTCGATGCGGTCCCCGTCAATCGAATCCATACGATTGATGATGAAAACAACGCCGAGTGTTGAAAGTACTCCAAGGCTAATCGTCAACGGTTTGTAAACGCCGGACAACAGCAGCCAAAGCCCCAGAAAAACGACGATTGCCCCGATTATTCGCACCTTGATTCCTTTGTTTTGATAGGATGTGGCCTCTAGATAGGTTCCACATCCTGCCGTTCAATAGTTCCGGTAACATATGCTTCAACGAACACGGGAACGCAACCGAATTGCATATTATTTGATGCTGTGTTTGTTAGCGATTTGTTGATACAAGTTAGCATAAGCTGCGGGAACGTGGTGACCACTCCCTTTAAAAAGTACGAGTTGTGAATGATCGAATTTAGAAATGTTAGTAAATCATTCTGGACTGGCACCCAGCGTAAAGTGATTTTGGATCAGGCGAGTTTCAAGATCGAACTCGGCCGCTCCATGGGTATTCTGGCGCCAAACGGCACGGGTAAAACTACGATCATCAACATGATGGCAGGATTGGAACAACCGGACGAAGGGAGAATATTTCGGACCTCGCGCATCTCGTTTCCGCTGGGGTTTATGGGGGGGGTCGTTGCCTCCCACTCGGCAGGGGAAAATGCGCGGTATATCGCGCGGATATATGGTCTTGATCCCGACTATGTAGAAGCGTTCTGTCGATACCTCGCTGGATTGGACGAATATTTCGAGATGCCGCTAAGCACCTATTCCGCAGGCATGAAGTCGCGATTTACGTTTTCTTTACTGTTGGCGCTCGATTTTGACATTTACTTAATCGATGAAGGAATGCCGGGAACGTCAGATGTGGAATTCAACCGCAAAGCCGGTAATGTTCTGCGNGAAAGGCTTAAACGGTCGACAGTTGTGATCGTTTCACATAGTCCGAGTGTACTTGAGCAATATTGCTCATCGGCAGCCGTCCTTAGAAACGGCAGGTTACATATGTTCGACTCGCTTCAAAAAGCAAAAGAGATGTATAATTACAATGGCTAGCGACGAGACCCCGTCAGATGGTGAAAATAGACCACCACCAAAGCGTACACGTGCATACCTGCGAAAAGCNCGCCAAAAAGCNCGNCGGATCGGGCTTGAGGCAATTGATGACGAACATGCCGCGCGCCTCTTGGAAGAACTCGGAATTGATGTCCTTCATGATGATGTGTCGTTGATCAACGCTGGCAATACCGGAAGCAACGCGCCAACGTCGCAAGATGGCACAGATGTGGTAGACCAGGTTTCGGCGAACTTCATGTTAAATGATGCGGAACGCTTGGCTGAAGTTCATGCGATCCAGCGCGATTTGATTCGCCGCCGCCGTGTGCGATTGTTGCTGCTTATGGCGCGCTTGACGTTCTTTGTTTTACTACCGACATTCCTTGTCGGGCGGTATTACTACACCCAAGCAACCGACATGTACGAAACGGAATCGCAATTCGTTATCCAAAAATCCGAAGCTGCCGGAGCGAGTGCGCTTGGTGGGCTTTTTTCAGGTACGGGGTTTGCCAATTCAGCAGATTCCATAACGGTGCAGGGATATCTAACATCGCGAGAGGCAATGATGCGTCTGGACGATGAACTGGGCTATCGCGCCCATTTTCAGCAAGGTTTCATTGATGATTTAAAGCGCTTGCCAATGGACGCAAGTATGGAAAGTGCATACGACCTTTATAAAGATAATGTAAAAGTCGGATATGATTTGACCGAAGGTGTCATCCATCTGGAAGTGACGGCGGCAACGCCTGAGGATTCACAGGCGTTTTCAAATGCCTTGATCNGNTTTGCNGAAGAGCGTGTCGATGAATTGTCGCAGCGATTGCGCGAAGATCAGATGAAGGGCGCGCAAACTGCCTATGACACTGCCGAGACCGAGATGTACGCAGCACAAACAGAAGTATTGCGCCTCCAACAATCACGTGGCGTGTTAAGTGCCGATGCCGAAATTGCATCGAAGATGGGGATTATCAATTCGTTGGAACTTCAAATTGAAGACAAATTGCTCGATCTGGCCGAGATACTCGACAATCCGAACCCCAACGAAATTCGCTCGGATATTTTACGGCGGGAGATTGATCGGCGTGCAGAACGCGTGGCATTTTTACGGCTAAAACTGACGGAAACAACGAATGACAGTGTTTCTTTGGCGACAATTTCTGGCGAATTAAAGATCGCCGAAACGAACATGATGGCCCGTCAAATGATGCTTCAACAATCATTACAACTTCTCGAAACCGCACGCATCGATGCCAACAGGCAAGTGCGATACTTGAACATCGGTGTTACACCGATTGCGCCCGATGTGCCGACGTACCCCCGCAAACTGGAAAGTACAGTCCTGGCGTTCATTATCTTCATGGGTATTTACATTATGCTTTCGTTAACNGTTGCGATTCTACGCGAGCAGGTAAGCGTTTAACGATGTGCAAAACTGTACATGTTGGCGATGTGAAGATTGCCAATAATTTGCCGCTAACGATTATCGCCGGCCCCTGCCAGCTTGAATCACTCGAACATGCGTTGATGATTGCTAATTTGCTGGCGGAGATGTGTGCGCGAAGCGGCGCAGGATTTATATTTAAGGGTAGTTTTGACAAGGCAAACCGAACATCCGTGGACGGAATTCGCGGCGTTGGAATGGACTCAGGGTTGAAAATTTTGGCGCAAGTGAGGGGGCGGGTCGGCTGCCCCGTTTTAACCGATGTACATACCGCAGAACAGTGCGCGCCTGTTGCGGCGGTTGTCGACATCCTGCAAATTCCGGCGTTTCTGTGCCGGCAAACAGATCTATTATTGGCCGCTGGGGCANCGGGTAACGTTGTGAACATCAAAAAAGGTCAATTTCTTGCGCCTTGGGATATGCCCCACGTCGCAGAAAAGGTGGCCTCTACTGGCAATGAAAACATCCTGCTAACAGAGCGAGGAACGAGTTTCGGATATAATACGCTCGTCAACGATATGCGCGCGTTGCCGATACTCGCTGACATAGGTTATCCAGTGATCATAGATGCGACCCACAGTGTCCAACAGCCCGGTGGGCTGGGTGAAACTTCCGGCGGGCAACGTAAATTCGCACCGGTAATTGCCCGCGCAGCAGTTGCAGTGGGGGTGGCCGGCGTGTTTCTGGAGACACATGAAACACCGGACACCGCTCCATCGGACGGCCCAAACATGGTTCCACTTTCAGAGATGCCTGCTTTGATCGCGACATTGATGGATTTTGATAAGTTGGCGAAGGCAAATACCATCACTGGTCGATAAATATACGCCCCTCACTAATGTATGCAAATTTCCTCTTGCGACCAGACGACAGCCTATTTATGAAGCGTATAAGTTGGGATGTAGCCAAGTGGTAAGGCAACGCTTTTTGGTAGCGTGTATCGTAGGTTCGAATCCTACCATCCCAGCCAATTCATTTAGTTAGACAGAATAAGTAGTCAGGTACCCCCAGGGAGCCAGTAATGCCCCTGTTTATGCCCCACTGGTCTAGGGCCTTTACGACCGAAATATCCTAAGGGGTTTTCATCAAGGGATTAGGGGGGATTAGGTAGGGTGATATACCTACTAGGGAATAGGTATAAGTAATGAATAAGAAGATAAGATAATAGAGAAGATTACCTAAATAGTGACCTTACAGGAGGACCTAAGTAGGTCTTGTTATCAGTACCCAGATAGTCCCTACTTCCCCTGATTGACTTATTACCTAAACCCCTAATACCCCAAAGGAACCCTGACAATTATTATGGAAAAAATAGAGGATCCTTGGCACTCAAGACCCATAGATGTGCATAGGTGGTCAGACCATCCTGAGGTGGTCCAGTTCAGTCTTTTGACCGAGTTAACCGCAAAAGTTGGTGACGGAGTTTGTCAGGCGGCGTTTTTGTTTTGGGTTTCGATTATCTCTATCCCGTCTTTGAATATGATGC
>JAESQH010000077.1 GCA_016765235.1 Paracoccaceae bacterium
CAAGTTGTCGCCCGTCATCTGGGCGATCACGAGTTCGTTTTGGTCGCCTCACCGGACTATATCGCACGAAACGGAGCGCCCAAGACATCAAGCGATCTGAACGATCGATCGGCGTTCATGTACCGTGCGCCGCACGGCATTCTGAATTGGCTCGTACTTCGGAATGGTGCTTGGAAAGCGATTGAACTGACGCCAAAATATATCAGCAATAACGGACAGTCATTGCTCGACAGCGTCACCGCAGGGCGAGGAATTGCTTTCCTCCCCAATTGGGGGGTCGCCAGAGATCTTAAAGCCGGACGATTGCAGGTACTGGATTTGGAGGATGGTCCATTGTCTGTAAGCGGCAATGCCAAATCGGGTGTGTATTTGTTATATCATCCACCTAAATTTCGCCTACAAAAGATCAGGGTCACGGTCGATTTTCTCGTCGCGGAGCTGCGGCGGGACCCAAGTAAAANTTGACAACTGAAGATAGGCACTATCTTTTCCGTAAGGGGCGGCAATAGCAACCAGATTAGCTCCAAAATGCTGCGTGTTCGCACCCCAAGGTGTAATCGCTTTAGGCGTATTTGTGATAGCTACCGCAGCGAACAACTACCGTTAGACCAAGCGTTAGACGTCAACAATTCGATGTTCCCGCTGCCCAGCAATTTCGGTTACGCTTTTAAACGTTTTGCCTGCATGGATTTGATCTTTTTGTTGCGCATCACTTAAACCTTGTGATGCCGAAGTTGAAAACAACGTTTTGAGATCCGAACCACCGAACGACGGGCAGGTTATGTTGTCGGTTGGCAATTTAATTTCTTCCACCAGCACACCTTTTGACGAATATCTAGCAAGTCTCGCAGAACCCCATTGGGCATTCCATAAAAACCCGTCGGCATCGCATACGGCTCCATCGGGGTTGATACCGGAATTTGTGAAGTCCAGAAATACATCAGGCGCACCAGACGGCCATCCATTTCTTGGGTTCAAATTTTGACGCCAGATAATTGACTTGGCGGTATCGGCAAAATACGCGAACCTCTGGTCTGGCGAAAAGCAAATTGCATTGGGAATGGTTAACCGAGGATACAACTCTCTCAATTCTCCGCGAAAATATCGATAGATTGCGCCCGCCTCGCTTTCAGCATTTTTTCCCATGGTACCAATCCAGAAACCGCCCCAAGGGTCGGCGCGGCCATCATTTGATCGCGTTATTGGATTGTCTGCTTCAAGGGGATGAACGACGTCTGACTTGCCGGTTCCAATTTTAAATCGCAGCAAGGCGGTTTCACTGGCTATCAGCAAGGTGTTTTTATCAACCCAGCCGGCAGCGGAAACATGTTCTGAAAAACGCCACGAGTTGGTTACGTTGTCTTTTCGAGAGTAGAGCGTTTTACCCAATATATCGAACCAGAAAAGCTCGTTCCNNAAGGGGTGCCAAAGCGGNCCTTCNCCCAACTTGCATCGTGTTTGATCGAAAATTTGCATTGTCATCTGGATACGTTTCCATCGTATGCCGCAACCGTTTTGCGTGCAATATCGTAAATTTCACCGGCAGTACGACCAGGTTTATAAAGGGAAGAACCGTCCCCGCCCCGAATTCAGCTGCACCGGAGAACTCTTTGACCAATATCTCGATGCTTTTCAAGGGCTCGGGCGAGTTCATCGGGACCTCGATCTTCGTAATTCCAGCATCAATTAACGATCCCACAGGACACCACTGGAATAGTTTTGCCCTTTTCAATCATCCCGCCACCCGCATATTTCATCCTTTTGTCGCCGCCTGCACAGTAAATAAATGAGGAAGTAGATTAACATCCATCCGCTCGTTCCACGTATCAGGCGCCGTGTCATCAATGGAATGATGTGTTTCGTTGGTAACTTNACTCACAACGACAACAATCGGGCCATTCAAATTTTTAGCCTGTTCGATGACCAAATGCAAAGCTGCAATATCACATTTGACAGGTTGAAGAACACGACCGTGTTTCGCTTTCATTTCAGCAACAATTTCCGTCGCGTTGGATCATTGAACAAAAATGTTCATCGTCGGAGTGTTTGGAATNGATTAGGTTTAGAATAAGAAAATATCCGCCTCATCCGTTAGTTTATATTAGGTGACTTGCGATGTTGTAAGCGACGCGTTTCCAGTGCCTTTTTCTCGATCCTATCCATTGACCGCTAGATGATTTGAAAAATCACTGCGTAATTTTACCTGCGCCCCTAAAATCCCTTCATTTTGATGTAGAGTCCGGCCAACAAAAGGACGGACAAATGAAGGAGTGATTCACGGAAGAACAGATTATTCGCTGCCCGGCAGGGTATTGCGCAGCAATGTCCCGAGAGGGGGCATCTTGAAAGAGCAAGAGGCTGGAGAACGGACAGCAGATGTTTGCCGCCGCCATGGCATCTCGCAGGCCACATTTTACAAATACAAATCGAAGTATGGCGGCTTGGAGGTTTCGGATGCTCGTAAACTGCGGGCTTTGGAAGGCGAGAACAATAAGCTGAAGAAGCTGTTGGCAGAGCAGATGCTCCCCTCTCGGGCATGTTTCACATACCCTGCCGGGCAGTGGACAACGGAACCGAGTTCACCAGCATGGCCATCTTGAAATGGGTGCAGGAAACGGGGTTGGACTGGCATTACATCGCACCAGGTAAACCTACCCAGAATGCATTTATCGAAAGCTTCAACGGCAAGCTACGGCCCTCTCGGCGATGCGCGCATCGTCTGTCTGGTAATAGACGAATGCCTGAACGAAAACCTGTTCAGTTCTCTGGATGACGCTAAAGGCGTGCTGAAAGACTGGAAGGAAGATTACAACAACCACAGACCACATTCATCCTTGGGAAATCTGACACCACAGGAATTTACACAGAAAATGAGGATGGACAAACTGGCAGCTTAACGCCATCAATTTAACCCAAAGGGCTCTACGTCAAGTGGAGGAAACTTGGGGCGCAGGTCATTCCCAGGGCGGCGTTTATAGCCGATCTGGACCTTGATACCTGCTAATCGTGCCACTCGGTTCGGGCAACAGGTCTCTCCTTGATCCGCTGCCCGTCAGGGCATTGCGTACCAATACACGAGAGGGACACAGATCATCATGCAGCTTGCGCCTTACGGTGATTGCTACGCATTCATCTACCGGCCAATGGATACCCGTAAACTCGCCGCTCTCGATCCATGCCTCTTTGACTAGCTTTGTCTGACGCTGGTCTTCGGCGGCCCTTTTGCTAAGAGGCTTCTTCAGCCAAGCATAAAAACCACTGGGGTGAACGCGCAAACAACGGCACATCGCACGGATCGAAAATACTGGGCGATGCTCTTCCCCCTTCGTGCATTGCTACGCAATACCCTGCCGGGCAGCAAATAAAGGCATATCGCACTTGCATCCCTCGCGAAGTATACTGTGGCGTCGTCACCTACAAATGATCCCTCAGACCATTTGCTAGACGGCTAAACTTTAGAATGTCACGCTCCCCTATGACCCATGCCAGCTCCCGCTTTGGCCGCCTGTTCTCGGCCGCATGGTCGTCTTTGCTGTCTGCATCAGATGACGTGGAATACTTCTTTACCCACGAATACAGCGAATGTGTGCTGACACCCAATCTCTGAGAAACTTCCTTAACCGGATACCCTCGCATCGTAATTTTCTTCTCATGGTTTGCAGGCAAACCACTGCCGGTCGGCGAATGCCCGAACTGAGCACTATTAGCGATAAACAAATCGCAGCGTTGGCTGGCGTCGCACCGATAATCAATGACAGCGGGCGGACCGATGGAAAAAGATCGATCAAAGGCGGCAGGAACAATGTGCGTTGCCTTCTTTATCAGGCGGCATTGGTTGCATCGACACACACTCAGCATCTAAAAGCATTTGCAAAACGGCTAAAGGAAAAAGGGAAACCCCACAAAGCCATCTTGATCGCGGTTGCCCGAAAACTATTGGTAATCGCCAATGCACTAGTGGCAAAAACCAACTCTGGCGTACAAACTAAATACAGTTGCTTGGCTTTTGAAAGAATTGGCGCTTAAATGAGTTCATGGGGCGCCACTAAACCACCACCAGCTGAAGCTGGTGGGATCATTAGTGGCAGTTGAAACTGCCTTTTCCAAACTGAGCGCTTCCTGCGCACTCTATATTTACTTATCCGTCCGGAAGACGGAGGGTTTAAACCAATCGGTGGAAACTAAACACTTTACACCAGAATACAGTGCCCATTAATCTCAGATAGATATTTTAGTTGAGGTAACGACTACCGATGGCTCCCAAAATATAAGACAAAGTGTTTTTTTGAAAAAAAGGTTTGTAATTGGATAGATTGCTTTTTTTAACCACCGTTGAGTTTCGGCCACCCTATAATGGTGGTACCACCTACTCACATGGTATCTATAATTGTCTAACGGAGAAGTTCAACGTCGACGTTCTAATTCTTAAGGAACATCGTGTAATTCAGAATCTATTTTTGCATAAATTTCTAACTTCGATTAGAGGGCTGGTTAGCCGCACACCACTTAACGTCATATTTCACTCGGCAGGCATTCGAAATATTAACCTTACTCAAACCAACTACAAATATATCATTGTCGATCACATTGAAGCTCTTGGCGCCATAAACGGAATCGATACGCCATATGTGCTTATCGCGCATAACCTAGAATACACGTTGTCCAAAGACAAAATACGAAATCGGTTCGTTCACTCGGTTTTTCAGTTGTCGGATAGGCTTAAACGTTATGAACACAATGGTTTTGCGAATGCGAAAGGTGTAATTTGTATCTCTGCAAG
>JAESQH010000078.1 GCA_016765235.1 Paracoccaceae bacterium
CCAGCAGTTTAGCCAAAGCCGCACGCCGACGCTCGCCACCAGATGCCTGCGCAGGAGATTGATCGACGTTCAGTTTCACGCCTTCCATAACCATTTCAACACGGTAGTATTCAGACGGATCTAGACCAGAAGACGCATAATCGCCTAGTGTTTCATAGGCGCTTAGGTCCGGGTCCTGCTCCATATACGCAACTGCGTTGCCGGGCCGCAGGAACACGTCACCTGTGTCAGGCTCCATGATGCCTGCCATGACCTTTAACAATGTCGATTTACCGGAGCCATTTCGCCCTACTAAACAAATTCGTTCGCCCTGATTTACCGACAGGTTCAGCCCCTCGAAAAGCGGGTTACCGCCGAAGGTTAGCATGATGTCGGAAAGGGTTAATATCGCTGGTTGTGCCATGCGCCCTCTATCGCCGTTGTGTTACGCGCCGTCAAGACGATAGGGTGTCAAAAACAACAGGGATTCGAACATGACGCAGGGGCCGATCAGCCAGACTATTGCCAAGACATTCGCACCCCCTGTGATGGAGGCGCGGCGCTGGTTAAATGGCGTGGATTTCCCGCCCGAACGCCCGTTACTGAACCTGTCACAAGCAGCGCCAGTTGATCCCCCACCTGCTGCGCTACGCGATGCGATGATTGCCGCCGTAAAGGAAGATGACAGCCATATTTACGGGCCGGTTTTGGGTCTCCCAACATTACGGGCAGAGATTGCTGAGCAATGGTCTGCTTTGTATGGTGGCGAAATTACAGCGCAACAGGTGGCTATTACGTCTGGCTGCAATCAGGCGTTTTGCGCCGTGATATCCACAATCGCTAGCGCTGGAGACGCGGTTATTCTGCCGACTCCTTGGTACTTCAACCACAAAATGTGGCTGGACACGGCGGGTATCGAGGCCCGAGCATTGCCCTGCGGTGAAGGCATGTTGCCCGATCCAGAAACCGCGCGGGCGTTGATCGACGACAAGGTCAAAGCCATCGTTCTGGTGACACCGAACAATCCGACGGGGGCAGAATACCCGCGCGGGTTGATTGAGGCGTTTATGGAAATAGCCAAGGAACACGGATTGGCTTTGATCGTCGATGAAACCTACCGCGATTTTCACAGTCAAAGCGGCGCACCGCATGATTTATTTGCATCGCATGAATGGCCTGACAACCTCATTCACCTTTATTCGTTCTCGAAAGTTTTCCGCCTGACCGGACATCGCGTCGGGGCGGTAATTGGGTCTACTGACCGTCTAGCGGAAGTGGAGAAATTCCTCGACTCGGTTGCCATTTGCCCAAACCAGATTGGCCAGAAGGCGGCGCTTTTTGGATTGCAAAACCTGTCGCAATGGGTGGCAGAACAGCGGGCCGAAATCCTGAATCGTCGCGCGATCTGCGAAGCCGGTTTTGCCGACCTCGAGGGGTGGAAGTTGCTGGGGAGCGGGGCGTATTTCGCCTATGTTGAACATCCGTTTGATATACCGTCCGATGAAATAGCCAAACTGTTGGTACAACAGCAGTCTTTATTGATCTTGCCGGGGACGATGTTCCAACCGATCGGCCCCGACGGAAAGGCGGAAAAACAACTGCGGATTGCCTTTGCCAATGCTGATAAAGACGGTTTAAAGGAAATGTTTAAGCGCTTAAAAGCATTTCGGCCATAGCGGCCTTGTATCCCGTCCACACACAGCCTAAAAGTTTCCGACGAAATCAACGAGCCTACAGGGACCATTATTATGTCAGCGGTTAAACGATCAAAGATATCCAAGATTTTCTTTTTCTTTGTGCTATCGCTGGCTGTGCTGGCAATGGTCGGTTTTGGTCTGACGGGCCTCTTCTCGCAGTCGATCTCGGCTAGTGTTGCGACGGTTGGTAAGGTTGAAGTTGCGGCCGATGATTACTTCCGCGGCATCCAGAACGAAATCGCGTCAGTTTCCCAACAGGTTGGTACGCAATTGACCATTGATCAGGCTTTGCTGTTCGGTCTGGATCGCACCGTATTGCAACGCCTGATTACACGTGCTGCCTATAAGAACGAAACGCAGCGATTGGGTGTCTCGGTTGGTGATTTAACCGTGAAGAATACACTTTTGGCCAACCCTGGCTTTCAAGGTATGACAGGTACGTTTGACGAAGATGTTTATAAAGATGCAATCCGTNGTTCAGGCATGAGCCCGTCAGAATACGAAGGGTTGATTCGTGCAGACGCATCTCAATTACTAATACGGTCTGCTGTTTCTTCAGGTGTTAATTTGCCCGAAGAAGCGACCTTGGCTATCTTTGATTATATCGGCGAAAGCCGTGGCTTCACTTATGCCCGTGTTGGCGTGAACAATATTGCGGGCGCCGTTCCTGCCCCGACAGATGCAGAACTAACCGCCTATTATGAAGCCAACCCCGAGACTTTTACGCAACCGCTGACACGTAAAATTACATACGTTAGCATGACCCCGGAGTCGGTTGCCGAAACGTTAGACGTTTCTGAAGATCGCATTGCTTCGCTTTATGAAGACCGCACAGTAGAATATAACACGCCAGCGAAACGCTTCGTCGAACGTATCGTGCTTGGTTCGCAAGCCGAGGCGGTTGAAGCCCGTGACAGTATCGACGCTGGCGACCTGACGTTTGAACAGCTTGCCGAAAGCCGCGGTCTTTCGTTGATTGATATTGACCTTGGTGACGTAACGCCCGACGACATTAGCGAAGCCGCAGCCGAAGTTCTGTTCGCCTCGGAGGAACCGGGAATTTACGGCCCTGTTGAAACGAACATCGGCCCTGCCATTTTCCGTGTGAACGCCGCAATTTCCGCCCTTTCTATCCCGTTGATAGCTGTTCAAGACGCGTTGCGCCGCGAATTAGCGATCGAGGATGCAGGCATCCGCATCGCTGATGTCGCGGACGCTGTTATTGACCTTATCGCAGGCGGTGCGTCGCTTGAAGAAGTGGCGGACGAAACAGAAATGCAACTTGGGACAATCGATCTTGCTGAAGGTCAAACAGACGGCATCGCGGCATACGCGACGTTCCGCGAAGAAGCCTCCGCATCCGAAATCGGTGAAGAACGCGACATTCTAAACTTGGAAGACGGAGGCGTTTTCGTCCTTCGCGTCGACNCCATCACCGAAGCGTTTGTTAAACCAATCTCTGAAGTCTCGCAGGCTGTTTTTGATGGTCAGCAGAATGCTAAAACGCATGAATTGATGCTGGCGCGCGCTGAACAAATAGTTAACGCAATTGGTGTTTCCAATGGCGGCTCGTTAAGTGACTTTGGCGGCACTTTGTTGTTGGAAGAAGCCACGGAAGTTACCCGTATCTCAACAATCCCTGATTTGCCACCGTCGGTAATTGACGATGTCTTCGCACTGGAATTGGGCGCTTCAACAGTAATCGAAGATGTGTTTGGCGCTGTGATTATCGAGCTAACCTTGGTCGCTCCATTCGATCCTGACACTGAGGATGCAGCCACCATTCTAGCGCAAGTTGGCGCACAGCAAAAACAACAACTGTCGCAAGATTTGCTGGCGTATTTCGGCGCCGCACTGGTTACGTCTGTGCAACCCACTGTCAACCAGACGCGCATCGACGCGCTGCACCAGCAGTTTAACTTCAGAGCAAATTAATGGCGATTTCGCCGGAATTCAAAACGTTTGAACGTGGATATTCCGAAGGGAAAAATCAAGTTGTCTGGACACGGCTGGTCGCTGATCTGGACACGCCGGTTTCGCTTATTTTGAAGCTAGCCCAAGCTAAAAAAGACAGTTTTGTTTTGGAATCCGTGACTGGCGGCGAGGTGCGTGGTCGATATTCCATCATCGGCATGAAACCGGATATGATCTGGCGCGCCAATGGAAATACGTCCGAAATAAACCGCTCCGCCCGATTTGACGACACCGCTTTCGAGGCGGTGGAAACCGACACCTTAAGCGCGCTTCGCGGGATCATTGCCGAAAGCAAGATNGATCTGCCGGACGATCTACCNCCGATGTCAGCGGGGCTGTTCGGGTATCTAGGCTATGATATGATCCGTCTGGTCGAGGATTTACCAAANATTAACTCCGATCCCATCGGCGCACCTGATGCAATGATGTTGCGACCGACCGTTATCGTCATTCTTGACGGGGTAAAGGGCGAAGTCACCGTTGTCAGCCCATGTTGGGCAACTGGTGGTCAATCCGCCCGCGCGGCATACGCCCAAGCGGCGGAGCGTGTTATGGAAGCGGTTCGCGACCTTGACCGCGATATCCCCAATGAAACGCGTGATCTGGGCGCAGAACCGTTCAAGCTGGCGCCGGTTTCGAACCGCACCAAAGAAGAATACTTCGACGTCGTCGAGAAGGCCAAAGAATACATCCGTGCGGGTGACATCTTTCAAGTTGTCCCCAGCCAGCGGTGGTCCCAAAAATTCGACCTCCCCCCGTTCGCGCTTTATCGCGCACTGCGGCGCACGAATCCCTCGCCTTATATGTTTTATTTCAATTTTGGCGACTTTCAGGTGATTGGTGCCAGCCCCGAAATTCTCGTACAAGTGCAAGGTAAAAAAGTTACGATCCGCCCCATCGCAGGCACCCGTCCACGCGGCGCGAACGAGGCAGAGGATCAAGCACTGGAAGCCGATCTGTTAGCCGATCCCAAAGAAATGGCCGAACATCTTATGCTGCTCGATCTTGGCCGGAACGATGTTGGAAAGGTTTCCAACATTGGTACGGTTAAGCCCACAGAGCAGTTCATCATTGAACGCTACAGCCACGTGATGCATATCGTCAGCAATGTCGAGGGCGAGCTTCGTGACGATCACGACGCCCTTTCAGCCCTTCTGGCAGGCTTGCCAGCGGGTACGGTTTCGGGTGCGCCCAAGGTGCGCGCCATGGAAATTATTGACGAACTGGAAACTGAAAAGCGCGGTATTTATGGCGGCGGTGTTGGGTATTTCTCAGCCGGCGGTGATATGGATATCTGCATTGCCCTTCGCACGGCCGTAGTGAAAGACGAGACGCTTTATGTTCAGGCTGGTGGCGGCATTGTTTATGACAGCGACCCGGAATCCGAGTTTCAAGAAACTATTAATAAATCCAAGGCACTGATGATGGCTGCGCAAGATGCGGGCCTATTTGTTAACTTTCGCGGTGGTCAAAGTTAATCGGGCGTTAATTGCGCAAGATTGATGCGGACACCGGCGCAATTGTTACAGATTCCGCCTTTGGACTTTTCAACCAGAAATTTAGTGCAATCAACATATCGGGTGTCGCTTGTGCAAAAATCGTGAAAGAACGCTGATCACCGATTTGCAAAACCAGTTTGTCCAATTCTTTGATAATCGCAAAAGCGCCATCTGAAGTATCAATGGCTCGTGAAATATCGGTTGCCGGTACGCCTGCTTCTTGTGCCAAAATACTGGTGCGATTAAGTCCCAAACCGTTAACCGTCATTATCGCATGTCCAGTTTGCGCCAATTCGGCGAGGATCGCGCTCATCATTCGGGCGTTCTGATTTACATTCCCGTCGGGGCCGTCCATCACGCCGAGCACGCCTTCAATATTTGCCATTGTGGCTTCAAGAAAAGCAGGCACATCCGAAGGGCTGCCGCCTTGGCGAAGCGCATTCGGGCCTTCAGTCGGAAGCAACAGAACTACTTCACCACCAGCGGCGCGGTAGCTGGCAATAATATCATTGGCGGCGGGATTGTCGGAAGCAACCGCCAAAGTCACCGGATTAGAAAAACCGGTCAAAACCTCTGCTTGGTCAAGGGTATCTACCAGCAGGATGAATGACATCAAGGGTTTTCGCCCGTCGTCTGTGAATTTGGCAGAATAAGCCCCAAATGCGGTGTTAGGCTCTGATTGCTCGACAGCGTCAACCAGCACGGGTTCCGCCGTTTTTATCAATGTTTGGCCGGCAAGGTTCACGCCTGTGGACGGTTTAGCTGCTAAATTGATAACTGTGGGATTTTCAATCACTGCAACCGGCGAACCAACTTCTTGGGAGGTTTGAGGCCCAGTCGTTGTGTCGTTTTCACCTGCACTGATATCAACGCTGACAACTGGTGCTTGCGTCGTTTCTTCGACAGTTGGTGTTTCAGCCGCAATGGGCACCTCGATTGACGAGACCATTGGTGCCACAATCGAGGGTGGCGCACTGGCACTGCCGCCAATTTGAATATCATTCGTCGGCATCGCGTCAATCTGCGAAACAATGCTCACAGGTGCAGCAGTTTCAGGCGCGATTGCAACGTCGGGCGCAGATACCCCAAGCGGTGACGGGTTAATGACTGGCTGTATCGGGATTGTGGGTTCAGTGTTCAGAGATATGTCGCTGGATGATTCCTCGGTTTCAACGACAGGCTGTGCAGGGGCAGTAATCAACTCGGAAACGATCGCGGGTGTAGGGCTAATTGCCACGTTTAAAGGAAATGCCATCGCCAGCCCAATAAAAATGAGGGAGATCATCGTCAATCCAGCTAGAACACCACGCAGAAAGCCGCCTTTGGGCAGGATATTATTGTCGCCCATAGGCCAAATTCTCCAAAAAACCAGATCAGCCGTTCCAATAACCGACGATCATTGGTAAACGACCTTAACGGCGCTATGCGCGCACTTCCACCTTTATGTGGAAGCATAGATTACGAAAGATAAACGATGTTGCTACTAATTGATAATTACGACAGTTTTACATACAACCTCGTCCACTATCTGGGCGAGCTGGGGGCGAACGTCGACGTTAAACGCAATGACGAGCTGGACGTGCAGGCCGCAATGGGGATGAACCCTTCGGCGATCATGTTGTCACCCGGTCCGTGTGACCCCGATCAAGCCGGAATTTGTCTGGCGTTGGTTGAAGCCGCCGTAGAAACCAAAACGCCGTTGATTGGCATTTGTCTGGGCCATCAGACGATTGGTCAGGTGTTCGGTGGCAAAGTCATTCGTTGCGATGAAATCGTACACGGTAAAATGGGGCAGATGCACCATAAAGAAGTGGGATTGTTCAACGGCCTGCCTTCACCCTTTGCGGCCACTCGTTACCATTCGTTAATAGTTGAGCGCGCAACCCTGCCCGATTGCCTTGAAATCACAGCACAGCTGGAAGACGGGACGATCATGGGATTGCAGCATAAAGAGTTGCCGATCCACGGTCTTCAATTTCACCCTGAATCGATTGCATCTGAACACGGGCACGCAATGCTTAAAAACTTTTTGGATATAGCAGGGGGCGGCAAATGAACGACCTAAAAGAATACATCGAAAAGGCAGTCGATGGGCCACTTTCACGCGCTGATGCCGAAGCGGCGTTCAACGTGATTATGGGCGGTGATGCAACACCCAGCCAGATCGGTGGCTTCTTGATGACGCTTCGCACGCGCGGCGAAAGCGTTGACGAATACGCCGCTGCCGCTGCCGTTATGCGTGCGAAATGCTTGCCAGTGAATGCGCCCGAAGGGGCGATGGATATCGTTGGCACAGGCGGCGATGGTAAAGGAACACTTAACATTTCGACCGCAACGGCGTTTGTGGTGGCGGGTGCGGGCGTTACCGTTGCCAAACACGGGAACCGAAACCTGTCATCCAAATCCGGCGCTGCCGATGCTTTGGGCGAGATGGGTATAAACGTGATGGTTGGGCCTGACGTGGTCGAAAAGGGCCTGCGAGAAGCTGGTATCGGCTTCATGATGGCCCCAATGCACCACCCTGCGGTGCGCTTTGTTATGCCCTCGCGTCAAGAACTTGGCACACGGACGATATTCAACATTCTTGGCCCGTTAACCAATCCTGCGGGCGTTAAGCGACAGTTAACAGGGGCGTATTCTCGTGATCTGATCCGTCCAATGGCCGAAACACTGTTGGCGCTTGGGTCTGAAAAGGCATGGTTGGTGCATGGCTCGGATGGCACTGATGAACTCACCATTTGCGGGGTTAGCTGGATCGCAGCACTTGAAGATGGCTCGGTTGAAGATCGCGAAGTCCATCCTGAAGAAGCGGGGCTTCCAATACATCCGTTTGAAGATATCCTGGGCGGAACCCCTGTTGAAAACGCTGTGGCTTTTCGCGCGTTATTGGCAGGCGATAAAACCGCCTACCGCGATGCTGTGCTGCTGAACGCCGCCGCTGCGCTGGTGATTGCCGACAAAGTTGATAATCTAAAATCGGGTGTGGAGATGGCACGCGAGAGTATTGATTCAGGCAAGGCGTTGACGGCTGTCACCAAACTTGCCGAAATCACCTCGGCTGTAGCTGAATGAGTAACGTTCTCGATAAAATTAAAGCTTATAAGCTGGAAGAAATTGCTGCACGAAAGGTGTCTCATCCGATTGCGGAGGTCGAAGCCGTGGCCAAGGCCACTTCACCCGTTCGCGGGTTCGCAGATGCTCTCAGGAATGCCGCAAAGACTGGGTATGGATTGATTGCCGAAGTTAAGAAAGCCAGCCCCTCCAAAGGTCTAATCCGCGCGGATTTCAACCCGCCCGAACTGTCGAAAGCCTATGAAAACGGTGGTGCGACGTGTCTTAGCGTGTTGACAGATACGCCATCCTTTCAAGGCGCGGATGAATTTCTGATTGCTGCCCGCGCGGCGGTCTCCCTGCCCGTTCTTCGCAAAGATTTTATGTACGACACTTATCAAGTGGCGGAGGCCCGCGCGATGGGGGCTGATTGCATCCTGATCATCATGGCCAGCGTTTCGGACGCTCAGGCAGTGGAGCTTGAAGATGCGGCCGCGGATTGGGGCATGGATGTGCTTGTCGAAGTTCACAATGCCGAAGAGTTGGACCGTGCCAGCATTTTGAAATCCCCTTTACTGGGCATTAACAACCGAAACCTTAAAACTTTCGAGACTTCGCTCGATACCACCTGCGAACTGGTGAAACTTGCCCCGAAAGGCAAAATTCTGATCTCGGAGTCCGGTCTTAATACCGCCGAGGATCTTGCTGATATGGCCAACCACAACGTCCGCTGTTTCCTGATCGGCGAAAGCCTGATGCGCCAAGCCGATGTTGAAACGGCCACCCGTAACCTATTGGAGCTTTAAATGCCTGATCTGACCCATTTCGATGACAAAGGCGCGGCCCATATGGTTGACGTTTCTCAAAAACAGATCACAGCGCGTGTGGCCGTGGCGAAGGGCAAGATCACGATGGAGGCGTCCACACTGGCGCTGATAACGGAGGGCCGCGCCAAGAAAGGCGACGTTCTAGGCGTCGCGCGTCTGGCTGGCATCATGGCCGCCAAAAAGACCCACGACTTGATCCCGCTTTGCCACCCATTAGCCCTTTCAAAGGTTTCGCTGGAGTTAACGCCGGACGTTGACCAGAACTGCGTGGATATCGAAGCCACAGTTAAAACCACAGGCCAAACCGGTGTGGAGATGGAGGCGTTAACCGCTGTCTCCATAGCTGGCCTAACGATTTACGACATGGTCAAAGCCGTCGATAAAGCGATGGTGATTTCCGAAGTGCGCCTGGTTCTAAAGGACGGTGGCAAGTCTGGCCTATTCGAGGCGGAATGATGATTTCGGTATCCGAGGCCCTTAACCATATTTTTACTCTTGCGAACAAGTTGGAAAGCGAAACCGTACCGCTGGCCCAAGCCGCTGGTCGAGTTTTGGCCAAAGACGTTTCAGCCCGCCTGACCCAGCCACCGTTTTCATCCTCCGCAATGGATGGTTACGCTGTGGTTAACACTGAGGCACAAGCAGGAATGACACTAAATGTAATCGGAGAATCCGCTGCTGGCGACCGTTTCCAAGGTCGTATTAACGAAGGCGAGGCTGTGCGGATTTTTACAGGCGCCCCAGTCCCAGAAGGCGCGGATTGCATCCTTATCCAAGAGGACGCCATCAGAGATGGCGATACCATTACTGTTCGCGAGAACCGTGACACCAAGACATACATCCGCCCCGCTGGTGGAGATTTCAGCGAGGGTGATGTGGTTTCTGCACCGCGTAAACTGACAGCCTCGGACATAGCTTTGTTGGCATCGATGAACATTCCCGAAGTTCCGGTGACCCGAAAACCTATCGTCGCTCTGATTGCCAATGGTAACGAGTTGGTAATGCCGGGTGAAAAGCCCGGCCCCGACCAGATTGTATGTTCAAACAACTTTGGTCTGAAAGCGTTGCTGGAAGAGCATGGGGCCGAGGTCAGAATGTTGCCAATCGCCCGCGACACAGTTGATAGCTTGAAACAAGCTATGGATTTATCCGCCGGAGTAGATCTAGTGATAACTATTGGCGGGGCGTCGGTTGGCGATCATGATTTGGTTCATAAAGTCGCCGCAGATCGTGGGATGGCGCTGGAGTTCTATAAAGTAGCTATGCAGCCGGGCAAGCCGCTGATGGCAGGGACAATGGATGGTATTCCGATGGTAGGTTTGCCGGGAAATCCGGTTTCGTCGATGGTGTGCGGTCATATATTCCTGCGCCCGATGCTTAACGTTATGTTAGGGTTTGATGCTGCGCCACTGGCACGCGAAATCGGAATTTTGACCAAAGATGTCCGTCAAAACGGCGGGCGTGAACATTATATGCGTGCGAAAGTCGAATTTACTGACAACGGCACACAAATCACGCCTTTCGAGCGTCAAGATAGTTCTTTGTTAACCATATTGGGTCAATCTAACGCCTTAATGGTTCGCCCACCTAACAGCGAACCGCTTGGTAAAGGTGCCGCTGTCGAATTTGTGCGAATTTCTTAACAAATCCGGAAACAGTTGACACAAAACGAGAACACATGTAGAACTTTATGTGACTATTGGTGTTATTTTTGGGTTCGGAGACGGATATGCTTACGCGCAAACAACTTGATCTACTGAAGTTTATTAACGAACGGTTACAAAAAGAAGGTGTTCCGCCGTCATTTGATGAAATGAAGGAAGCGCTCAATCTTCGTTCCAAATCCGGCATTCATCGATTGATCACGGCACTTGAAGAACGCGGATTTATTCGACGTCTCGCGCACCGTGCCCGTGCGATCGAAATTGTGCGCCTGCCTGACGCCATGAGTGGCGGTGGTTTCACCCCCAATGTAGTTCAAGGTGGCCGAGTTGACCCTCATCCACAGGCCATTCCTGTTGAAGTTAACGCGATGGAAATTCCGGTAATGGGCCGGATTGCTGCGGGCACCCCGATTGAGGCTATTCAAGAAGTATCCCATACAGTTGCGGTCCCCGGATCGATGTTGTCGAGTTCCGGCAAACATTTCGCTTTGGAGGTCAAGGGCGACTCTATGATTGATGCCGGCATTAACAATGGTGACGTTGTTGTAATTCATGAACAAGCGACAGCGGATAACGGTGATATTGTTGTAGCATTGGTTGAAGATCAGGAAGCCACGCTGAAACGTTTCCGCAAACATGGCAGCTCCATCGCATTAGAGGCGGCTAACCCTGCTTATGAAACGCGGGTTTATCGTGACGATCAAGTGCGGGTGCAAGGTAAGCTCGTCGGGCTGGTAAGGACTTATTAATTAGTATCCCCACGGACGATTTCTTGCAGCTTCGCGGCTGCCTTGTATCGTCGGTGTGCGGTCGGACATGTTAACGGAAATCGCCCCCGAATTTCGCAGCGTGCTTTTGTTAACTATAATACAGTTGCCGGACGTGTTCGACAATTTGGTTGTCACCAAAATTGTTTTGTGGGCACAGTTAGCATCGGCAATTTCAGCATCATCCTTTAAATACAAATATATCCGCCATCCGTCCGGCAGTTTGGCAATAGCGCGCTGCTTGTTGGCAAGGACGCCACCACGCTCCGCAGCTTCGGCTTGAGTTACGACATCGCCGTCATTTTCAAGCCATATACGAACCGCATATCCGCTACCACGTGGTTTATTTACTACGCGACCCGCCTCGGTCATAAGGCCGAACATTCGGCCATCCTCACTAATTAAAACCATTGGGCGGGTAGATTTCGACCACGCAAAAATCGTCAATACTAGTAGAATCAGGCCAACAGACCGCCCTCTACCTTTCCACAAAAACAAAATTAGCCCGCTGGTAACTATACCAGCCAGCACGATTGATGGGGCGGATTTGATATTAGTTACGGCTCCCTCAAGGTTTGTGAAATACTCCGCGACTGTAAGGATTGCCCCAATCCCCTCCCCCATCATCCAAAACGCGTAACCATCAAGCCCAAACGGGGTGAGGAGGAACGCGATCACTGCGCTTGGCATTACAATCATTCCCATAATTGGAACGGCTAACAGGTTGGCCGCCAAACCATATTGCGAGATTTGATTGAAGTGGAATGCGGATATTGGCGCGGTGGCAGCGCCCGCTACTGCGGATGTAAACAACAGCGCGATGACTGGTTTCACATATTTCCATTTACCGCGTGAAAGATACCGCCAAACTTGTCGTTTGTTCAACCATTCATAGGCCGAAATCAGCGCCGTAGTGGCTGCGAACGACATCTGGAACCCGGCTTCCAAAAGGCTGTAAGGCTTTATTAACAATACGATAAATGCCGCCAACGCCACGGCGCGTAACGTGAATGCAGGTTTGTCGAGGATCACAGCAAATAGTACAACAGCCGTCATGATAAACGCTCGCTGCGTGGCCACGCTGGCGCCAGACAACATCAAATATCCTGCACCTGCAATAATCGCCAATCCTGCGGCCAGCTTTTTTGGGCGGATTCGCAAGGCTAAATACGGAAACATTGCGAATCCATAACGGAAAATGGCAAAAACAAATCCGGACAACATCCCCATGTGCAGACCGGAAATCGCCAATAAGTGCGCGAGGTTTGATGCCCGCAGGCTGACCAATATCTCGGGGTCAATGTCGGACCTGTCGCCGGTGATGATTGCGGCGGCAAATGCCCCGTTCTGCCCCTCAATACTGTTTTTGATTTTTGCAGAAATCTGCATTCGTAACTAAAACAGCCAAATTCTGAAGTCTGAGGCGCGATTTGAATAAGCTGGAATTACTGGGTTGCGCGTATATCCCACACCGCCAAGGCGCATAAACCATGCCATTCTCCTGAAATCGAAACCGCCCGGTTCCACCGGCGGGCTTGGAGGGGAAATACTGGCCGTAACCGCGATGCGCGCACCTGCGATAAGAGTGTCCTCGGGAATGTACCCTTGCAGCGAAATTCTGACACGCTCTGGCGTTTTAGATTCTGCTAAATTCGGCAAGTATATCTGATCGAGTAGAACGCGCGGCGCGTTGGTCGCAGAGCGATCCAGCTTGATAATGCGCCCATATACAGGCCCGTAGTAATGGCGCGTCAATATCGGTGCATCAAATGTAATTGTACGATATGCAGCATAGCTGTACCCAAGACAAATCAGTAAAAACACGACCAAAAGAACAGTACGAAGAATGTTTTGTGGGCGTATAAAGACCGCCCCGAACAGTCCTGTACTTGCAATTCCGACGCTTTGCACCACAGATGGTTCGGTGCTTGCGGCGAAGTAAACGGCAATTCCGACGCCAAACATAACCGGTGTCCACAACATCAACCGGTGTCGCTGGAATTCAAGAATTTCTGATATGCTTGATATGATCACAGGCCTTGTTCTCCGCACCATAAATGGCCTAAAACCCCGTTACTTCTATCTCATTTCTGGTTACCAAAAGGTTAATCCATGTCCAACGTCGTCACGCGCTTTGCCCCCTCGCCCACAGGTTACCTACATATTGGAGGTGCTAGAACTGCTCTGTTCAACTGGCTGTTCGCACGCAATCAAGGTGGAAAATTCCTGCTGCGGATCGAGGATACCGATCGCAAACGCTACGCGCCCGAAGCTGTTGAGGCTATTTATGACGGGATGCGCTGGTTGGGCATTGATTGGGACGAAGAACCGATAAGCCAGTTTAGTCGTATCGAACGCCACGCCGAAGTGGCGCGTGAACTGTTAACCAAGGGCGCCGCCTATAAGTGTTATTCGACCAAGGAAGAGATTGACGCCTTTCGCACCGCTGCACGTGCCGCTAAACGCCCACCTTTGTTCCGTTCGCCTTGGCGCAATGCAGATATGGCAACCGCGCCGGACGCACCTTATGTTGTCCGCCTTAAAGCGCCACGCGAAGGTGAGACGACGATCGATGATCAGGTTCAGGGCAGCGTCACATGGAAAAACGAGACGCTGGACGACATGATTCTGCTGCGTTCTGACGGGACGCCAACCTATATGTTGGCCGTAGTTGTAGACGATCACGATATGGAGGTGACCCATGTTATTCGTGGGGATGACCACTTAACCAACGCTGCGCGCCAAAGCATTATATACAAAGGTATGGGGTGGGATTTACCGATTTACGCGCATATACCGCTGATTCACGGGCCGGATGGTGCCAAACTTTCGAAACGGCACGGGGCGCTCGGAGTCGAAACGTACCGTGACATGGGATATCTGCCCGCCGCCATGCGAAATTACCTCGCGCGTCTTGGTTGGAGCCACGGTGACGAAGATTTTTTCACCACCGAACAGGCGATCGAGTGGTTTAGTCCTGATAAGATCGGAAAGTCACCAGCACGCTTCGATTTTAAGAAATTGGAAAACCTTTCCGGTCAACATATCCGTGCGACAGATAATGTCGATTTATTGCAGGAGATCGAAAAGTTTGTTGCGTCGCAACATAAACCAGAGTTGACGCTGCGGCAGCGCGAAATGTTTATCTCGGGTATGGATGGGATCAAGGAGCGCGCGAAGGTAATACCGGAACTGATAGAAATAGCTTATTATTTCCTCGGTGAACGCCCGTTTCTACCTGACGAAAAGGCTGGGCATTTCTTAACTACGGTATCCCGTGGTATGCTGAATCGATTGACTTCGCGGTTGCGAGATGCTACTTGGACGCTAGAAGAATTGGAGGCGGAAATTCGCGCTTTTGCAGAGGTCGAAGACCTTAAACTTGGCAAAGTGGCGCAACCCCTTCGGGTCGCTCTAACAGGGCGGACAGTGTCGCCGAGTGTGTTTGATATGATGGTGCAACTCGGTAAAGAAGAATGCATCGCACGGTTGGAGGATGCCTCTCGCTGATATTCGATCGGATCCCCGTTTCGAAGTTCAGCGCTCGGAGTGCTTGCCAGAGTGCAGATTGATGAAATGGGCCCGAACGGCCGGATATGAGGTAGAGAATGGTATCGGACAGCAAAAAATCAGCAAAATTGACATTTGACGATCAGGAGATCGAACTCCCGATTTTTAGTCCCAATCTGGGGCCCGATGTTGTAGATATCCGCAAGTTGTACGCGCAGGGCGATGTTTTCACTTATGACCCGGGCTTTACGTCTACGGCGTCGTGTGAATCTGCCATTACATTCATCGATGGTGACAAAGGGGAGCTGCTTTACCGTGGATACCCGATTGACCAGCTTGCAGAAAAGTCTCACTTCCTTGAGGTTTGTTATCTTCTTTTGTACGGAGAACTGCCGACGGCCGCACAGTTGGACGAATTCGTACCACGTGTAACGCGCCACACAATGCTGCACGAACAAATGGCGTATTTCTACCGTGGCTTCCGCCGTGACGCGCACCCTATGTCAATCATTTGTGGTGTTCAGGGCGCGATGTCGTCGTTCTATCACGATTCCACTGACATCAACGACCCATGGCAGCGTGAAGTTGCCTCGATCCGTATGATCGCAAAAATGCCAACAGTTGTGGCCTGGGCGTATAAATATTCGGTTGGCCAACCGTTCATCTACCCGCGCAATGATTTGGACTATGCGTCAAACTTCTTGCACATGTGTTTTGCGGTTCCAGCCGAAGAATACAACGTTGACCCAATCGTTGCCCGCGCGATGGACCGTATCTTTACGCTTCACGCGGATCACGAGCAGAACGCGTCAACCTCAACCGTTCGCCTTGCCGGTTCTTCGGGTGCTAATCCTTTCGCGTGTATCGCTGCCGGTATTGCCTGCCTTTGGGGGCCAGCACATGGTGGCGCCAACGAGGCGGCCTTGAACATGTTGCGCGAAATCGGCACCGTTGACCGTATTCCTGAATATATTGCGCGCGCAAAAGACAAGAACGATCCGTTCCGCCTGATGGGCTTCGGTCATCGTGTGTATAAGAACTTTGATCCTCGCGCCAAAGTTATGAAGGAATCCGCGGATGAAGTTCTGGGCCTATTGGGGATTGAAGATAATCCGACGCTTCAGGTTGCTAAGGAATTGGAGCGTATTGCGCTTTCCGACCCGTATTTCATCGACAAAAAGCTGTACCCGAACGTTGATTTCTATTCTGGCATCATTCTTGATGCGATTGGTTTTCCAACATCGATGTTCACACCGATCTTTGCATTGGCGCGTACAGTTGGCTGGATTGCGCAATGGAAAGAAATGATAGCCGATCCTACACAAAAAATCGGGCGCCCACGCCAATTGTATACTGGTGCAAAACATCGCGACTACACGGACGTAGAAAACCGATAAACTTTAAACGCCGGAGCAACCCTCCGGCGTTTTGCGTTATTTGTTAATAAAATTCAAAACCGACTTAGCCGCCCGACTTCTGGATGCATCATCGCCCTTCCCCAGCAATTCCATCGCCACCGCCGAAACCGCAAGCTGTTCATCGCGGGCATCGGCATTGTCCAGTAGGTTTTTGACGGAAGCATAAAGGTTTTCGGCGGTACATTCTTCGAGCAAAAACTCAGGCACGGCTTTTGTGTCGGTCAAAAGATTAACCAATGTTACGGTTGAAACACGCAACATTCGCCGTTTGATGAACTCTGTTAACCAATGCATCTTATAGNCGATAACCATTGGTGTTTGGGCNGCTGCAAGTTCAAGCGACACAGTCCCCGAAGCAGCAAGCGCGACGTTCGACGCCCTATAACAAGCCCGTTTTCTAGCCTCGGCGTCTTTTGGTGCTAAACCCGTCGGGTCAAGGATTGTTACATCGACGCCCGTGAAGATTTGGCTAATCAATTCAACACGCGCCCCAACGGACGGAATTGCAACTTTCAGGTTGGGATAATCTGACCTTAACCTTTTGACAACTTCCAGAAAGATTGGCCCAAGCCTCGTTACTTCGCTCGTCCGCGATCCGGGTAACAGCGTTAATAACTGAGCTTCATTCGCCATGCCAATTTTAGTGCGAAACGCTGAGGCGTCAGCATCGGTTGCCTGCATCTCCGCTGTGATCGGGTGACCAACAAAATCACAGCTCATCCCCTCGGCCTCCATATAAGGTGGCTCGAACGGCAAAAGGGCTAATACGTGGTTAACGAAGATCGCCATTTTCGCAGCCCGTTTCGGTCGCCAGGCCCAAACCGACGGAGCAACGTAGTGGATAACGCGCAGCGCTGGCATTCGGGCTTTTGTGCGTTTTGCCACACGAAAACAGAAATCTGGGCTATCGATCGTTATCAACGCTGTCGGATTAGCGTTCTCGACTTCAATTGCAGTTTCCTTGATCCGGCGCAACAGCTGGCGTATTTTTGGCAGGACCTCGGCAATCCCCATTATCGCAAGTTCATCCATCGGAAAAGTACTTTCCAATCCTTGATCAATCATCAAAGGGCCGCCTATGCCAACAAAATTTATTGTTGAACTATATTTCGACTTAAGTCCTTGCATCAACGCGGCACCCAGCCGATCACCTGAGCTTTCACCGGCGATGATGAAAAAGGTTAAGGGAGCACTCATTGGTTGGGTCTAACCCACAAGAATAGCCCAAGATCGTTGGCCAACGAAACTGTTTCAGAGAGCCGTAAAACCATCACGCCATCGGCCTCGACAACAACACCGGACAGTCCAGCATTATGCGCATTCCGCATTGTATCACGGCCAACAGCGGGCAAATCAATCCGCAGATCCTGCCCAGGTTTGGGGGCTTTCAAAAGTATGCCACGTCCGCCATTCGGATTGGGCGCGTATCCTTCGCGATTGTTTTTCACGAAAGTTAGCATTGTATCTGTGCCTTGAATGCTCTCCAATCCAAGGCAAATCCCTTGCCCGACTACAGCCCCCTGCCCAACATCCAATTTTCCAAGGCCGTTAACTATTTCGGCAGCACGTGAAGCATCGAAAGCGTCATCACCATCTGGTTTCGAATTCGTTAACACACCGGTCGGCGGGAGGAGACTCGGCAGAACTTCATGCGCGGCAATTACACGGAAACCATTGTCCTCGAAAAATCTGATGATGGAACTCAAGGTTTCATCGTCCCCGGCCTTTATAGTTTGACTAAGAATAGTCGCCAATTCGCGACCCTTGTCATCCAATTTGCTAACGTCGATACTTTCGCGATTCATGGCGCCTGCGATCACAATTTCTTGGCAATCTGCCTGTCGCATCCGATCAATCAATTGGCCCGTTTTTTCGAAAATGGCGGGAACAACGGGATGACCCGCAGCCCAGTCCAACGGAACGTTTTCGATTTNAACAACTGCATATCTCCGGCCATATGCGCGACATTCTTCGGCCAACAAACGCGGCAGGTCTCCGCGACCAGCGATAATTGCAAGCCCTGCATCAGCGTGACCGGCTGTCGCACCCATTATTTATCTTCACTTTTTGGCAACAAAAACGAACGCGCGCTGTCGGCCAGTAGAAAATCCACAACTTCTAAAATCAGCTCATTACCAATATGCCTATTTCGTACGTTTTTAGCTCGCTCTTTAAGTGTGCTATCGCCCTCAAAGATTTCCGAAAACGAAGCCCGCAATTCATTGATCGTTGCTTTGTCAACACCGCGGCGTTTTAGTCCTGTAAGGTTTAGTCCGCCAAGGTTTGTTCGTTCGGACACCGCCATTCCGTAGGGAATTACGTCATTGACGACCGCTACAACTGCACCAATGATGGCACCCTTGCCGACATTAACAAACTGATGGATCCCGCTAAGCGCGCCAATAATCACATCATCACCAATCGTAACGTGGCCAGCTACCGACGCCTGGTTGGCCAAAATCACACGATTGCCAACCTGCGCGTCGTGCCCAATATGGGCACCAAGCATTAACAAACAGTTATCACCAATCCTCGTAGTGCCAGTCCCGCCTTTGGTCCCGGGATTAACCGTAACGCCTTCGCGGATCATACAGTTAGATCCGATCTCTAGATAGGTTATCTCACCCGCATATTTTAGGTCCTGTGGTTGATGCCCGATAGAGGCGGTCGGCCAAATTCGTGTTTTATTGCCAATTTTAGTTCGACCAACGACCACTACATGGCTGAAAAGTTCGACGTCGTCACCAAGCGTAACATCTTGTCCAACAAGGCTAAACGGGCCAATTTTGCAATTGGCGCCAATGACGGCCCCTTCTTCAATAACGGCGGAGGGGTGAATTTTAGCAGTCGCATCAATAGACATGTTCAGTCCTTGTTCGCATCTTCTGACGGGACAATCATAGCTGTGAATTCAGCTTCAGCGACAATTATACCGTTAACTTTACCTTCACCCCAGAATTTCCAGATTTTACCGCGCCCACGAATAACTTTGACATGCAATTCAAGGGCATCACCGGGTTGGACGACTTGGCGGAATTTCACTTTATCCATCGACATAAAATATACCAGCATTCCGGCATCTATAAGATTAAGCGTCGTACCGACCAGAACACCAGCCGTCTGCGCCATGGCTTCCACGATGAGGACCCCTGGCATGACAGCTTTATCAGGGAAGTGGCCCTGAAAATGCGGTTCGTTCGAAGTCACCATTTTAACGCCGACAGCGCTCTCGTTAACGTTGATATCCTTGACTGCATCAATCAGCAAAAACGGATACCGGTGCGGTATCATGCGTTTAATTTCGGAAAGTTCGGCGGATGTGACTTCTGTCGCAGTGTCGGACATATGTTATTCCTTTTCGATGGCCAAATCCGGGTTTAGTTCAAAGGCCCGGTCGAGTGTCTCTATTGCTTCCAATGTTATATCCAAATTTCGATTAAACAAAAGAACCGATCTCTGATCAATGATCGCTGTGGCTTGATATTTCGCCATTATTCCGCTTAAAAACGGCGCGGCTATGACGATGAACCGGCGTCGTTGTCCATCCAAGGATTTCTGCATCTCGACGTCTTTTGCAAGTTGTGATTCGCGCGCGGCCACAACTCTTTTGTCAAAGTCTTCAGAGAGCGTCCGGAATTCATCCGCGGTAACCTCGCTTCGGATTTCTGTTAGACGTTTTTCTTCGACGACGAAAGCGTCACTAATAATACGGCTTTCTTGCAACAATACAGTACGGTTTCCGGCCTGAATTAGTTGCATCGCTTGCCCGAGTTTGGATCCATTAAACAAACCTTCTTGATCCAAAACCAGAACAGGTTGTGGAAAGACGGTAGGAAAATCGGCTTGCGCAAAAGCTTGCGTAGCGCAAAACACCAGCCCGAACAGAAGTGTTGCGAAACGTTGAAAGTTCAGTTTAGGTTTTGCTGCGAAACCCAAAACTAGAACCGCGTGGAAATCGCAACGCTGAAGTTCTGCGTAATATCGTCATCTTCGTAAATCAACGGGAAGGCATAGCTGAATTCCAATGGTCCAAGAGGGCTGGCCCAGAACAGGCTTACGCCCGATGCTGCGCGTATAGACATTCCGTCGTCGCCTGCGAAAACATGCCCACCTAAATCCCAGACAGTGCCGGCCTCGGCAAACACACCGCCATAAATGCCGGAGCCATCGTCAAAGCCAATTGGGAAGCTGCCTTTAAGGCGAATAACACCATAATAATTTCCACCAAGCGCATCATCGTTATTTGGAAATGAATCGCGAGGGCCTATGCCGCCAGTTGCAAATCCCTTGAGTGAATTGCCACCAAGGAAGAATCTGTCGGTTACGCGACTGTTGGAGCCGTCGGTGGTAACCAGCGCGCCCCCTTCCAGTTCAGCAGAGAGGATAAGGTTGTCATCGAAAAATGCGGTGTAACCTTTGACACGAACAACGGTTTTTGAAAAATTCAAATCGCCGCCCAAACCAGCAAAGTTTTCGTCCAGCGTAACAACAAATCCGGATGTCGGATCAATCCGTGAGTTTCGACGGTCATAAGACAACGTAACACCAATTGAGGAGGTTATCTGTGGGCCAACATCGTCGGCAGAAATAATTGGGGATGCCCCCGCCGCCACGTCGCGAATTTCATCACTTGAAAGGCGGTAGCTAAGTTTCATACGTGTATTTTCGCCCACAGCAAACCGAATATTAGGCTCGAACCCGAAATTTGTTGTCTGGAAAGAAGATTCACTTCGATCGGAATTTCGGAAATATGCACTAAACCCGGCGGATACATCACGACCAAATAGCGCAGGTTCGTTGAAACTTAACGAGAATACCTGTGAGTTTTCGCCGTAACTAAGTTCCAGCGCAAAATCTTGACCGCGCCCCAAGAAGTTTTTCTCCGAAAGGCTAACCAACGCGCTGAATCCGGCGGCTGATGAATATCCAAGTGCGAAGCCAACGCTACCTGTCGGAGTATCTTGCACTTCAACGTCAACAATCACCTTGTCTGGTGAAGATCCTTCACGAACCGATACGTTCGTAACACCAAAAATGCCGAGCGAACGAAGGTTATTTCTAGCATTAGCCATTTTGCGTGAGTTGAAAGCGTCCCCTTCAACGAAATCAAACTGACGGCGAATGACGCGTTCGACTGTTCCTGTGTTGCCACCAATATCAATTCGTTCAACGTATACGCGCCTACCTGACACAAGCTCGAAATTCACTGCCACAGTGCGATCGGCGTCATTTTTCGTATAGTTGGGTGAAACTCGAAGGAACGGCAGACCTTGTCTCACAGCCTCGATTTCGACTTTTTCGACGACATCATCCACATCATCAACCGAATACGTGCGCCCGGTCCGGATTTTTACCAAACTCACGAACGCGTCGGTGCCAACGCCATTGATCGAGGAGGAAATAGTAGCCTCGCCAAATGTGTACTTGAAACCCTCGTTTACAGTATGGGTCAAGAAATACCCGCTACGATCAGCCGACAATTCAGCGACAGAAGACAGAACTTCGAAGTCGATAAAGCCTTTATTGGCGTAGTAATCCGTCAGCTTTTCGCGATCGAGCGCTATCGTAACTGCGTCAACCGTATTCCCGCCAACCAAGAATGACAAAACACCTGATTCGTTCGTCTGAATGACTCCGCGAAGGCGGCGGTCTGAATAGGTAGAGTTTCCAACGAAACTGATACGGTTAACGCCAGCCACATCCGATTCTGTTACTTCGAACACCAGATTAACGCGACCTGCGGATACCGGAATAATTACAGGATTAACGGAAACATCTACACGTCCTTGGCTGGCGTAAAATTGTACAATTGTTTGTGCGTCGGATTGGGCGGTCAATCGATTGAAAGGACGGCGAACCGAAGATTGAACAACAGTCGCAAGTTCGTCATCTTTCAGGGCTTTGTTGCCCTCAAAAGCAATCACGCTGATTGTAGGGTTTTCGACAACTTTGATGACCAGCGTAGAACCTGATACTTGCAACTCCACATTTTCGAACATTCCGGAATCATATAGACGGCGAAGAACGTCGTTAATATCGGCAGGCGCCAAATTTGTTCCAAAATTTATACCGGCGAAGTCCCGAATCGTTTGAGAAGGAATCAGTTCATTGCCGGTAACCGAGATAGAAGAAATAGCCGCAGAATACGCGGGAGTGGCCAAAATAGTTGTTGCAAGCACTGGCGCAACAATTGGAATACTCAAAAAAACACTTGTAATACAAGATTTTATGGAGAGTTTTTCAAGTAATATACGTTTCATCAATATTCCGCCTATCTGCTTTTACCAACACGACGCCGACGCGGATTTACCGCAAACACATCATAATCTCATCAAGTCGTTATAGGTAGCAAATACCATTAATAACAGTACCATGGCGAGGCCAATTGACATGAAAGCCTGAATTGTTTTTTGCGGCGGTGGTCGCCCCAGCACGGCTTCGTAGAGATAGAACACCAAATGGCCTCCATCCAGCATCGGGATCGGGAACAAGTTTAGCATTCCAATTCCGGTGGAAATTATCGCAATCAATGATATAAAGCTTTTAAGACCTTGATTTGCTGACTCTTTTGAAGCCTGTGCAATTCCTATCGGTCCTTGCAGGTTTGACGGGCTTAGGTTGCCAAGGAACATATGCCTTATACCGTTCAATGACATCTCGATAAAGTTCACCGTTTGCCGCGCGCCTATATAGGCGGCATTCCACGGTGTCGGAGTCTCGGTCGCTGGCAAAAATGCAAAAGCGCCGTAGATACCGATCATCACGCGGTTAGTAAAGCCGCCTTCTCCGTCAGGGAAATCCCGTAAAATTGGTGTGATTGGTAAATCAAGGTAAATACCGTCGCGCCAGACTTTGAGGTATATCTCCTTGTCGCCAGAAGCGGCCACGATCACTTGTAGCTCGCCAAAAGTTGTGATGCTTTTTCCCGCTGCTTCGACGATAAAATCGCCAACCTTCAAGCCCGCTGCACTGGCAGCTGACGGTGGATCAACACCGTAAACGCCGGGAATCAACATATAGGGTGCGCTTACAAGTAATTCTTGGCCATCGCGTAAAACCAGAATTTCCATGTCACCCGGCGTTTCCATCGCCACAGTGATATCGATAATGTCTCCGAAATTGGAAATGGCTTGGCCTTCGACTTCTAATATTTTGTCGTCAACTTTCAGTTCGTACGAAGAATTTGGCGTGGCAAACAATTTTCCAACCGTTGGTTCGTCTATAACAATGCCTTGCCACGTCACTAGCCCTGCAAAAATAACCGAGGCCAGAATAAAGTTTGCGAAAGGGCCCGCAGCAACTGTTAGTGCGCGTTTATATAGTCGGGCGGAGGGGAAGCTGCGGTTGAGGTCCACTTCCGACATTTCACCTAATGCTTCGAAGTCTGTCTCGCTAGCAGCCCCCCGATCCCCTAGAAACTTAACGTAACCGCCAAGTGGAATGGCGGCGAGTTGCCATTTTGTGCCGCGTTTATCGGTGCGTGACCAGATCACCGGCCCAAATCCCAGCGAGAATGTTTCGGAGTGAATACCGCTCCATCGTGCAACTATATAATGGCCATATTCGTGGACAAAAACCACTACACCCAGCACTACAACGAATGCGATTATCGATGACAAGAAGCCACCAAATATGGGGATCTGCGAAATGAGTTCCATGCTACCTCCGTCGACTATGCCGACATCCATTGTTGACCCATTGTTGACCCATTGTGCGGGCTTCTTTGTCGATGTCCATGACGGCTTTTAATCCATCAAGGCTGCTCAACTGGCTTGCCTTGATATGGAGGTCTTCAAGGACGGTTTCAACCAACCGCGCCATATCAAGAAAACCTATATCACCGGAAATAAACCGATCCAGTGCAGATTCCTTCGCGGCATTAAAAACGGCCCCTGCCAAGCCGCCGATTTCCAGTACGCGGTATGCAAGACGCAATGCCGGAAAACGGGTTTCATCAGGTGCCGCAAAATCCAACTGTGACATGGTCCCAAAATTAAGCTGTTCGACGGGCAATGACGAGCGTTCGGGCCAGTTTAGCGCAAAACCAATTGCGCCGCGCATGTCTGGTGCAGCCAATTGGGCAATTATCGAATAATCGGTGTATTCAATCATCGAGTGGATGATTGATTGTGGGTGCACGACAACTTCGATCTGATCTGAGGAAACCTCGAACAATTGGTGCGCTTCGATTACTTCCAAAGCTTTGTTGAACATGGTCGCAGAATCAATCGAAATTCTCTGCCCCATGTCCCAATTCGGATGCGCCATGGCTTGTTCAAGNGTNGCNTCGGCCATTTGNTCNGACGTCCAATCCNGAAANGGCCCNCCCGAAGCTGTTAAAATAATTCTGGAGATGTCGCCACTGTTGCCGCCAGCCAATGCTTGATAAATAGCGCAATGCTCACTGTCTACGGGTACAATCATGCAGCCGGAATTGGCGCAGGTCGCTTTAATCAATTCGCCCGCACAAACGAGGCTTTCTTTGTTGGCCAACGCCAAAGTTCCGGCCTGCTTCGCCATTTCGAATGTNGGTGCAAGGCCTGCCGACCCCACAATCGCCGACATCGCCCAATCAACTTTCACCTTAGCCGCGTCTCGCAAAGCGTCGGACCCGGCGGTGGCAGAAATACCCGTAC
This sequence comes from Paracoccaceae bacterium, assembly GCA_016765235.1. GTDB lineage: Bacteria > Pseudomonadota > Alphaproteobacteria > Rhodobacterales > Rhodobacteraceae > NORP23. Next base: position 25,023 of record JAESQH010000078.1, read on the forward strand.
CGTCAAGTGCCGTGGTCAGCGCCTCAAGTTGTGAAACGTCTGCGGTCACTGCGAGATCAGTTTTTAACAAAACGGCCTGCTCCGCCAACAACGTAATGTTCTGCGCGCCGGTTACGACTTTTACGTCATACGCATCCGCGCCGCCCTGCCGTAGCAGCAGATCAACAGTATTGCACCCGATCGACCCAGTAGAGCCGAAGATGCTGACCGTTCGTCGCATTTAGGAGAGGCCTTGAATAAAGGCAAACACCAACGCCGCAGCCATAACCCCGTCGAGGCGGTCCATCAGGCCACCGTGCCCGGGAATAATATCGCTGGAGTCCTTCACGTCTTTTTGACGTTTTAACCAAGATTCAAGCAGATCGCCGAGTTGGGATGCAACCGCGATGACAAGGCTGATCACGAGCGAACGCAACACAGGTTCTGGCCCAAACCACCCTAGCAGCGCCCCGGCAATGATCGCTAAAAACCAGCCACCAAGCGTTCCGGCCCACGTTTTCTTGGGGCTAACCGCGGGCCAAAGCTTCGGTCCACCGAAAATTCGGCCAGCAAAATATCCGCCGATATCCGTTAAAGCGACAATCAATACAACCCAGAAAACATCGAATAATCCATGTTCCGGTGACAGGAATATCATCAGCATCGCTGTCATCGAAGCTCCGATATATAGCAAGCCTGAAGACAGCCAGAACCAGTTTTCGTGATCGCTTTTATACAAAGCTGCAGCACCAACAATCAGCGCGGCGGCGCCGTATACCCAGCCATAAGTGAACGTTGCATAAACGGACACGACCGCTGAACTGCCCATGATCGCCAAATCAATTTTTCCACGAACTTCTTCTTGGCGAAGCATTTTGTGGAATTCCCACAGCAGAACCAACGCGCCCGCGCCGATAAATCCAATCGCCCAATATCCGCCCAGCCAAAACGCTGTCACAGAGATCGCAATCATCACAATGGCAGACAATACACGTGTGCCAAGGTCGACGAATTTATTCGGCTTACCGCTCATTATATTGTCCTGCCCACGGTGCTCAAACTAAACCTGCATAATTTCTTCTTGCTTTGTATCCAGAGTCTTGTCGATATTCGAAATCGCTTTATCGGTCAGTTCCTGAATTTCATCGTGCCAAAGCTTCTGGTCATCTTCACCCATCGATTCTTTGAGTTTTTTCAAATGATCCATACCGTCTCGACGCACGTTCCGCACGGCAATGCGGGCTTTTTCACCGTATCCACCGGCCAATTTGGAAAGATCGCGACGGCGTTCCTCGTTTAATTCCGGAATAGGAAGGCGCAAGGTTGTGCCATCCATCACAGGGTTCAAACCCAAGCCGGACTGGCGAATAGCTTTATCCACAGCCGCAACCATCGTCTTGTCCCAGACATTAACCGAAACCATGCGCGGCTCCGGTACGTTAATAGTTGCCACTTGGTTAATAGGAGTCGCCGTACCGTAAGCATCAACTAAAACAGCATCAAGCATCGAAGCCGAGGCCCTGCCCGTCCGCAACGAGTTAAAGTCATTTTTCAGCTTGCTCAGCGCGCCCGCCATACGTTTTTCCAGATCGTTCAGATCCACGTCTTCGATTTCATTAGACATATTTTGTCTCCTGCGGAATGTTTAACTAGGGTTCTACGACGGTAAACTTGCCTTTACCATGCAAAATGCTCAAAAATCCGCCCGGTGCATCCAATGAGAACACTATAATTGGCAAACCGTTATCACGCGCTAATGCAATCGCAGACGCATCCATGACTTTCAGGTTCTTTTGCAACACAGTGTCATAGGTAACGCGCTCATAATGCTTGGCATCCGGGTTGGTCTTGGGGTCGCTGTCGTAAATCCCGTCAACCTGCGTGCCTTTGAAAATCGCTTCGCATTTCATTTCCGATGCCCGCAACGTGGCCGCAGTGTCTGTGGTGAAATACGGGTTGCCCGTACCGGCTGCGAAAATACAAACGCGCTTCTTTTCCAAATGGCGAACGGCGCGGCGGCGAATATAGGGCTCGCACACCTGATCCATGGGAATGGCGGAAATTACACGGGTGTGGATGTTCAGTGCCTCCAATGCTCCTTGCATACCGAGCGCGTTCATCACGGTGGCCAACATTCCCATGTAGTCGGCGGTCGTGCGTTCCATCCCCTGCGCGCTGCCTTGCAGACCACGGAAAATGTTTCCGCCCCCGATAACCAGACAAATCTCGACGCCAGTATCATGAACTTTCTTGATTTCTTTAGCGATCCGCTCNACGGTAGGAGGGTGAAGACCAAATTGCTGGTCGCCCATCAATGCCTCGCCCGAGATCTTTAGAAGCACACGGTTATACGGCGGTTTGGTTGTTATATCCCCATCCGGCATGGCTAGAATCTCCTGTTTATGATTTGGCGTAAGATGGCTGAAATCCGGTTTGAATTCAACGACAAAAAAGGGCGCCGTGACCATTCAAGTCACGACGCCCTAAACATTTAACGGATGGCGGTTTAGCCACCCATAGTCTTCGCAACTTCAGCCGCAAAATCTTCTTCAACTTTTTCGATGCCTTCGCCAACCTGAACACGTGCGTATGCAACGACTTCAACGCCAGCGTCTTTAGCTGCCTGTGCAACAGTGATGTCAGGGTTCATGACGAATTTCTGGTTCAGAAGCGTTACTTCCTGGAAGAATTTCTTCATGCGGCCTTTAATCATGCCCTGAATGATATTGTCAGGCTTACCAGATTCTTGTGCCTGCTCTGTAAGGATTTTCTCCTCACGGGCTACAACGGCCTGATCCATGTCTGCTTCGGACAAAGATGCAGGGTTTGTCGCCGCAATGTGCATAGCGATNTGTTTAGCGATACCGCTTTCGTCGTTACCTTTAACAGCAACCAACACACCAATCAGGCCAAGACCGTCAGCAGCTGCGTTGTGAACGTATGCAGCAACCGAGTCGCCTTCAACGCGTGCCATACGGCGAACGGACATGTTCTCGCCGATTGTGCCCACTTTCGTGATGACAACGTCAGCAACCGATTTGCCACCAAGATCAGCAGCNTTCAGCGCATCAATGTCGGAAACGCCAAGCGCAACTTTCGTGATNTCCGAAACCATNCCCTGNAATTCAGCGTTTTTAGCAACGAANTCAGTTTCNGAGTTAACTTCNACAGCAACACCAACNCCGNCCTCGACNGCNACGCCAACAAGGCCTTCNGCAGCAGTACGANCNGATTTCTTGGCCGCTTTNGCCAANCCTTTNGTGCGAAGCCAATCAACNGCGGCCTCCATGTCACCATTNGTTTCGACCAACGCNTTTTTNGCGTCCATCATGCCTGCGGCAGTTGNNTCGCGCAGTTCNTTAACCATTTTTGCNGTGATTGCCATCACAGCTCTCCTTAAGTATTTCGGCGCCATAAGCGGATTGGCTTAGGCGCGAGGGAAATTCATATGTGTCTGCCACCCGATATTTCAAGCGGCAGACCAGAACCAAATGCCTTACTAGGCTGCTGGTTTTTCTTCTTTGGCAGTAGGTGCTTCTTCTTTGGCTGCTGGTTTTTCTTCCGCGGCAACTTCTTCAGCAACGGCTTCTTCAAGCGGAGCTTCTTCCATTGCACCAAGATCAACACCGGATGCGCCAAGGTTGGCGGCCATTCCGTCAAGCGCTGCACGCGCGATCAGGTCTGTGTAAAGCGCGATAGCCCGCGCCGCATCGTCGTTACCCGGGATCGGGAAGTCGATGCCGNCAGGATCGGAGTTGCTATCAACAACAGCAATCACAGGGATGCCCAGTTTGTTAGCTTCAGCAATCGCAAGGCTTTCTTTGTTTGTGTCGATAACAAACATGATGTCAGGCGTGCCGCCCATTTCGCGGATGCCACCGAGAGAAGCTTGCAGTTTACCCTGCTCGCGAGTCATCTTCAGAAGCTCTTTCTTCGTCAGACCTTCAACACCGGTTTCCAGACGCTCGTCCAGATTTTTGAGGCGTGTGATCGACTTTGAAATAGTCTGCCAGTTTGTNAGCGTGCCACCTAACCAGCGGTGGTTCATGTAATACTGTGCCGAACGTTCAGCCGCATCAGCAATGCCTTTTTGCGCTTGGCGCTTTGTTCCAACGAACAAAATGCGTCCACCTTTGGCAGCAACACCTTGAACAGCAGCAAGCGCTGCGTCGAGCATCGGAACAGTCTGTGTAAGGTCCAGAATGTGGATGCCATTGCGCGAACCGTATATATAACGGTCCATGCGGGGATTCCAGCGGTGTGTCTGGTGACCAAAGTGAACGCCTGCTTCAAGCAACTGGCGCAATGTAAACTCGGGTAGAGCCATTGTAGTATACCTTTCCGGTTTAGCCTCAGCAGGGAGAAGNCGCCAATATTGGCCCCAACCGGTGGACGCTCAAGGATTTCTCCCTCAAGAGCCGCGACCCCGCCTGTGGATTTAAGTAAGCGCCAATTATCTGAACCTGATAGGGATTGCAACCCCTAGACCACGCACATTCGCCGAGCGTAGCGAGGCTCCTTTATTATAACACAGCCCACCCGCCCTTCGGTTGGGCCAAGCCTCGCTTCGCTCGGCGGTTGTTCTGTTATTCAAGGGATTACAACTCTCCTGATATA
>JAESQH010000079.1 GCA_016765235.1 Paracoccaceae bacterium
TGAAATGCGTGATCGATCACTTGAGAAGATCATCGGCGGGGCGTCAGGAAACACATTTGGATAGTTCATTTCCAAGGCGTATTCTGTGCCATCATGATTGATCACAAAATCCAGACACATTGTGAGGTCGTTCGTTGCGCGCCACTTGAGAAGTGTTAGCCACTCAGAAGTGTCCTCAAGCTGGGCAATCGCCGTTTTCTCTGATGCGAGTCGAGAGCTGCGCGTTAACCACCAGCTCATGCAAATCCGTCAGGCGTGTCAGGCACCCGTGGCTCATCTCCGAATGACACCTGCGGCGGCCCATCGGTTGACGCCTTGCTCGCGTCGCGCACCAAGCCGTGCCCTGCTCCATCTGCAACCGCTGCGGCCGCCACAACGCTTGCCGTGACTGTCCCCGCTAGAACCGATCCCATACGATCCGACAGCACACTACCTATCCGTCGATGCTCTACTAGATTTGCAGCCGCTGAGAAATCTTCGCGCGCTTGCGCAAGCCAAGAATAAAACGCGTCTTTTCGTTCTGGTTTCTTTTCCCACTTATCTGCAAAGTTTTCTGTCCCATCGGTTGGGTTTGCGATGATGTATTTTACACCGTCATGTTTGATCGGTTGCTCCATCCCCGCCAAGATCGCCATTAAAGCCGCCCCAATCGTGGTTTCCCCATTGTAGGCATGGGCGGCCAAGGTCGACAGAATGATCGAAATCGGCTTATCGGTCGGATCATCCGCAAACATCGTGTCGCGGTGTTTTTTCAAGATCATGATCGCAGACTGCAAGGGCGTTCGGACCCGGTAGACAGGAACGTCCTCTACGCTGGCCGTCACCCCTTTGCTGCGCATCTCATTCAGTATCTGCTCACGCCCCTGCACAAACACATCTCCCATACGGGTCTTGAACCATTCGGCATACCCACGCGGGTTAGACCGTGGCCAGTCCTGCGTCACATGGCGGTACCCTGCCTCCTCATTGTCGGTGATCGCGATAGCGGTTTCAGCAAATTGCGCATCCAATCTGGATGCTTCGAATAGGGCACGTTGATCGGCTTCATTTGGGATCGCGGGAACAATATCCATATGAAACTGCGCCTCATCGGCATATTCAAGCGTCCAACACCGACGTCCTTCTTGCAGCGCTTTGTTCATATTTTTATCTTTGCGGTAGAGCTCGAGCTCATCTCCGATCAATGCCTTCAGTTCAGCCTGAGACATCTTCATCTTCGTGACGTTGCGCAGATTACACACACAATCAATATCATATTGTTCTTCGGCCGTTTCTGGCTTTGTCGCGGTGCCAAGCTTGAACGATCCCTGAACATAAATTTCGGGAGCATAGCCCTGCACTTGGGAGGCGTCTCGTTCCAACCAGCTTCCCACCGATTTGTAACTGCGTTCCGCTTGTTCATATCGCGATTGGGGAATTTCCAGAGCTATCGCCAAGGCAGCAAGGTACTCTTCTGCTTGCTTCGTCGCTGTTATTTTTTGCTCAATGCTCACGTATCCATCCTTCTTTTGATTGCTACCTAAAACTTCGCTCCAACTCACCATTATACCCTATTTGGTGGCACTTTCAGTACTCAACTCAAGATGCAGCAACAATCCGATGCGAATCCTAATTTACGTTGACTGCCTCAAGGTAGCACGAAACAAGAACACGATCCAGTACTCCGGCACTCTCAGCAAAGAGTGATAACGGTTCTTGGTCGGCGAACCGAAATGGAGTCAAAAGCGCATGCAGGCTGGACGCTTTCGCGGTGGACCAATGTCTGCTTCTGGCGGGGTTTCTTTGAATTCGTGTATGCAGCGAATGCCTCCTTCCCGCCCTTCGTGTCGAAATTTGCATGGTGCAGCATTCGGTAAATTGGGCTCCCTCCCGCCGATCCCTACGTTTCACCTCAATGCCGGCTAAGCGAACGTTCGGTTGCTTCTTTGGCGACGTCGATCCGAAAACCGAGAAAACCCACGCATCTATACAAAGAAACTCAATCTGGAGATGTATAGATGTTTACTTCCTTCCCACTACTTATCGCAGGTGGCGTTGCCCTTCGGCTTGCCCTGAACTGGGGGCTGAAGCGCCGCTGGGGGCTTAGCCTCACCGTCCCTCAGGCCCTCGCTGGCGCAATTATTGTGCTGGCCGGGTTGCCTGACCTGCTCAAACCCTTCCCGTTCCCTCTGCCTCTCAGCGTTACCCTTGGTGCTCTGCTGCCGGACCTACTGTTGCAGAGGTCGCGACATGACTAATCGTGACAGTGTTCCTTTGCACATGACCAGTGGTCAGCATGTTGTAATCGCAGCCTTCGACGACGTGCCGGAGCATGCCTTCGAAGTTTTCACGGTGGAAGACGGTTTCGTCACCGGGGTGGCTCTGACAGGACCACTGGCCGGGGAATACGGCGAGCCTGACAACGAGATGATCCTGCGGGTCATTTCATCTTGATCACAAGGCTTGGCAGGGAACTTCCCTAACCAAGTATCCCGCTGATCCCAATCACAAAATCCTAATCTCACTCAAAACTGGGGCGAATGCCCCCAGAAGGAGGACCTATGTCCACTACCATCAAGTATGCCTATCTCAAGCAGCAGACGTGGCTGTATCGGCGAAACTACCCGAAGCACCTGCAACCCGTTCTTGGTCAGGCGCTGAAACAATCCCTCAAGACCGGCGATGCGCGCGTGGCAAAGGCGCGGGTGATCGACGTCAACGCCAACTATGCCAAGATCATCGGCGAGGCTGAAGCACAACTCAACTCGGCAACCAGACAACAGAACAGTCAGGGTGTCATAATCAGAGTTCCAGCCCCTAAGTTCCAGCGCGCCACAGTGCTGGGACAGGCGAAGATCCGTGATTTGGCACGGGTCTACCTGCACAAACGATCGCAGGATCTTAGCCCGGGCACCTTCAAGTCGGTACGCTTCAGCATCGGCTTGTTGGTTTCTGTCTGGGGTGACCGTAAGATCAACTCCCTCTGTCGAACCGATGGCCAGGCGTTCCTCAGGTCGATTGCCAAGCTCTCCCCTGATGTCGCCAAGTCTGCTGCAGCCAAGGGAAAAAGCCTGAAGCAACTTGTCGCTCTTTCCAGGGTGGCGAACAATACCNTCGCGCCGCAGACCCAGAAGCGGATCTGGAAGCAGGTTTGTCAGTTCTTTGATTGGTCCGTCAGTGAGGGTCACATCGCCGAGCATTGCTTTGGTGCCCTCAGGGTTACAGCCAAGGTTCTGGTGCAAAGTTATGCCGTTTTAACCGACGGTGAAGTAAATGCGCTGCTGGCGGCGGAAGATCCTGCCCTCTCGCCCATCCTGTCGCTCTGTCTGTTGTCAGGGCTGCGCTCAGGGGAGGCCAGTGGGTTGTTGGCAGAAGATCTGACGACCAAGGGCAATCTTGGCGTCTTTGTCAGGGTCAGGCCGAACAAGCTCAGAGGCTTAAAATCCAAAGCAGCTGAACGCGAGGTGCCTCTGCATGATCACCTGCTGGAGGTCCTTCGGGGCCTGCCCAGTGAAGGGGCGCTATTTCCTGACCTCAGCGTTGACAGGATCACCAAGTGCTTCACGATCCTAAGGCAACACCTTGGTTTGACCCGGCCCGGTCTGGTGTTCCACTCGACCCGCAAGTGGTTCATCACTCAGTGCGAACGGACCGGTGTTCCTGAGCACTTTACTGCCAGCCTTGTTGGGCACCAATCGGCCCGGTCGGAAAACAAGCTCACCTATGGGCTCTATTCTGCCGGGATTAGTGATGCGCAGAAACGGAAAATCATTGATCAGGTTCGGTTGCCAACGCGTGTTCCAGTATGAGCCCGTCTGGCCCAATCCCTGACATTGAAGCCTTCGAGGAGCGGGCGGCGATCATCGAGTATGACGGGGGCTTACCGCGCAAGCAGGCAGAAGATCTGGCGGCACAAGGACAGGGCTTCAAGGACGCTGACCAGTACTGGCAGTGGTTGGCGGACTACGTGTTGAACAAACGCCAACCATAACTTGCAACACATTAATCCCCCGTCCGGGCACCCTTATTGGGTGTTCGGGCGGGGGAGGCCTTGCAATTATTTTTTTCCCTGCCAAGGTCCGCTCAAACAATGACGGGGTACTGGAACGAATGTGCAGGCGTGAAGAGACGGAAGAAGAAAATGACCAGCGGATGAAGGAAATCCAAGAGGTAGGATCGGACCCGATTGTTCGGACAATGAAGAAAGAGAAAAATGGTTTTAGCTCTTTTTCGGGCGGTGGCGATAGCAGCAAAGTCTCGGAGGTGGATGACGTGCTAGAGGATATCAGCGGCCCTCTGATTACCGAAGAAATGAGCGACCAATTCATTGAGGACCATGAGCTATACGTTGAGCTTGGGCTAGGCAACTTCCCCTTCCAGGAGACCGCGACCTTCCAGAAGCTGGATGCCCAAGGCAAGCCAATAATGTACACTGCCCGAGATATAGCGATGATCGTAAGCTCTTGGTATGTAAAGAAAGACAGAAAGTACTACGATATCAACCGGCTTGGTGTCCCCCTATCACAGGCAGATGTTCAGCAGTCGATTACCCACCGCGCCAAAGAAGCCTTCCCGGCAAACAAACTTGATCAACCTACGCTGAAAGACTTGTTCAGAACAGTGTTCGTACCGCAAGCAGAATACGACCCTCGCACAGCAATTCCAGTGTGGTCCGGCCGAACGGTATCGCGCCCTGGAAACACGCAGCGCAGAAGCTTCGTCGAGGGTCTGGTTGAAGTGAATACTTGGCAAACCCCGGCGTACCGGACAGCCAAATCAGTTGGCTCATCTGGCTTGGGTTCTTTCGAAGCCTTCCTCGCCTTCATCCTGCCAAAGACCGAAGAACGAAAAATGCTGTTGAACTGGATGGCTTGGAATCTTCGCAATGAAGATCAGAAAGGCAAGTGGTCGATCTTCCTCTACTCTGAGAAACACGGAACCGGGAAGAGCACGCTCGCCGATGTCTGCAAAGCCCTGTTCGGGGAGGCAAATACCGCCCGATCAAATGGCGTCTCAAAACTGGTGGCCAGGTTCAACAAGGAGGTCCTGGAAAAGAAGCTGGTGATTGTCGAAGAGGTCGAGGTCAAGAAAGGATCGTTTCAAGCCAATGCCATTAAGTCGTTGATCACTGAAGACAGCACAACCGTCGAAGCCAAGGGCCAGCCGAGCGAAACGATTAACCACCACTGCTGCTTCCTGATGACATCCAACCACCTCCCGCTTTGGCTTGAAGGCGCTGACAGGCGGTTTTACATCCTGAATCTGGACGTCCTTATAAAACCGAGGCAGATG
>JAESQH010000080.1 GCA_016765235.1 Paracoccaceae bacterium
GGGGTTTCGCGCACGCAAATGGCGTTGCCGCCGAAAGCCTCAAAAGTTAGGCCGAGTTCGGTCAGGTCAGGGGCGGCGGTTAGCAGGCGTGAAATATCGTCAGCTGACATCTCGATGATTTCTGGGATTAGAAGGGCTTGAGCGGCGATGCCCTTTGCGCTCATCTGGGCCTTAAGGCGCTCGTATACCAGCCGTTCGTGCGCGGCGTGGGCATCCACAAGGATCATGCCATCGCTGGTTTGCGCGATGATATAATTCTCATGCAACTGAGCACGTGCCGCCCCGAGGGGGAGCGCCTCGTCAGCGGCCAAGGCCCCTTCCTCGGCGCTGGGTACGGGTTCCACCCGACCCGACGCGTGGTCAAAACCTGTGAAGCCTTCTTGGAAGCCGTCTTGCTGGATTGGCTGCTGGAACTGGTATGTGCCACGCAGGGCGGATTGCGAGGCGCGGTCCATTTGGTAAACCCGCCCTTGTGGAATTTCGGGCCGCATTGCGCCCAACGTAGCATCCGAAATGGTGGTGGATGCGCGATGCCCCGCATCAGCCAACGCGTGTTTCAGCGCAGAGACTACAAGTCCGCGCGCGAGACCGGGTTCGCGAAACCGGACCTCGGATTTGGCTGGGTGGACGTTGACGTCTACACGTTCAGGGTCACACGACAGGAACAGCGCGACGGCGGGGTGGCGGTCGCGGCTAAGGAAATCTGAGTATGCCCCTCGCAACGCGCCCGTTAACAGTTTGTCTTTAACGGGACGGCCGTTGACGAAGAAGAATTGCGCGACAGCAGCGCCACGTGAATAGGTTGGCAAGGCTGCGTATCCGGTTAGCAGTAATCCCTCGCGTTCAGCCTCAATCCGCATTGCGTTCGTTGTGAAATCTGCGCCTAGAATACCGCGAAGCCGCCCTTTGAGCGCATCAAACATATCGCCTGTTTGTGGATCAGCGCGAAAGGTCACACGACCCTCGCCACCGCCGGTTACATCGCGCAGGGTAAACCCGACATGCGGTTCAGCCATGGCAAGGCGCTTTACGACATCGCCAATCGCTTGTGCCTCGGCACGGTCGGTGCGCATGAATTTCAGGCGGGCAGGGGTGGCGTGGAACAGGTCGCGAAGCTCGACCACCGTACCTGCGGTTAGCGCGGCAGGTTCGACTGGTCCGATAGCACCACCGTTTACGGAGATTTTCGCGGCCTCGGACGCGCCGGTAAAACGGGAAGTTATTGTCAAACGCCCAACAGCCCCCAGGGACGGTAACGCCTCGCCACGAAAGCCGAAGGAATGGATGTTCAGCAAGTCGGAGCCGTCGATTTTCGAGGTCGCATGGCGGGACAAGGCCAAGACCAACTCGTTCGCAGGAATGCCGTGGCCGTCATCCGTGACCCGTATCAGGGTTTTGCCACCGTCGCCGTGGGCAATGTCGATCCGCGTGGCCCCTGCATCAAGCGCGTTTTCCACCAGTTCTTTAACGGCGGAGGCCGGGCGTTCTACAACTTCCCCCGCCGCAATCCGGTTAGCCGCCGCATCGTCAAGCTGGCGGATTGGCCGTCGATCGGTGGGTATGTAGGGGTTCTGGGCGTTCATACCACTAGGTATAGCATCACGATGCCGATTCTGCCACGCTGGAATCTAGCGTTTCTTCTTTGGGTCGCCAAAGAATATCAAGCCGAACGCCCCCGCGAATATTGCGATATCGGCGGTGTTGAAAGCGTAGGGGTTGGATAGGCCACAGCACGACATATTCAGGAAATCCGCCACTGCACTATAGATCACACGGTCCAGTACGTTGCCCATTGCCCCACCAATAATTGCACCAACGCTCAATGGTACTAACCAGCCGTCTTGCTTGCGGACCCAAAAAACCAGCCCGATAATGATGGCGAATGCCAGCGCGATCAGAAAGTATCGCATGAAATCGTTGCCCGAGCCGAACAGACCGAAGTTGATCCCCTCGTTCCATCCCATAACGAAATTTATGTAGGGGGGGTAAACCTCGATATATATGCGCCTCGGCAAGTCCATGTATTCGATCACAATCCATTTAGATATGCGATCGATGAAAAATACAGTTGTTGCCATTGTAAGTGCGCGGAATAGGGGCATTCGTACCTCGTTCAGAAATTTTCGCGATACTAGCGAGCACGAAGACAGGCAGCAAGCGGTTCAGGTCGCCGCGTCGCGCGAATTTTTTGTGGCAGTTTATATGGGAATTCTGATAGTGTTGCACGACCGTTCGAAATTGAATCGTGCGGGTGCCAATAGGTGATACATGACATCGACAGATACCAAACCCCCTGCTTCCGCGCAGAGCAACAGCTGGTCTGCGCATTTTAGCGCGACGCTGGCGCTTGGCTTGCCTTTAATCGGGACGCAGATGGCGCAGATGGGGATCAATTTTATTGATACGGTCATGCTTGGCTGGCTTGGGGCCGAGACATTGGCCGCTTCTGTTTTGGCAACGACTTTGTTCTTTATCGTACTGGTGGTGGGTTTTGGCTTGGCAAATGCCGTTATGCCATTGGCTGCACAAGCTTCTGGCGAAGGGGATATTCGGTCGCTCCGACGCTCCGTTCGGATGGGGTTTTGGGTGGTGATGATCTACGCCGCGCTGATGATGCCGGTGCTGTGGAACACCGAAACCATATTGCTGGCAATAGGGCAACAACCGGATTTGGCAAGCATGGCGCAGGAATATGTCCGCGTCGCGCAATGGGCGATCTTTCCGGTGCTTATTGTGTCTGTATTGCGGTCGTATCTATCGGCGCTGGAACGCATGCAAATCGTGTTGTGGATCACGTTGGCGGCCGTTGGCGTTAACGCATTTTTAAACTACATGTTTATCTTCGGAAACTTCGGCGCGCCACGGATGGAATTGGCGGGGGCTGCTGTTGCGACTGTGCTTACAAATATCCTGTCTGCAACGGCGCTTATTATCTATTGCCTGCGCGTTCCCGAGTTGCGCGAGCATGAGATATTTGTTCGCCTGTGGCGCCCCGACTGGGTGGCCTTTCGCGAAGTCTTCCGCTTAGGATTACCGATCAGCCTGACAATTCTGGCCGAAGTAGGTCTGTTCGCGGCGGCATCCCTGATGATGGGTTGGCTGGGCGTTATTGAATTGGCGGCGCACGGTATTGCACTGCAAATCGCCTCGATTTCATTCATGATTCCCCTCAGCTTCTCGCAAGTCGGAACCGTCAGGTTTGCCCGTGCGGTCGGGCGGGGGGATACGGCTGGCATGGATCGGGCTGGTAAAACAGTTCTGGTTCTTGGTGTTGGTTTCGCGNTTATGGCAGCAACTATTTTCGTAGTTTTTCCAATACCCCTTATCAGTATGTATCTTGATAATGCGAACGCGGACGCGCAGCTAATCATCAATTATGGCACACCACTACTTGTGGTCGCTGCCGCTTTCCAACTAGTCGATACGTTGCAGGCGATTGGTTCAGGATTGTTGCGTGGGATGAAAGACACTCAGGTTCCGATGTATATCGCAATGTTCAGTTATTGGGCTATCGGCGCACCCGCCGCCTATATTTTTGGTTTCGTGCTGGACTTCGGCGGNCAAGGNATATGGAGCGGCTTGGCCTTGGGNCTNGCAGTCGCGGCTATCTTGATGAATTGGCGATACTTCCGTCGCGAAAAACTGGGATTGATAAAACTGTAGCGCACAACCGCATACTATAGTTTAATCGCCCGACAACCTGACGGAGGGCGGCCAATGCCAAATCACATTCGCAATATTGTCGAACGTATTAACCAATTGCAGGACGAACTTGAGGCCGCACTTAGCGAGAAAGCAGATCAGTTCAGTTATTCCATCGAAAACCGGCGTATCAAGTTCAAATCCGATACAATCAGATGGCAAAAGCAATTCAAGCTGGGGTTGCCCAAGTATATATTAGGGGCTCCTTTACTGCATATCCTTTCAGCGCCGGTGATTTATTCACTTATTATTCCGTTTGTTGTGATCGACATTTGGATCAGCCTTTATCAAGCGATATGCTTCCCGATTTACGGGGTCAAAAAAGTTAGGCGCCGCGACTATATTGTCTTTGATCGGCACCATTTGGCCTATCTTAACGTCATCGAAAAACTGAATTGCGCGTATTGTTCCTACGGGAACGGATTGCTGGCGTATTGTCTGGAAGTTGGTTCCAGAACAGAGGCTTATTGGTGCCCCATCAAACACGCCGACAAGATGCGCGGGTATCACAAATGGTATGGTGATTTTTCGGAATACGGGGATGCGAAAAACTATCAAGCAGACCGCTTGCGGAATATTGCAGTGGTCAGTCAGGACGACAATTCGCAAGACCCTGTCGAGTAGCGGATTGAAGTTGAAGTCGAATATACCGTAAGCTGTCTGGAATAATATCAAAGGGGACATCAGGTGGCTAATAAGGACACGCGGATACAACGCGAGAAGCGTGAAATTATACTGGATGCGGCGTTGCAGGTGTTCTCGGAAAACGGATTTCGCGGTGCGACGCTGGACCAGATTGCGGGCGTAGCAGGGCTATCGAAGCCGAACATGCTGTATTACTTTTCCGGTAAGGAAGCCATCTATACAACATTGCTGAACCGCCTGTTGGAAACGTGGTTGCAGCCACTAGAAAANATCGACGCATCGGGTGANCCNCATAAGGAAATTATGNGGTACATCTGCGCGAANCTGGAATTCTCGCGAAAGTTCCCACGTGAAAGCCGGTTGTTTGCAATTGAAATCCTTAACGGTGCACCAAGGTTGTTAGGCGAACTGGATGGTCCATTGAGGAAACTTGTTGATCGGTCCGTGAGGATATTCCGAAAATGGATGAACGAGGGGCGGTTGGCCAAAGTTGACCCGTACCATTTGATATTCTCGATCTGGGCGACCACCCAACACTACGCCGACTTTGCGGTACAAATACGGTCGGTGTTGGCGGATCGAGACCCCGATCCGATCGCGACCGGCAGCGAATTTCTGGAAGCGTTGTTCTTCAAGGGGCTGGATCCGCGTTAAACAATCCCCTCTTGCAATCCGGCGAGTCGGGGCGTATGTACCAGTCAACAGCGGCAAGATTGGCTTCCACCCCCAAGCTTCCACCGGAAATTGTAACGGGCCGCGCGCCCGTTTTTTTGTGTTTGGAGAGATATGTCCGACCTTATTGCCAAAGCCGCCATTGACGTTCGTCTGGCCGAAATTGTAACCCCCGCGATCGAAGATCTGGGCTATGAATTAGTGCGCCTGCGCCTGATCACCGGCAAAATCATGATTTTGCAGATCATGGCTGACAAGCCGGACGGAGGCATTGATGTCGACGATTGCGCCGATATTTCGCACGCGCTTTCTGCTGTTCTAGACGTCGAAGACCCGATTGAAGGCGAGTATGCACTGGAAGTTTCCAGCCCCGGCATTGATCGCCCGTTAACACGCTTGAAGGATTTCGAGACGTTTGAAGGCTATGAAGTCAAGCTGCTGACCAGCGAATTGATCGACGGGCGCAAACGGTTTAACGGAACTTTGCGCGGTGTTGAGGGTAACGAAATATTAATTGAAATACCCGAAGGCACAATTGGTCTGGAGTTCGACTGGATTACCGAAGCCAAACTGCTGCTAACGGATGAACTTATCGCCGAGACATTGAAAGCCCGCAAAGCGGTTGATCTCGACGAATCGAAATTTGATGAAATTCAAACGGAAGAAAATTCCGACACGGAAGAGGAATAAATTATGGCTATTACCAGTGCAAACCGGTTGGAGTTGTTGCAGATCGCAGACTCTGTAGCGCGCGAGAAAATGATCGNCCCCGATCTGGTTATCGGCGCGATGGAAGANAGCNTNGGCAAAGCNGCGCGTTCNCGTTACGGCGCTGAATACGACATCCGTGCCACCATCGACCGTAAAACTGGCGAGCTAACGATGGAACGCTGCCGCACCGTGGTTGAAGAAGTCGAAAACCAGTGGACCGAAGTGACACTGGCCGAAGGCAAAGAAATTCAGGACGANGCNGANATNGGCACNGTTCTGTCCGACGCGCTACCGCCAATGGATTTTGGCCGTATNGCNGCNCAATCTGCCAAACAGGTTATCATGCANAAGGTTCGCGAAGCNGAACGCGAGCGNCAGTTCGAAGAATTCAAAGACCGCGTTGGNGANATCATCAACGGTGCTGTTAAGCGTGTNGANTACGGCAATGTGATCGTTGATGTGGGCCGTGGNGAAGCCGTTCTTCGTCGNGACCANCTTATCAACCGNGANGCNTTCCGCACTGGCGACCGTGTTCGTGCATACATCCGCGATGTTCGTGCCGAAGTTCGTGGCCCGCAGATTTTCCTTTCGCGTACAGCGCCGGAATTCTTGGTTGAACTGTTCAAAATGGAAGTGCCTGAAATCTATGATGGCATCATCGAGATTAAAGCCGTTGCCCGTGATCCGGGTTCGCGCGCCAAAATTGGTGTGATTTCGTATGACAACTCGATTGATCCTGTTGGGGCATGTGTTGGTATGCGTGGCTCCCGTGTTCAGGCCGTTGTGAACGAACTTCAGGGTGAGAAAATTGACATCATTCCATGGAATGATGACGCCGCTACTTTCTTGGTGAATGCCTTGCAACCTGCGGAAGTTTCCAAAGTTGTGCTTGACGAGGAAGCCGATCGTATCGAAGTTGTTGTGCCCGAAGATCAGCTGTCATTGGCAATTGGTCGTCGTGGTCAAAACGTACGTCTGGCTTCCCAGATCACAGGTTTCGACATAGACATCATGACCGAAGCAGAAGAATCCGAACGCCGTCAGGCCGAATTCGCAGCCCGTACAACCTTGTTCATGGAAACCATGAACGTGGACGAACTGGTCGCGCAATTGCTGGTTTCCGAAGGTTTTGCTACACTCGAAGAGGTTGCGTTCGTTGAACTTGACGAATTGCTGACGATTGAGGGCTTTGAAGAAGCTATCGCCGAAGATTTGCAGGCGCGTGCCCGCGAATGTCTGGACGAGATCAACACGAAAGCGATTGATAAAGCCAAAGAACTTGGTGTTGAACAAAGCTTGTTCGACTATGAAGGTCTGACACCACAGATGTTCGCGGTTCTGGCCGAAGACGGCATCAAAACGCTNGAAGAATTCGCCACCTGTGCNGATTGGGAANTGGCNGGCGGTTANACGACCGTTGAAGGCAAACGCGTNAAAGATGNNGGCTTGNTGGAACAGTTNGATGTTGGTCTNGAAGAAGCGCANACNNTGATNATGAACGCGCGTCTGGCCCTTGGCTGGGTNACNGAAGAGATGTTGGCCGAAGATGCAGAAGCNGCGGCCGCTGAANANGAAGAANNCGCAACGGAGGTCGAGGCCTGATATAGGGCCACGGGGAAANGTNGTGAACGAAGTACATTGGAAAAAACCTAGAGCGGAGGACGAGCGTCGTTGCATCGTCACCCGCGAAACCGAAGTTAAAGCGGGCTTGGTTCGCTTTGTCGTTGGGCCGGATGATCAGGTGATTCCAGATGTTCTGGAAAAGCTTCCGGGTCGGGGTATGTGGGTTTCAGCCAGTCGCAAGGCGATTGACGAGGCGGTTAAAAAGGGCCTGTTTGCCCGCGCNGCCAANGCCCCTGCGAAAGCAGANGCTGGTCTGACTGATCTGGTGGAGGGNATTCTGGCGCGTCGCGTTGTTGATATGCTCTCCATGGGTCGCAAGGCTGGTCGCGCNGTTGCGGGGNTGGAAAAGGTTAAAACGTGGCTGATCGACGAGAAAGCTGTCGTTCTGTTGCAAGCTTCTGACGGGTCCGCGCGGGGCAAAACCGCGCTAAGNCCACCCGANGGGCCGGAAACCTTGATTGATTGCCTAACAAGCAGTGAATTGGGCATGGCCTTTGGACGAGATACTGTGATACATGCCGCCATGACGAAGGACGGCATCACAAACCGAGTCCTTTATGATGCAGCCCGCCTTGCGGGATTGCGTAGCGAATAAGGCCCGACGGGGTTTGACGAATTCGCGAGGAGTGTCCTCGCACTGAAAGGTTAAGACAAGAATGAGCGATTCAAAAGATAACGACGGCAAGGGCAAAACACTTAGTCTAAGTGGTGGCCCCGGAACTGTGCGCCAAAGCTTTAGCCATGGCCGCACCAAAGCGGTCGTTGTCGAAACTAAACGCAAGCGTGTGATGGTGCCAAAACCCGGTGCTGGTGGTAAAACCGGCGGTCGGCGTACTTCGGCAGTAGGCGTTTCCGATGGCGAGTTGGACCGTCGTCGTAAAGCGTTGCTGGCTGCACAAGCGATGGAATCCGAGCGTCAGGCTAAAGAAAAAGCCACGGGCGATGCACGCGAAGCCGAACGTAATCGCCGCCGTTCAGAAAAAGAAACAGTCGCACGCGACGCAGCTGAAAAAGAAATCCGTAAGCAGCGCGAAGCTGATGAGGCGAAGGCTAAGGTTGAAGAAGAAGCCAAAGCCAAGGTTGCTGCGAAAGTCGAAAAACCTGCCCGCGCACCGAAGAAAGACGCAGGGCAAGAAATGGCTGCCGCACAAGCGGGAGGTGCTCGTGCTGAAGCTGGTCGCCTTGGTCCGAACCTCAAAAAAGCGGTTCCACGCCAAGAAGACAAAAAGCAATCCCGTGGGCGCGGTGGCGATGATCGCCGTCGTTCCGGCAAGCTGACAATCAATCAAGCGCTGGGTGGTGGTGGCAACCGTCATCGCTCCATGGCTGCGATGAAACGTCGTGCCGCGCGTGAAAAAGCGAAACTGTCAGGTCCGATCGAGCACGAAAAGGTAATTCGTGACGTGCAGCTTCCTGAAACCATTACGGTGCAGGAACTTGCGAACCGCATGTCCGAAAAAGTTGCAGCTGTTGTGAAATCGTTGATGACCAACGGTATCATGGCGTCGATGAACGAAACGATTGATGCGGATACAGCCGAGCTGATTATCGAAGAATTTGGCCACAAAGTTGTCCGTGTTTCCGATGCAGATGTCGAGGATGCGATTGTTGCCGAGGAAGAGGATCCAGCGGATCTTAAACCCCGCGCGCCGATCATCACCATCATGGGCCACGTCGACCACGGTAAAACTTCNTTGCTGGACGCGATCCGCAAAACGAGCGTCGTTTCGGGCGAAGCTGGCGGTATTACCCAACACATCGGTGCCTATCAGGTNNNNACCGACAACGGCACGAAACTGACGTTCCTCGATACACCGGGCCACGCGGCGTTTACGTCTATGCGTTCGCGCGGTGCACAAGTAACCGACATCGTTATCCTTGTGGTTGCGGCTGACGATTCCGTAATGCCTCAGACGATCGAGGCGATTGCCCACTCCAAGGCAGCTGGCGTTCCGATGATCGTTGCTATCAATAAATGCGATAAAGAAGGGGCAGACCCCAACAAAGTTCGCGCCGAATTGCTGCAACACGAAGTTATCGTTGAAGCCATGTCTGGTGATGTTCTGGACGTTGAAGTTTCCGCAATCACAGGCCAAGGCCTTGATACATTGCTGGAAAACATCGCCCTTCAAGCCGAATTGCTTGAACTGAGAGCCAACCCTGATCGCGCCGCAGAAGGTGCTGTGATCGAGGCCAAGCTTGACGTGGGCCGTGGCCCTGTTGCGACTGTGTTGATCCAAAAAGGTACGCTGAAACGCGGCGACATCTTCGTTGTTGGTGAACAATGGGGTAAAGTTCGTGCGCTTATCAACGACCANGGNGATCGTGTNGAAGAAGCCGGNCCNTCNATCCCNGTNGANGTTCTNGGCCTTAACGGCACACCNGAAGCTGGNGACGTTCTGAACGTTCTACCGGACGAGGCGAAGGCCCGCGAAATCGCTGATTATCGTGCACAGGTCCGCAAAGACCAACGTGCGGCGGCTGGTGCGGCGACAACCCTCGACCAGTTGTTGGCAAAAGCCAAAGCAGACGAGACTGTCGCGATCCTGCCAATCGTTATGAAGGCCGACGTGCAAGGTTCTGCCGAAGCTATCGTGCAAGCGATGGAGAAAGTCGGGAACGACGACGTTCGTGTTCAAGTTCTACACTCCGGTGTTGGCGCGATTACAGAATCCGATGTGACATTGGCCGAAGCCTCCGGCGCGCCNNTNATNGGCTTTAACGTCCGTGCNAANGCNNCNGCGCGNANNTCGGCCAACCAGAAGGGCGTGGANATCCGNTANTANTCGNTNATCTACGATCTGGTTGATGACGTGAAAAAAGCCGCTTCCGGTCTACTATCACCCGAGATCAAGGAAACCTTCATCGGGTACGCCACGATCAAAGAGGTGTTCAAAATTACGGGCGCTGGCAAAATCGCNGGCTGTCTNGTTACCGAAGGCGTGGCCCGTCGCTCCGCAGGCGTTCGCTTGTTGCGAGACAACATCGTGATCCACACCGGCACGCTGAAAACTTTGAAACGTCACAAAGACGANGTCAAAGAAGTTCAGTCCGGTCAAGAATGNGGTATGGCNTTCGAAAAATACGAAGACATCCGCGAAGGNGACGTCATCGAGATTTTCACAACTGAAGAGATCGAACGCTCCCTTTAATCGTCNTTACAGCATAATACTAAAAGGGCAGAGTTAGTTCTCTGCCCTTTTTTGTGTATTCCCTTGCGTTATGTCAATGTTTCGGTCCCTATTTGCCCACTAATTTAAAATTATTAGAGCGCAAATTAGAGGATAGCGAAAAATGAAAAACTACCTGGAATCTACTCCCGACAGCGACGGCTTTTTTGGAGACTACGGCGGTGCGATGTTGCCACCTCCGCTAGAACCTCACTTTGTAGAGATTCGTGCCGCTTATGCGGAGTTGTCAAAATCACCGGAATTTCTTGAAGAATTAAGATACATCCGCAAGCATTTTCAGGGTCGCCCAACCCCGATTTCGCATTTGAAAAACCTTTCGGCTTTGTCGGGTGGCGCACAAATTTACGCCAAACGNGAAGANCTGAACCATACGGGCGCGCATAAGCTGAACCACTGTATGGCNGAAGGTTTGCTGGCCAAGCACATGGGTAAAACCAAACTNATCGCTGAAACCGGCGCTGGTCAACACGGTGTGGCCTTGGCAACNGCNGCGGCCTATTTTGGCATGGAATGCGAAATTCACATGGGCGANGTCGANATCGCNAAAGAGGCCCCCAACGTGACCCGCATGAAACTNCTGGGNGCAACNGTTGTTCCGGTTGGCGAGGGNGCNAAAACNNTGAAAGAAGCNGTGGATAGCGCCTTTGGCAGCTATATCGCACAAGCTGACCACGCNCTGTTCGGNATNGGNTCNGTCGTAGGCCCGCACCCGTTTCCGATGATGGTTCGGGATTTCCAGTCGATTGTTGGCATCGAATCCCGCGAACAATTCGCGGAAATGACAGGTGGTCTGCCAGATGTTGTTGCGGCCTGTGTCGGCGGTGGCTCTAACGCGATGGGTATTTTCTCGGGCTTCATTGCCGACGAGACCGTTGAGCTTGTCGGGGTGGAACCNATGGGCACNTCCTCCAATCTTGGCGANCANGCGGCNACNATGACCTACGGTGTTGACGGCGCCATTCACGGTTTCAAAACCAAAGTACTGCTAGACGCCGACGGCGAACCTGCGCCAGTGAACACCATCGCATCCGGCCTNGATTATCCCGGTGTTGGTCCNGAACACGCACATCTGCAAAAAATTGGACGTGTAAAATACGATAGCGCGGATGACAAAGAAACATTGGAGGCGTTNTACACGCTTTCGCGCAAAGAAGGCATCATTCCAGCGCTTGAATCCGCGCACGCCGTTGCTTGGGCGATGCGGGAGGCCAAGAACCTTCAAGGCAAGACGATCCTGCTGAACCTTTCGGGACGTGGCGACAAAGACCTTGATTTCGTCACAGAAACGCATGGCTTCGGCGCGTAAATTTGAAATCGAAGGGTCGCGCAGTGGTGCGACCTTTCACAAATACAAAGCGCCCAATCCAAGCGATTTGACGTAATCCTGCGCACCCATTTTCGCGATATGGTCTGACACCATTTGGCAGGCTACTTCAGGATAAGGCCGCGTTAGAAAACTGACGTCCTCTCCATAAATCGTCGCCGTGAAAGCCTTTTCCCGTGCCGCAAGCGCCTTTCGGTTGGCCAGCGCAAATGGCACAAATGCCGTCTGCATTTCTTCCAACATAGCTCGTGCAAACCCCGTGTCTCCGTTCAGCGCGCCAGATCCGTCCCAATCATCCGCACCGTCACCAATCGCCGCCCATTTCTGTATGCGGGGGTATTTATCGACCAAACGACTGGGCGCTGGATCAACCATCGTGTGCGCCCGCAAACCGCCCAAAATAACCGTATCGACTGCGCATGGGGCATCGCCCATCAAGTATCGCGTTTGCTGAAGCTGCACATCGATCGCTTTAAGAATGCGTTCATATTCGACTTCGGCCATGCC
The DNA here is from genome assembly GCA_016765235.1 of Paracoccaceae bacterium. Lineage (GTDB taxonomy): Bacteria > Pseudomonadota > Alphaproteobacteria > Rhodobacterales > Rhodobacteraceae > NORP23. The sequence continues at coordinate 12,376 of JAESQH010000080.1, forward strand.
CTGTTGGTGCGGCGGTTCAACGCCCGTCGCACGACAGGCCTTCGATCCCCAAGCTGCAATATCTTTCGCGATTTGCGCGTCACCACCTGCCAACAAAGGCGCCGCAAACTCCGCACTTTCCGTGTAATTCCAGCGATAATGAACCATCGTGCGGCCCAGCCATTCGTCCAGAAAATTCTCGATAATATGGATCAACACCCCAAGTTCGCCAGAAGCAAACATCTTCGCTGAAAACCGCGCGTCCAACATCCGCATGATCGGCGTAGTATCCCACAACGCCCATCCCTCCGGCGTTTCCAGAACGGGGATGATGTGAGTGCCCGCCCGTTTGCGAGCCTCCTCGCTTGGAACACCAAGGCTAACCTGAACCCGATCAAAATCGGCCCCGTAAAAAACCAGCGCACTTTCCAGCTTGCGGGAGAAGTAGCTTAGATCGTGACCGTAATAGGTATATTTTCCCATAATTTCCCCAACATTTCCAACACCTATGCGTTCCACGCAAGTTCCGCCAAGTCAATCCACGTCGCAGACTTGTGCGCTCGCCCCTTAGCCGCCATATAGGATTGAACCGATAGGATGGAGGCATACATGCAAAATGATCAGAAATTCCCCGGCTGGCACGGCACCACGATTGTAGGTGTTCGCAAAGGCGGCAAAGTGGTGATTGCTGGTGACGGGCAGGTTAGCCTTGGCCAGACTATCATCAAAGGCACGGCCAAAAAAGTTCGCAGGATTAGTCCGGGCGGGTTTGATGTGGTGTGTGGCTTTGCGGGTTCCACGGCGGATGCGTTCACATTGCTAGAACGCCTTGAAGCCAAGCTCGAAGCCTCACCGGGGCAACTAGCCCGCGCATCTGTGGAACTGGCTAAAGACTGGCGCACTGACAAATATTTGAAAAACCTTGAAGCAATGCTGATTGTAACCGACGGCAAAGACCTGTTCGTTATCACTGGCGCAGGCGATGTTCTGGAACCTGAACACGACGTAACCGCCATCGGTTCTGGCGGTAATTTCGCATTGGCTGCAGGCCGCGCGATGTATGATTTTGAAGAAGACGCCGAAGTGATCGCCCGCCGATCCTTGGAAATAGCCGCCGAGATTTGCGTCTATACAAACGGCAAAATGACTGTGGAATCCATCAATGCCTGAATTTTCAACTGACGATATTCGCGCAGGCGTCGCCGCTGGCGTGATTAACGAGGGCCAAGCCGCCAGTATGATTGCAATCGCCAACAAACGCCTAGGCTATCGTCAAAACATGGGCACGGAGGATGAACCGTTCGAGCTGTTCAAAGGCTTCTCCGAAATCTTCGTGACTGTCGGCCTTGGCATCCTTTATGGCGGTTTCATGGCCATCGCGTTGCTAGTGGGTAATCCAGTGGTCGTGATGGTAGCGTCAGCCGCGCTCACGGTCGCGCTAGCGTATTACTTCACCCTCAAACGACGCATGATATTGCCCAGCATCGCGCTGGCGATTGTCTTTGCNGGNTCCGTNGGCGGNTTGNCCGNATTCTCGTTCTTCGATCTAGGTACCGATAACCCCACTGGCTACGATATCCTGGCAACCGCCGCCATCGGGACTGTCGCCATGCTGGTCTACTTCTGGAAATTCCGCGTTCCTTTCGCGATATTCCTATTCGGCTTGTTCGGCGCAGGTATCGCCTTTTCCATCGCCGGAATAATCGCGCCTGAATCCCTATTCGCATCCGC
>JAESQH010000003.1 GCA_016765235.1 Paracoccaceae bacterium
ATGCCGTGGGACCCCACGCCTACATCACAGGCGTCCTTACCGCCATCGTCAATGGCCACAAACAAAGTGACATTGAAACCCTGCTGCCGTGGAATTTTAGGGGTTAGGTGCCAGCGGGCCACCGCTTACCATGAACTTAGACCACCGCGAAACTTCAGACACTTATCGAGGCGAGTTGTTTCGGAATAGAAACCATCGAGTGATTGTTTGCAGAGATAGCATCCAGTGGATTATCCAGCGCCAAAAAAAGGGGGCTGGGGCGCGATGGATGGCACTAAGTTACTGTGTGACTCGAAAGTCCTTAAGCCGTGTCTGGACCACTCGTACGGGCGACCACGCCCCAGAATTCAACCTCTTGCCTGAAAATGTACGGGGGATGTGTAATGGATAAGCGATATAACCGCCCAACACCGAGAGAAATTCAAGTTCGTCGCATATGTCGTGCACTTGGAGTTTCAAAAAGACGAGCGATGCTCTTGGCTGAACTTCACTACGGAGGGCCAAGAACGTGACCAAGCAATACAAGTATCAAAAGAAAGGGGCTGGGCGCCATGTCCAGCTCTCTGAGTGGCTTCAGGCGTCTGAGGCGTGGGCAACCATGAAGCCCGGCCCGAGGGCGCTCTATGTTGAAATTAAGAGGCGCTACAACGGAACCAATAACGGGCTGATAATTCTTAGTCACAGGGACGCAGCAGTCTCACTGAGTGTTAACCGTAATACCGTGGGAGCTTGGTTCAAAGAATTGCAGTGGCGGGGCTTTATTCGAATGACACAAGCCCCGCATTTAGGGCCTTCAGGAATTGGCAAAGCGTCGATCTGGGCAATTGAGGATGAAGCAACCGCCGATATGAAGCCTGCAACTAAAAACTTTATGAAGTGGAAAAATAAAAACCCCGCACAAAAAGCGGGCTATCCCGTCCCAAAATTCAGGACACTACCAACGAGAACAGACTAGATAGCTCGAAAGTGTCATGATAATCAGGACGCTATCCGTAAAAAATGGAAAATTGGCGACCTAAATATTAGGACATATATACATATAACCATAGGCAGTGTGCTTAACTGCACTCAGCTATCAGCGGTTATTATCAATTTACAGACGCTACTTACCGGCTTGTATAACAGCCGAAGAGTTGTTGCATGTTTGGTATCGGTTGCACTGTAACTGTTACGAGCTCAATCTACGGGAATGCCTAACATCTAATTGCCAAAANGAAGTTTTTTGGTTAGCGTTGGTTTTTTGTAAACTAAGAAAATTGATCGAATTACTCAAATGAAAATTAAACCCATGCTATTGGCGGCATTGTCAGTAGTTTTTTTTGCAAGGTTGTTTGGGTGGCAATAGTGAGGTTTATATTGATGGCCCTGCAGAAGATAAATCAATCATGGTTCCTCCCGGCATCAGGGGAGTTTCCGGTGCCGTTAAACGAACCTTTAAAAGTAGTGGATGGGTTACTTACGTAACAGGTGGCAGTGTAGTTTCAACTGGATCAGTAGGTAAGTACACCAACGTTACCACTGGCGTGAAATACCCAGCAAGATACTCCGCTTTTACCGATCAACAGCAATTTGATTGGTGCATTACTGGATCGCCGGCACTGCACTACGATATAAGCATTGTAGATAATAAAACTGGCCACGAGGTCGCGGCTTTCAGTGGTTCAAATTGTGAATCGGCAATTGAGAAAGAGCTGAGAGAAACCCTCGCTGACTTTTTGTAAGACTGGCTAATTGTGGGGCCGAGAAAAGGCATTAGCCGAGGCTCGACTAACTCCGACCGAATGAGCCATTGTTCTAATATTTGNGAGTTGGACAAAATTTTGGCTGATACTAAAAGTGCAAACATACATGAACCCTAAGTTTACCCTAAGGTAATTACACGCGCGCGCCAGACATCTAGGACCGCAAGGTTACCGCAAGGGTCAACTCGACCAAGGTATGGTCNAACTAGGGGGCGGTATTGCAGTTCCTTTCCCTAGCAAACCACAACGGATGAAATGGCACACCTATTTCAAAGCACGGTAACAGGCGGAGGGATTTGAGACGGAGATAGTTGCGCAATTCCACATCTAAGACCGTGTTGCTTTCCTGTGTGGGTTTGTAACAATCGTGAAATGAGCCAATTTCAGGCAAGCCTTTGGGCCATCGCGGTGATTTGTTGCCTTGTGTCGACGCTCGCGGAAGCCCTCAAGTGGATCGAGAACACGCAATCTTATTGCGCGATTTAAAGTAAAAGAAAGACAGATACGTTCTATTTCTAGAAACCAACCTATTCCAAATTCTCTAATGACGGACAAGATTTGTTGAGGTAATTTGTGTACATCAATTAGATATTATTATTGCAATAAAGGGGCTAGCTAGCAGCAAAACGAAAACAGCTAATAGTGTCCAAACACCAACTTGAAAAAATGTCAAATTAAGGCGTGTCAACGAACGATGATAGTTCATGAAGTACCTCCATAAGATTGTTCATTTGGGTAATCGCTTTTCGCCAATTTATTGATTTTGAAAAGCCACTTTGAACCCCAAATTAGTCGAATAAATTTCGTTCTGGAATTTTGGGGGTTCGTTGTAGAATCACTTTACACTAAAAGAGTGCAAAATTCAAACTGACCGAAGATATCCATTCTCTTTATGAGGGGCGGGGTTGAAACCCGAATTGCGCTTTAAACCAAAGGGTTAACGTGGCAAAATCGGCAGGCCAGCCACGGCGTCATAGTTTAGCACGCTGTCAGAACTGCTCTGGCGCAGCACACCTATTAAACTAAACGAACTTCTAGAACGAAGAACATCAGAAATAGGGCTCTTTTAGTCTCTACATGTTCCCGTTATGTTCTAGCGCATCATGCCTTAGAAAAAAACTACCCTTGGGCCATTATACAACGTCCGCATATCCGATTTTCAAGTTACTGACGTGCTTTGTATGGAGTGCGTTGGTTGCAGTCGCAAATGGCGTATATTCCCTGCGCAGCTTATTTCCGGGCACAGGAGCCATGAGAAAACCAAAGACCTAGCCTACTTCTTTTGGTGCAAGAGCTGCGGCGGTAAAGCCTGCACATGGCATGTCGAACGGGCGGTTTCGCCTGTGATATAATGGAGTGAGTGAAAATCACTTTACCCAGGTGGAATGTCGTAGTCCCTATGTGCAAAGCACGATATTGACCAGAGCAATCAAAGCCATGTGCTGCGTGCATAACGAGATTTCTCAACTGTGCGTTGTTGTGTTCGTTGCGTGGTTTATATCACTGTTATCGAAACAACACGGCCTTAGATGGTCGCCCGCACCAAAGGAAATATATCATGGCATATGCAATCGCCAACACACACTCCGCTTCCATTCTGGATCGAGCAGTAACATTTTTCGCAAACCAGCGTGAGGCATACGCTCGGCTCCGTTTGTACACGCAAACAATGAACGAACTGCAATCCCTATCCACACGTGAGCTGAACGACCTAGGTCTTTCCCGCTCCAGCCTGCACGACACAGCTTACACAGCTGTTTATGGCTAATACCGAGATGCCCGAGTGACCCTCCCTCTGTCTGACGTCAGCACCTATGGAACAGATTTGCGGTATTGAATAAGGGAGGGTTTCTGTCTCATCGTAACCTTCAAGGAGTGAAGATGAGACAGAAACCCGGAACACGGCGTACCGCGTCGGAGAAGATCGTCAAAGACATCCAGCGAGCGACCCGCAAGCAATACTCAGCCGAAGAGAAGATCAGGATTGTTCTTGATGGCCTTCGTGGAGAGGACAGCATTGCCGAGTTGTGCCGCCGAGAAGGCATATCGCAGGGTATTTACTACAAATGGTCGAAAGACTTCATGGAGGCTGGCAAACGGCGACTGGCGGGTGACACGGCCCGGGCTGCAACTACGGATGAAGTCAAAGACCTGCGTCGTGAATCTCGCGAACTGAAAGAAGTCGTTGCAGAACAAACACTCGAACTGCGGCTTCTCAAAAAAAGCATGATCGGGGATGGGGGAGAAGACGCATGAGGTATCCCGCATCTGAGAAGCTAGAGATTATACGGCTGGTGGAAAGTTCTTACCTTCCGGCAAAGCAAACACTGGACAAGTTGGGCATTCCCCGCACCACATTCTACCGCTGGTATGACCGGTATTTGACGCGTGGCGAAGCCGGTCTAAAGGACCGTTCTCCCAAGCCCAAACACGTTTGGAACCGCATTCCTGAAGATATAAGGGGGCGGATCGTAAAGCTTGCACTGGAGATTCCGGAACTATCACCTCGCGAGTTGGCGGTGCGCTTTAGCGATACAGAAAGGTATTTTGTGTCAGAGGCTTCGGTATATCGTATCCTGAAGGCTCACGATCTGATCACCAGCCCTGCATTCATCGTGATCAAGGCCGCCAGCGAGTTCAAAGACAAGACCACGGCCATTAACCAGCTTTGGCAGACGGACTTCACCTACCTGAAGGTTATTGGTTGGGGCTGGTTTTACCTCAGCACAATTCTGGACGACTACAGCCGCTACATTATCGCCTGGAAACTCTGCACCAATATGAAAGCGGAGGATGTCACAGACACGCTGGAACTGGCATTGCAGGCCTCCGGTTGTGATCAGGTCCATGTTGTCCACAAGCCACGCCTGTTGAGTGACAACGGCTCAAGCTATGTCTCCGGTGAATTGGCTGAGTGGCTGGGCGACAAGGGCATGGATCATGTTCGAGGTGCGCCCTATCACCCGCAAACCCAAGGCAAGATTGAGAGGTGGCACCAGACTTTGAAGAACCGCATTCTGTTGGAGAATTACTTCTACCCGGCAGATCTACAAAACCAGATCGAAGCCTTCGTCGATCATTACAATCATCAGCGTTATCACGAGAGCATTCAGAACCTAACACCCGCAGACGTTTACTTTGGACGCGGCCAAGCCATTCTAAACCAACGAGAAAGGATCAAACGGAAAACTATGCAAACGCGACGCTTGCAACACCGCAAAGTCGCCGCCTAATATAACCCAACTGATGAGGCAGATACTCTCTTATTCTAAAGCCTAATCTGTTCCAAATACTCTGACTACGGACACCAAGGATTGGTAAGTCTTTACCGAATGCCGACGTCATTTCTAGCTCTGTTTGTGCTGTTGCTGCCGTGCCCATTAGAGCTACGCCTGCGACTGCCGCAGTAGTTTCTTTTTCATTGTTACCTCTCAAAAAATGGAACGACCAGTTGACCGTTACGGGCGCCCTACCTTTCTTGCTCTTTTTGGAGAATTTTATTACCAAAGAGAGTGGGCTTTTGGTAGCCATATTGATTTGTCTGTCTAATCCATCTCGGGATGGCAACATGGTCAATTTTATGGCCGGAGTAATGGTGCGCTTTTGGGCCTTTACGAACAAATTGACATTGCCAGAATCTGGCATCAAGTTCGCCTATAGGTGAGCGGAGGAAAAAAAGTGCAAGATTCCGGGCTAGAGCGTATTCGTAGACTGCCTTTTTGGCAGGGCGAAATAACAATTACACCACTCGCGGGCGGGCGCACCAACTTCAACTATATAGTTGAGGATGGAGCAGGCAAATACGTCGCACGCCTCGGCGAAGACATAGTCGAACATCACGTTATGCGTTTCAACGAACTTGCCGCCAGTCGTGCGGCCCACGCAGCGGGGCTGTCGCCTGCAGTGGTTTACACGCAAGACGGCTTGACGGTACTGGAGTTTGTAGAAAGCAAAACTTTTGCGTCTATCGATGTTCGCCAGCAACATAACCTGGAGAAAATCGTGCCGTTGGTGCGGTCATGCCACGTGGATATTCCGACGCACCTGCGTGGCCCTGTTTTGGTCTTTTGGGTGTACCACGTGATCCGCGACTACGCGGCGAAATTGCAAGAAACCGGCAGCCGGTATGCAAGACTTGCTCCCGAACTTTGCGCTATCGGAAATAGACTTGAGGCCGATGCCGGACCGTTTGATATGGTTTTCGGGCATAATGACCTGCTCGCGGAAAATATCCTTGATGACGGAAATCGATTGTGGCTGATTGATTGGGATTATGCGGGGTATAATTCACCGCTGTTTGACCTCGGTGGGTTGGTGTCGAATAACGGTTTATCGCCAGATCAGGAAATATGGGTCCTCGAAACCTATTTCGACAAAC
>JAESQH010000081.1 GCA_016765235.1 Paracoccaceae bacterium
CATTATCCGAAAAATCCCACCTCGGGACGGTCTACAAACCCGTTGACCCCGCATTGCCTTATCTGGACGAGGAAAGCTGGAACATCGCGCTCGAAAGCCGCGCGATCCGCCAGCTTTCACCGCTCCCACAACCCTCCGGCCCAAATTGCATCGACGCAGGTGGCCGCATCGGGCGAAACTTCGCACCAGAGCGTCAGAATGAAGACATCAGCTTGTTTGGCGCCCTCGCCACGCATATCGCAGACAAACGCAAAACCGGCAACGTCGTGCTGTGTTCCTACTCCGAAGGATCGCGCGAACGTTTCGCTACCATGCTCACAGACAGTGGCGTCGAAAACTTCACCAACATCGCGCGGTTCAGCGATATCGGTCGATCCAAAGGCCTGTTTCTAACTGTCTGGCCTCTCGATACTGGCTTTGAAACATCCGATCTGACGGTGATTTCCGAACAAGACATCTTGGGTGATCGCCTAATTCGCGCCCCGCGCAGACGGCGCGCCGAAAACTTCCTCAAGGAAGCCCAAAGCCTGACGCCCGGCGATCTGATCGTCCATATCGAGCATGGCGTCGGTAAATATACCGGCTTGGAAACCATCACCGCCGCAGGGGCGCCGCACGAATGCCTCGCGCTGGAATACGCAGGCGGCGACCGCCTGTTCCTGCCCGTCGAAAACATCGAGCTATTGTCGCATTACGGCCAAGAAGTCGGCATGCTCGACAAACTTGGCGGCAGCGCATGGCAGGCCAAAAAGGCCAAGTTAAAAGAACGCGTTCGCGAAATGGCCGACAAGCTGATCCGCATCGCCGCCGAACGCGCCTTGCGCTCAGGCAAAGTCATGACGCCACCGGATGGCATGTGGGATGAGTTCTGCGCCCGCTTCCCGTATCAGGAAACCGATGACCAACTCCACGCAATTGAAGATGTTCTGTCAGACATGGCCAGCGGCCAGCCAATGGACCGCCTGATTTGCGGCGACGTAGGGTTTGGCAAAACCGAGGTCGCCATGCGCGCCGCCTTCATCGCCGCCATGTCCGGCTCCCAAATCGCCGTGGTCGCACCAACAACCCTGCTGGCAAGACAACACTTCAAAAGCTTCTCCGAACGCTTCCGTGGCCTCCCCGTCCAAGTGCACCAGCTTTCCCGCTTCGTATCAACGAAAGATGCCAACGACACCCGCGAGGCCATGAAACGCGGCCAAGTTGACATCGTCATCGGCACACACGCGCTGCTGGCCAAAAACGTCCGTTTCGCCAACCTCGGCCTCCTGATTGTAGACGAAGAACAACATTTCGGCGTCACCCACAAAGAGCAATTCAAACAACTACGCACCGACGTTCACGTCATGACCCTGACCGCCACGCCAATCCCACGAACCTTGCAATTGGCCCTCTCCGGCGTGCGTGAACTGTCAATAATCGGCACCCCGCCCATCGATCGCCTCGCCATCCGCACTTATGTCAGCGAATTTGATCCGATCACCGTGCGCGAAGCCCTATTGCGCGAATACTACCGTGGTGGCCAGTCCTTCTACGTTGTCCCGCGCATCTCGGATATGGCTGAGATCGAGGAATTCCTTAAAGAACAAGTCCCCGAGGTTTCCGTCGTCACCGCCACAGGCCAGATGCCCGCAGGCCAGCTCGACGACAAGATGAATGCGTTTTACGACGGCCAATACGACGTGCTTTTGGCCACCACCATCGTCGAAAGCGGCCTAGACATTCCCGCCGCCAATACCCTGATCGTACATCGCGCCGACATGTTCGGCCTTTCGCAACTTTACCAGATCAGGGGCAGGGTGGGCCGCTCCAAAATCCGCGCCTATGCGTATATGACGACTAAACCGCGCAAACCCTTAACACCCCAAGCCGAAAAGCGTCTGCGCGTTCTGGGTTCCCTCGACAGCCTCGGCGCAGGTTTCTCGTTGGCCTCCCAAGACCTCGATATTCGCGGTGCGGGTATCTTGCTTGGCGACGAGCAATCCGGTCACGTCCGTGAGGTCGGCTACGAGCTGTACCAATCCATGCTGGAAGAAGCCATCGCCAAGATGAAAGCTGGCGAGTTAGAAGGCCTATCAGATGCAGACGAGGCATGGTCTCCACAAATCAACCTCGGCGTCCCCGTCCTGATCCCAGCCGATTACGTATCAGACCTCGACATCCGCCTCGGCCTATACCGCCGCCTCTCGGCCCTGTCCGGCAAGGTCGAATTGGAGGGGTTCGCCGCCGAACTGATCGACCGCTTCGGCCAGCTGCCACGCGAAGTTAACACGCTGTTAAACATTGTCCGCATTAAATCCGCCTGCCGCCGCGCTGGCATCGCGCGCCTAGACGGCGGCCCCAAGGGCGCGACAATCCAGTTCCACATGGACAAATTCGCCAACCCCGCCGGGTTGGTCGATTTCATCCACGCCCAAAAAGGCCTCGCCAAAGTGCGTGACAACAAAATAGTGATACGCCGCGACTGGAACTCCAACGCCGAAAAAATCAAAGGTGCATTTGGGATTGCACGCGATTTGGCCGTTCTGGCAAAGAAGAAACCCTAACCTACCCTCGAGACCGCAAGGTGTGCAGTTCCCGCGCACCATCCCTTAGAACATCCGGAGTTTGAAATGAATGTAGTCGTTGTTATTGACTTTGCCGTTGCAGGTTTTCTAGTTGGTGCGAATGTCTGGTTTTTCTTTATACAGTCGCCATTATTGATCACCATTATGGGACGTGAGAAGTTTGTCCCAATCCAGATGAAATTGACCAAACTACTATTTCGATCACTCAGTATCGCCGCAGTTGCGCTGGTGTTTCTTGCTTGGATAAGCAGTGGTAGTGTTGCTCTTTTTGGCGCCATTTTTGCAGCAGTATCAGCATTGATCGCACATTTTTACATTATTCCGCGGGCACTCAGAGCCGGCGGAAAAGGTCGAGTGGAGACAATTGCAAAAGGTGGTGACCACTCTGTCGCCAAATTTGCCAGCGAGGGTAGCGGCCCGTCATCATCGTTTTGGCATCGCACTGTCGTAGTGTTCGTAATCCTGATCCTTATCGGGGCGTTTGTGAACATTGGAGGGACCGTGCGCTAGTCGTAAAAAGCCTCGTTAGATTAACTAGTCGTGCATCGGCAAAATACGCCAAACCTTCTCAAAGGTTAACGCGAAAAACTTTGAGAAGCGTGATTTTGTTAACCGTTCAATAACACACGACGCACAAATTTACAGCGTGTAAGCGAAGAACAATTCGTAAGCTTCGTCTAGCCGACAAAATTGAATCGACCAAATTCCTGCACCCATGCTGTGATTGAAAAATTTATTTGTACGCGCACTTGTAATTATTACGATAGCTATATATATTATTACACATGTCACAATCTAACATCACAACAACACGTAAATTCCTTCTGGATGCCGCCGTATCGGAATTCTGGGAACACGGCTATCGCGGTGCGTCAGTACGAAAGATCTGCGCACGCGCAGGCGTCAGTGCGAACGCAATTACATACCATTTTGGTTCAAAGAAAAAACTTTATCAGGAAATTTTGAATCAATTCGCCAAGCTCCAGTTAGAGCAGGCGCGCTCTGCCTTACCAGAAGAGTTGCGCTCACAAGAAGAATTCGAAATTCGTCTTGAAATGTTCGTCAGCCAAATTCTTGAAGTTTACTTAAACAATCGCGAGTCATTGTTGATTTCCCTCCGAGTATTCGAACAACTTACACAAGATATGGATGATGAAGCAATCAATGAACTGATTGAAATTGGCAACACTCTTTCTCAATATATTCAGCGCGGCAAAGACCAAGGATTTGTTCGCGAAAATGTTGATAGCGATATCGTGGCCGGAACTTTGATAGACAGGTTAATAAATCAAGCTCGGTTCGCCCACACCCACGAACGGTACTACGCAGTTACAACACTAGACCCAACCTACCGTGCCTATTGGGTACGAGCATCCCTTGAATTGATACTTAATGGAATGAAAACGCGGGCATAACCCGCCTTGTAACAACGAAAAAGGAAACGCCATGCATATTGAGAAAATTATCGAAATAGATGCCCCGATTGATCTGGTATGGAGCAAAATCAGCAATCTCGCCGATATTCAAAACTGGACGCAAGCCGTGATCGAGTCTCATTTTCATACAGAGACGCAAAGAGGTATCGGCGCAGGCCGNACNTGTGACGTGAANGGCTTCGGNACGTTGGTCGAAAACGTGCTNGAATGGGACGAAAANANAAGNTTTCGTTTGTCACTTGAAGGTCTTCCATTCTTCATCGCCGAAGCAAGCGGAGGCTGGCGTCTTGAAGACTTAGGTTCAAGCCGTACGCGTGCGACCACGTTTATTGATGCGACCACAAGCTATTGGCCACTTGGTGTGCTGATGGAAAAATTTGCACTTGGCCCCCAATTTGCAAAAACCATCGTAGGGGCGCAGGGCGAGTTCAAAGCATACGTTGAAAAACTTGTTTGAATGNTGCGCGTAAANCANCGCATCGCAATNTTGNGGGCNATTAANAGGTCGGGCGNTAATCGACGCCCGACNGTTTATTCAACAAACCGCACCGCGCCGATATGGCCCAGATTTCGATTGCGTTGCGCGTAATCNATGCCATATCCAACCACGAATTTATCCGGTATCTCGAANCCGATCCAGTCNGCCGTNATATCGACTTCACGNCGCGAGGGTTTGTCCAGTANCGCGCAAGTTTTAAGGCGTGCCGGATTNCGGCTTTTCAGCAGATGAACAACATGGTTCAACGTGTGCCCGGTGTCGACAATATCNTCGACCAGCAGCACGTCGCGCCCNTCAATCTCGCCACGGATATCCTTCANAATACGCACTTCACGACTGCTCTCGGTGGANTTNCCGTAAGACGAAGTNTCCATAAAATCAATCTCGACAGGCAAGTCGAATTCCCGTGCAAGATCAGCGATAAACACGAAAGACCCGCGCAACAGCCCGACAACAATCAGCTTGTCCGTACCCTCAAAATACTCCGAAATTTCTTTGGCCAATTCTTCGACTCGCGCCGCAATGGATTTAGCTGAAATCATCTCGTCAATTACGTAATTAGAATGGTCCATACTCTTGCCTTTTTTGATTCTCGGTATCTTAGTACAGTTAAGCCCAAAAGCCCCGCGACAATCCATCCCGTGGCGCAACGATTAACAGAAGTTCATATAGCCGTCATGCCTACGCANACCGAAANACGAATAATGCCGCACACCGCCGAACAGATGTACGATCTGATCGCCGATGTTGCATCGTACCCGCAATTTTTGCCGTGGTGCACGGCCGCAAGAATTAAAGGCACTAGCCCGACTGAGGATGGCAAAGGTACGATTGTCTACGCCGATTTGGTTATTTCCTTCAAACTGTTCCGCGAAAAATTCGCCAGCCGTGTGATACTAAATCCGACAGACAGCCATATTGATGTGGAATACCTCGACGGGCCGTTTCGGTATCTGAATAACCACTGGCAATTCAACGCCTTGGAAAACGGATCCTGCGAAGTTGATTTCTTCGTAGACTTCGAATTCAAATCCCCGATGCTGCAAGCCATCATCGGTCTGGTCTTCAACGAGGCCATGCAACGCATCGTCCGCGCCTTTGAAAAACGCGCAGACGAGCTGTACGGTTAGGCAATTGCCAATTGGATAGTGCAAGAAAGTGGACCCACTTTTTTCTGTGGATGCTCACAGCAATTGTTTTTGTCATATAGCTTGCAGTTTTGGGAATAGCGCATGCTCCGCCCCTTAACTTCCGTAGCAACCACTATTTCTTCCAGCACTTGGGTGACGGGTTAAACTTGTGTTAAAGTAGGCTTTCAGCGCGCGATCTCGGCCAATAGCCAGTTGAGCGCGGCCTCCACTGTCGCCATCCGCACATTGTCCCGCCCGATTGCACCGTAGTTCATCTCTCGGGTTTCGACGCCACGTCTTGTTGCTTGTCCAAACCAGACCAATCCTTCGGGTTTTTCACCGTCTGCGCCTGGACCGGCGACNCCGGTTACGGCAATGGCAANATCNGCNTTTGANGCCGCTANGGCNCCAAGGGCCATTTGACGNGCGACAGGNTCGGANACCGCGCCGAATTCGTTNAGCATTTGTTCAGAAACATNAAGNATTTCGNTTTTNGANGGGTAGGAATACGTCACAAANCCNCGGTCAAACACNGCNGAAGACCCTGCCACATCGGTTAACGAAGCGGCAATCATTCCGCCAGTACAGCTTTCAGCCGTGGCTATCTTAAGGCCATTCGCCTTGGCGGCTTGAATAACTTTCGTAGCAAGATCAAAATGCCCGATCACAACAGCAGCCCGTGTGAAATTCCGGCGGCAATTATGACGAACACGGCGGCCAACAAGCCTGCCAATACGTCGTCCAGCATCACACCCAGCGGGGTGTGCATGCGGTCCGCCCAGCCAACGATCCATGGCTTCCATATGTCGAACAAACGGAAGAAAATAAACGCCGTGACCCAACCGGGGTAAGGGAACAGCCATTGCGGCTGGTCGTTCATCCACATACCTGCCGACAGGGGCATCAGGGCGATCCAGATGCCAACGACCTCGTCTATCACGATGGATGATGGGTCGTGGTCGTCCGCCCCGCGAGTTTCCACGGTGGTGGCCCACAGGCCCAGTGCGAAGGCGATAATGGTCGCGATTACCAATAACGGAAATCCGCCAAGACCGTGCAACACCCAGCCGACGGGCAGGGCTGCTAGTGTACCCCAAGTGCCCGGCGCTTTGGGCAATAAACCTGCGCCGAAAAATGTCGTGATAATGCGTATCATATTTTCACCAATGTTGCAGTTGCGGTGGCGGCGATGCCTTCACCGCGCCCCGTGAAGCCCAGTTTCTCGGACGTGGTAGCCTTAACGCTGATCCGATCCAGATCAATACCGATAATTTGTGCCATGCGTTCCCGCATCGTCAACGCATGTGGGCCAATCTTTGGCATTTCACAAATAATTGTGCAGTCGATATGGGTTATCGTAAACCCTCGCGCAGCGGTGCGCTCAACCGCTTTGGCCAGAAAAATATCCGAGGCTGCCCCCTTCCATTGCATATCGGAGGGCGGGAACCACTGCCCGATGTCACCCTCGCAAAGCGCGCCGAAAATCGCATCGGTAACGGCGTGCATAGCCACATCCGCATCAGAATGCCCGACGAGGCCGTGGCTGTGTGGAATATCGACCCCGCAAAGGGTAACGTGTTCGCCTTCACCAAACTTGTGAACGTCAAATCCATTTCCTGTGCGTATGTCCATATAGCCCCTCAATGCGCGTTCTGCCCGTGCGAAATCCTCGGGCGTAGTGATCTTGAAATTATCCTCTGCGCCGTGCGTGATAGCAACGCTCAATCCCGCTGCGTGGGCTGCGGCTACGTCGTCCAGCACTGACACAGTCAGGGTTTCGTGCGCCGCCAGTATATCGTTAAACCGGAACCCTTGCGGGGTTTGCGCGCGCCATAAGCCTTCGCGCGGTTCCGGTCTTTCGATGGTGTTATCACCGCGCCACAGCGCATCTACCACGGGCAGAGCGGGGAATGCGCCTTCGTGGGTCTCAAGGGCGTTAAGGACTTCTTCAATAACGTTAACGGAAACTAAAGGCCGTGCGGCGTCATGGATAAGCACCAGATCCGGCGCAGCAGATTTCAGTGCATTCAACCCTGCCAAAACAGAATCATGACGCTTCACCCCCCCTATGCAAACGGGCAGAAGACCGGAAATACCGTTAACCGTTGATTCATATTCGTTGACATCGTCTGAATGGATGACAACCTGCACGACCTCCACCGCTCTATGCGCCAGCAATGCCAGAACCGAGCGGCGCAGCACCGATTGCCCCATAAGGTCGCGGTATTGCTTGGGGATACCCCCTCCGGCGCGAACCCCGCGTCCTGCTGCAACTATTAATCCTGCGACTTTCATCCGACCTCCGGTGTTTGCCCCTGCATAGCGCAACCTGCGTGTGCTTCACAATGGAACAGGTAAAACTGTTGCTGAAAACTTGCGCCTGCTGTAGTTCTGACAAAACTGCACAAGGATTAGGCACATTGCCCGTAACTGTCGGAAATTTAACCTTGGACCCACCAGTCTTTCTGGCCCCCTTGGCAGGAATCACCGATTTACCATTTCGCAAAGCGGTTTTGCGCTTCGGGGCAGGGTTGGTTGTGTCCGAAATGGTGGCAAGCCAAGAAATGGTGCAGGCCAAACCGTCAACGCGGGCGCGGGCGGAACTGGGGTTCGGGAATGATCGGACATCAGTACAGATCGCGGGGCGCGAGGCATATTGGATGGCCGAATGCGCCAAGCTGGTGGCCGATCAAGGCGCGCGGATTGTTGATATTAACATGGGGTGTCCCGCCAAGAAGGTGACCACGGGGTATTCCGGCTCCGCTTTGATGAAAGACCCCGATCATGCTCTGACGTTGATCGAGGCGGTTGTGGCCGCTGTGGATTTGCCCGTGACGCTGAAGATGCGCCTTGGGTGGGATGACGGATGCCTGAATGCTGCCGATATTGCCAAAGGGGCGGAAGAAGCAGGCGTGCAGATGATCACGATTCATGGTCGCACGCGGTGTCAGTTCTATAAGGGAGCGGCGGATTGGGGGGCAATTCGTGCCGTAAAATCTGCCGTTGACATTCCGGTAATAGCTAACGGCGATATTGTTGACGCTCACTCCGCCACTCAAGCGTTGAAGTTGTCGAAAGCTGACGGAGTGATGGTCGGTCGTGGCGCACAAGGGCAACCTTGGATGTTGGCACAGATCGCCGCGGAGCTTGTTGGCCAAGCGTATAATGGTGTGCCGCAGGGCAATGACTTGGCTGACGTCATACTGGAGCATTACGAGGATATAATTCGCTTTTACGGGCCGGATTTGGGCGTCAGAAATGCGCGAAAACATCTGACTTGGTATCTGGAGCGGCTTGAGGGCGGCATGGAATTGCGAAATTCCATCATTCGCGAACGGGATGCTAACGTCGTTTTACGGCACCTGACTGATGGCTTGAAAAACTGTGACCACTCGATCGAGGTTGCCGCATGACAGACATGAACTTTGAGGCCCTCTGGGGCGCAATCCCTTATCCGGCGTTCGCGATTGACGGCAGTAACTGTTTCTTAACTTGCAACGCGGCGGCGGAATTTTTCAGCGGCACGTCGGTTCGCCAAATGCGTGGTAAGAAATTGTCAATCTTTATTGGCGAAGGTAGCGTTGTTCAAAATTTGGTGGAGCAGGCTCGCAAAGGGTCTGCTTCCGTGGTTCAGCACGGGATTGAGCTGGGCTGGGCCGATAATCCGCCCCGCCTTAACGATTTACACGCAACGGGCATGCCAAACGGGCAGGTGCTGCTGTTGCTGCACCCACGTGGGCTGGCCGAAAAGATGGACCGCAGCCTTACGCACCGGTCTGCCGCGCGTTCAGTGGCGGGGATGGCAGCGATGCTGGCGCATGAAATTCGCAACCCGTTGGCGGGAATAAACGGCGCGGCGCAACTGTTGGCGATGAGCGTTAACGATGATGACCAAGAGCTTACCACGCTGATACAAGACGAAATACGCCGTATCGGGCGGTTGGTGGAACGGATGGAGCAATTCGGCGACCTTCGCCCTGCGCAGCGCGAGGCCGTAAATATTCATGATATTCTTGACCGCGCAAAACGGGCGGCAGAGGTCGGGTTTGCCGAGCACGCACGGTTTATCCAAGAATTCGACCCCTCGCTGCCGCCGGTCAGTGCGGATGCGGATCAACTGTCCCAAGTCTTTCAAAATCTGTTGAAAAATGCTGCCGAAGCTGCCCCGAAAGCAGGCGGCACCATCACCCTCAAAACTGCTTTTCGGCCCGGTGTCCGCTTGCAAATGCCCGGTCAGAAATCCGAAAGCCTGCCGCTGGAAGTGACTATTACCGACAATGGCGCCGGAATTCCGCAAGATTTGATTAACGATATTTTTGACCCATTCGTCAGTTCCAAGGCTACGGGGTCTGGGTTGGGATTGTCGCTGGTCTCTAAAATCATCGCGGATCATGGCGGAGTCGTCGAGTGCATCTCTGAACCCGGAAAAACGAAATTCAAGGTTTTGCTGCCGATCTGGCGTGAACCCGTTAAGGAGGTNTGAAATGGACGGAACCATNATTGTCGCCGATGACGACCGCACAATCCGCACAGTTCTTAGCCAAGCGTTAACGCGCGCTGGTTGCCGAGTGCGCTCCACCGGGACGATCTCGACGTTGTGGCGTTGGGTGGAGGAGGGTGAAGGGGATGTTATCGTCACGGATGTGAACATGCCCGACGGTGATGCCCTCGACATTCTGCCAGCCATACGCAAGCGCCGCCCTGACCTGCCGATTGTTGTGATGAGCGCGCAAAATACAGTGATGACCGCCATTCGCGCCACGGAAGCAGGCGCATATGATTACTTGCCCAAGCCCTTCGATCTTAAGGATTTATTAGCCACCGTTAACAAAGCGTTATCTCAACATGCACCTGACGCGATTACGCCAAAACCGAGCGAAGAGGTGATGCCCCTGATCGGGCGGTCTCCTGCGATGCAGGAAGTTTACCGGATAATGGCGCGCCTTATGACGACGGACCTTGGCGTGATGATTACGGGCGCGTCGGGAACTGGGAAAGAGTTGGTTGCGCGGGCGTTGCATGATTTTGGTCAGCGGAAAGATGGGCCGTTTGTGGCGCTAAATATGGCGACCATTCCGGCGGATATGATCGAAGTGGAGCTGTTTGGCAGCGAAAACCCGAACGGTTCGATCATCGGCAAATTCGAGCAAGCACATGGCGGGACGTTGTTTCTGGACGAGGTAGGTGACCTGCCGTTGGAAGCCCAATCCCGCCTGTTGCGTGTCCTTCAAGAAGGCGAATTTTCACGGGCTGGCGGGCACGAAGTCTTGACGGCCAATGTTCGCATTATTGCCGCGACTCATCAGGATTTGCGTGACCTGATTAACGAGGGTAAATTCCGCGAAGACCTGTTTTATCGCCTAAACGTCGTACCTATCCGGTTGCCATCATTGCGCGAACGGATTGACGATATTGCTGATCTAACCCGCCATTTCTTGCAACAGGCAGAAAGTGAAGGCCTGCCGAACAAGGTAATTTCCAAAGACGCCATCGACATTCTTAAAGTTCAGCCCTGGACTGGAAACGTGCGAGAGCTAGAGAATCTAATTCGCCGCCTCGCTGTTCTATGTCCGGATGATACCATCAGCGCCAAGATCGTTTCGCAAGAAATTGCCGCGCGCCCAAGTTCGGCAGTTGTGCCACACAGGGGTGGGTCGGAAAGCCTGTCAAACTCGATCGAAAACCATTTGAAAAGGTACTTCGATTTACACGGCGATGAACTGCCCCCCGCCGGCCTCTATGACCGCATTCTTAAAGAGGTGGAGCTGCCGCTTATTGCACTTTCACTGGCGGCGACGCGGGGAAATCAGCTTAAAACCGCTGAATTGCTTGGGATTAACCGGAATACACTGCGAAAAAAGATTGCGGCGCTCGACATTCAGGTGACACGGGGCAAGAAGATGATGTAAACTTGTCACAGAATTAGTGGCAAACAACAGAATCTGTATCCCTCTTGCAACACAGTATGCTCAGATCCGGTTTTATGAGGCTCGACAGGGTCAGTAGCAGTCGTGCTGCTCGCAATGTGACGACGTTGGCGCTTGTGATCATCGGACCTGTGCTGGTCGTTGCTACTTTCGTGTTTTTCGGAGCGTTTGACAGGCCGGGCGATCCCCAATTGCTGCGCTATATAGTATTGGCCGATTTGGTCTATACGCTGGTTATTGCGGCTTTGGTTTCCAGACAAGTTGTGCAGATTATTTCGGCCCGCAGGCGGCGTTCTGCAGGGTCGCGATTGCACCTTCGTTTGACCGGAGTTTTCACGCTAACAGCCCTTATACCGACCGTTCTAGTGGCTGTTTTTGCCGCGATAACGCTGAATTTCGGGCTAGAGGGGTGGTTTTCCGATCGGGTTAGATTGGTGGTTAACAATTCTTTAACGGCAGCGCAGGCGTATGAGGAAGAACACCGGAAAAGCATTGAGTCCGATGCAGAATTGCTGGCCAATTATTTGGATGCGCAGAAACTGCGTTTGAAACTGTTAACGATTGGCGATTTACGGGAATATTTGAACCGAGGTCAGGTTCAGATGCAGCGCGCCTTATCGGAAGCCTATATCATTGATATTGATGGTGGTTTGATCGCACGAGGCGACCGTTCCTACCTGTTCGATTACGAAAAACCGAGCGCGGAACAGATTGAAAGGGCGTTAAGTGGCGAGGCTGTGATTATCGAAGATTGGCCCAACTCCGAATTCCGCGCGCTGATTGGGCTTACGGCTTATGCCGACCGCTTGTTGTACGTAACGCGCGACGTTGATGGCGAGATTTTGCAGTTGTTGGACGACACACAGGAAACCGTGTCACTTTACAATCAACTAGAGAACGAGCGCGGGCGCTTGTTGTTTGAATTCGCCCTTATTTATCTGGGTTTTGCGCTGATCGTAATTCTTGCCGCTGTCTGGTTTGGCATGTGGTTTGCCGAACGCCTGTCGCGTCCTGTCGGGCGCCTTGCGAGTGCCGCTGAACGTGTGGGCGCCGGCGATTTGGATGTGCGCGTGATTGAAGAGGAGGGCGACGATGAAATCGCAATCCTTGGGCGTGCGTTCAACCGTATGACCCAACAGGTTAAGGGCCAGCGCGATGCGTTAATGGCCGTTAACGTAGAAACCGAGAAGAGCCGGCGGTTGTTTGACTCGGTTTTATCTGGGGTAACGGCCGGGGTGATCGGCCTTGATGGCGATGGACAGATCGAATTCATGAACGCGGCCGCCGAACATATGCTGGGTCTGGAATCTGACGTTGCGCTGGGGCAGGGCATTGTTGTGGCTGCGCCTGAATTTGAAGAATTGTTTAACAAGCTGTTAAGCAGTTCGCGTCAAACAACGCAGGGCGAAGTCGAGGTAATTCGATCCGGCGTACATGAAAACCTTCTGGTCAGGATGGCAACTCGGCGACCGTCTGAGGGGTCGGCTGAGGGATATGTGATTGCGTTTGACGATGTAACGGACCTTGTATCTGCGCAACGAATGGCGGCATGGGGCGATGTGGCAAGGCGGATTGCGCATGAAATTAAAAACCCATTAACGCCGATTCAATTGTCAGCAGAGCGTATTCGCAGGAAATTCGGACCTCTGGTGGGTGATCAACAGGAATCACTACAACAATACTCTGATGTTATTATCCGCCAAACCAATGACTTACGACGCATAGTTGATGAGTTTTCGAAGTTCGGACGCATGCCGGAGGCCAAGAAGAAACCTGCTAATATTCTGGAAATTTTACGCAGCGTCGTGTTGCTACAAAACGAGGCGGATTCGAATATTTCGGTAACTTTGGCAGCCCCCGAAGATGTTCCTAAAATCATGCTGGATGAAACTTTGATTTCACAGGCTTTCACCAACCTTGTGAAAAACGCCCGAGAGGCGGTGTCGGCCAAAAGCGGCGCAGTGGAAGGGTTTGACGGGCAGGTACAGGTTGTTTTGGATTTGGAAGACGACGCCGTAACTATCCAGATACAGGACAATGGTGTCGGTTTCCCACCCCAGCGCGCGCGTCTGTTCGAGCCGTATGTGACGAACCGAGATTCTGGCACTGGCCTTGGACTGTCAATCGTCAGGAAGATCGTCGAAGAACACGATGGGCGGCTAGAACTGCTGGATGCGCCTGTTTTTGAGGGCAACAAACATCGTGGCGCAGAAGTTAAAATGACACTGCCAACTATCAATACTGAAGACCAAAGGAATGGATCATGAGTGATATACTTGTAGTCGATGACGAAAAAGACATTCGTGAACTTGTCGCCGATATTTTGGAAGACGAAGGGCATAGTACCCGCATTGCATGGGATTCTGACTCTGCATTTAGCGAAATTAACGCAAATCCGCCTTCGCTGGTCATCCTCGATATCTGGCTAAAGGGCAGCAAGCTTGACGGAATTGATATATTAAAATCCATTCACCGCGATAATCCCGACATTCCTGTGGTGATTATCTCGGGTCATGGCAACGTCGAGATTGCTGTCGCGGCGATAAAGCAGGGTGCGTATGATTTTATTGAAAAACCGTTTAATATCGACCAGTTAATGGTGGTTATCTCACGTGCTTTAGAGGCTTCGCGTCTGCGGTCTGAAAATTCGGCACTGCGAGGCGGGAATTCCACATCTGTCGATATGATCGGTGAAAGTACGTCCTTCAAGTCATTGAAAATACAACTGGAAAAGGTAGCACAAGCCAATTCCCGGGTTATGCTGACCGGACCGGCAGGGTCAGGTAAAGAAATTGCCGCACGATTCATCCATATCAGTGGTCCACGAGCAAATGCACCGTTTATCACCGTGAATTCAGCTTCGATCGAGCCAGAGATGATGGAAGAAGTCTTGTTCGGACGTGAATCTAGTGAACGGGGTTACGAACCCGGGTTATTCGAGCGTGCCCATGGCGGTATCCTGTTTTTCGACGAAGTGGCCGATATGCCTTATGTCACACAGTCCAAAATCTTGCGGGTGCTGGTTGAGCAAAACTTTAAACGGGTTGGTGGGCAAGATGTTGTGCGGGTCGATGTGCGGGTGATTTCTGCCACGAACCGTGATTTACTTGGCGAAATCAAGAACGGCAAATTTCGCGAGGAGTTGTATCACAGGATCAACGTTGTCCCGATTGAAGTGCCCGAACTAGAAGCGCGGCGCGCCGATATTCCGCAGTTATGTTCATATTTCATTAAGGATTTGAATACATCTCAAGGCTTGCCTCTTCGCGAAATGTCCGAAGAAGCATTGGCACGGTTAGAAGTGATGACATGGCCCGGAAACGTTCGGCAGTTGCGAAACACCGTTGAACGCGTGCTTATATTGGGGCCGGAATCCGGCCCAATCCAAGTGTCGGAGCTGCCCGGCAGTCTAGAAGAAGGCAGTAGCGAGCAACTTTCACTTGGGGCCAGTTTTGCAGGGTATTCGTTGCGCGAAGCCCGCGAAATGTTCGAGCGAGAATATCTTGTATCGCAGATCGACCGATTTGGCGGTAATATCTCGAAAACGGCTCAGTTTGTCGGGATGGAACGCTCCGCGTTGCACCGGAAACTGAAATCGTTGAATGTGGCGACGGGCTCGAAGTTGAAATCGACGCATAATGAAGAAATTTCATAAGCATGGATCGTGATTGACCACCCCGCGGTAAACATCGCATAGTGGCGTTCGAACAATCGGAGCGGGAAGCTTAGATGAAGATCATTATTTGCGGTGCAGGTCAGGTCGGCTGGCAACTTGCGCGCCATCTTTCAACGGAAAACAACAGTGTAACTGTGATCGATAGCAAGGGATCACTGGTGCGGCGCATTACGGATACGTTGGATGTAAACGGCATCGCAGGGTTCGCCTCGCATCCGGACGTGTTGGAGCGGGCAGGGGCGCGGGACGCCGATATGATTATCGCAGCGACCTTTTCTGACGAAGTTAATATGGTCATTTGTCAGGTGGCGCATTCGGTTTTCGATATTCCACGCAAGGTCGCAAGGTTGCGGTCGCAATCTTATCTGAACTCAGAATATTCCGATCTATACCGCCGCGAACATCTTCCGATTGATGTGATCATTTCGCCCGAACGCGAAGTCGCCGAGGCAGCATTGCGCCGCTTGGCAGCCCCCGCAGCGTTTGACACTGAAAGCTTTGCCGATGATCGTGTGCAACTGATCGGGTTAACGCTGGACGAAGACTGCGCGGTGGTTAATACACCGCTTCGGCAACTGTCAGAATTGTTCTCCACCCTTCGGGCTGTGGTTGTGGGGGTTCGTCGTGACGGGAAACTGTTCGTACCACATCCGAACGATCAGCTTTTTGCGGGCGATCAGACATATCTGGTGGCGGCGACCGAAGATGTTCCGCGCACGTATGAAATTTTTGGCAAGAAAAACCCAAATACCAATCGTGCAATTATTGTAGGGGGCGGGAACGTCGGCCTTTACGTTGCGACCAAGCTGGAAAAAGGGGCGCGGCGAATTCATACTAAAGTAATCGAAAAGAACCGCTCGCAGGCGGAAACGGCAGCGGATTCGCTGAACCGTACGGTTGTGTTGCACGGCGATGGTCTGGATATGGACCTGTTGGAGGAAGCTAATATATCCAAGGCTGACGCACTGTTGGCGGTAACGGATGACGATAAAACCAATCTGCTTTCCTGTGCCCGTGCCAAGGCGCTGGGGTGTCCACTAACGATTGCGCTGATCAATGACCCCAGCCTGACGACGTTGATGGCCCCCCTCGGGATTGATGCGTTTATCAACCCGCGTGCGACCACCGTTTCGTCGATCTTGCGCCATATCCGTCATGGCAGTGTGCGCAAGGTACACTCGGTTGGTGATGCGGAGGCTGAAGTGATCGAAGCTCAAGTGATGGGAACGTCGCCATTGTCGGGTGAACTGGTCCGCGACATCGACTGGCCCGAAAGCGCAATGGTTGGGGCTGTTATCAAACGCGGTGAAATTCTGGTACCCAAAGGCGACACGCGGATAGAGGAGGGGGATGTTCTCGTTGTATTCGCCCTGACTTCGGACATACCGGTGATCGAAAAATTGTTTCAGGTTAACATCGAATTTTTCTGATGATAGCGCATCTTAGAAATTACCCGCTGTTCGTGTTGATCATGATGATCAGTGCGTTAAGTATGATTATTCCAGCGGTGCATGCAGCCAAATTGGGTGATTTGCACGTGATGAAGATTTTCCTGAGTTACGCTTTATTCCTTATGATTATATCGGTCATTTTAGGACTGGCACTGATGAACCGGACGCCGCGAATATCGGCGCGCTCGCATCTTATCACAATCTTTCTAGTATACACGCTGTTGCCCGTTTTTCTTGCAATGCCATTTGCGTCCCTGATCCCCTCAATAGGCCCGATGCAGGGGTATTTCGAGATGCTGTCAAGCCTGACAACAACAGGTGCATCGCTGATTACCGATCCCTTAAGCATTCCCGAACCATTACACTTGTGGCGCGCCGTTGTGGCGTGGATGGGCGGATTTTTTGTACTGATCATAGCTTTGAGCGTGATGGAACCGATGAACCTTGGCGGGTTCGAAATACGTTCAACTGTGCTTGGTTCGGACGGTGGTTCCGGGTCTTTTGGATCGACAGATCCGGCGGAACGGATCGAGAAGTACGCAATCAAAATTGCCCCGATTTATATCGCTGTGACCTTCGCATTGATGGTTATGTTGTTTATGTTGGGGGACCGCGCCTATGTGGCGACTATCCACGCGATGTCTATCATTTCCACCAGCGGGATTTCCCCGATTGGCGGCGTGATGAATTCACAAAGTGGTCGGTTGGGCGAGATGGTTATGCTGATTTTCCTACTATTCGCTGTTTCCAACCGCGGTTTCCAGTCTATCGGTTCCAGCAGTTGGGGCTGGATCAAGCGCGATGTGGAAATCCGCCTGATGTTGCTCGCGGTTATTGGTGTGCCGCTGCTGCTTTTCCTGCGGCACTGGATTGCTGCGTTCGAAGTGTCCACGCAGCAAGATGTTACCGCCGCTTTTGCAGCCTTTTGGGGTAGCGTATTCACCGTAATGTCGTTCATGACCACGACCGGATTCGAAAGCGCTGATTGGCAGAATGCGCAAAACTGGTCTGGCTTAAGCACACCGGGTGTTATTTTTCTGGCCCTCGCGGTTATGGGTGGCGGCGTTGCTACCACGGCAGGGGGTGTGAAATTGCTGCGTGTTTATGCGTTGTACAAACACGGACTGCGGGAAATGGAACGCTTGGTGCACCCTTCAAGCGTTGGCGGTGCCGGAATGGCCGCACGGCGATTCAGGCGAGAAGGGGCGTTCATGGCGTGGATATTCCTGATGCTGTTTTTGATCGGGATTGCCACAATAATGCTGGCCTTGTCATTCATCGGCGTTAGTTTTGACGATGCTATCGCACTGTCAATCGCTGCCGTAACGAACACCGGCCCGGTGGCGGGTATGCTCAACGAAGGGCTTCGCTATACAGATGTTGGCACATCCGGGCAGATTATATTAGCCATCGGGATGGTATTTGGCAGGGTCGAGGTTTTGGCCCTGATCGCGCTTTTCAATCCGAATTACTGGCGGCGCTAGACTGAATTTTGTGCAATTGCGAACAAAAGCGTCGCTTGGGGGTGGAAATACCGCCAACTTGCCCCCATTATAAAGGGTAATAAAAACAAGAGCCCGCGCTCAAGCTGGGCTCCTTTAAACCGAAGGCTGAGAATAATGGCTAATGATAAGCAAAACCTGCAAGACGCATTTCTGAACAATGTTCGGAAGTTAAAAAACCCCGTTACAATTTTCCTCGTGAATGGTGTTAAATTACAAGGTGTTATCACCTGGTTTGACAACTTTTGCGTACTATTGCGCCGTGATGGATCCTCGCAACTTGTGTATAAACACGCGATTTCGACCATCATGCCTTCGCAACCCGTTAATTTGTATGACGGTGACGATGCTGAATAACGCCTGATGCGTTGCGCTGTAATTCACCCTGATTTATCCGGTCAGATCAAGCGTCGCACCCCGTCGCTTGCCTTGGAAGAGGCCGTAAATCTAGCGGAAGCGCTAGATGTCGAAGTTGTGACTTCATCGGTTGTTAAGATCGCAAAACCAAGGGCAGGGATGCTGTTTGGCAAAGGTAAGGTCGAAGAGATTAAGGCGCTGTTGGCGGCTGACGATGTTGGTTTGGTGATAATTGACGGGAAAGTTTCCCCCATTCAACAGCGAAATCTTGAAAAGGAATGGGATGTCAAAATCCTTGACCGAACCGGTTTGATTTTGGAGATTTTCTCGGCCCGAGCTGCAACCCGTGAAGGCGTTTTGCAGGTCGATTTGGCACATTTAACGTACCAAAAATCACGACTTGTTCGCAGTTGGACCCATTTGGAACGCCAACGTGGTGGCCTCGGTTTCATCGGCGGGCCGGGTGAAACACAGATCGAATCCGATCGCCGTGCATTGGATGATCATATCCACCGGATCAAAACGCAGCTTAACAAAGTCGTGAAAACCCGTGCATTGCACAGGGCGGCACGCAAAAAAGTTCCGTATCCCATTGTGGCGCTCGTTGGCTACACAAATGCCGGTAAGTCTACTATTTTCAATAAGATAACCGGTGCAGACGTGCTGGCGAAAGACATGCTTTTTGCCACTTTGGACCCAACTATGCGGGGAATTGAACTGCCATCTGGGCGAAAAATCATACTTTCCGACACTGTTGGTTTTATCTCGGATCTTCCGACTCAACTGGTCGCCGCGTTTCGCGCAACGTTGGAGGAGGTGCTGGACGCTGATCTTGTGCTCCACGTACGCGACATCTCGCACTCCGAAACGATGGAGCAGGCGCGGGACGTTGTTGAAATCCTGACCGAGATAGGTATTTCAGACAAAGCCCAAGAAGGCATGTTGGAAGTTTGGAACAAGATCGACAACTTGCCACAAGCCGGGGCGGATGCGTTTCGCACCTCAGCGGAGCGCGACAGCAAGCATTGTGTGACCTCTGCGATCACCGGCGAAGGCTTGGACGAACTTTACGAAACGATTGAAGACGCTCTCGCCGAGCCAGTGTTTACCGAAACGTTAACGCTGGACTATTCGCAAGGTAAAGGCCGCGCATGGCTTTATGCGCATAACGTCGTTCAAAACGAAGAGCAAACGGACGAGGGGTATGTGCTTGAGGTTCAGTGGACTGAAAAGACGGGCAACCAGTACAAGGTCGCGAACCCGTAGGCGGGTGTAATTGGGTACTCTATTAGTCGCATAATAGATATTATGTTAAATAAAGGTTGTTATCTTGTTATATAGTTGGTTAAGACCTAAAACGTAAACCCATGAATACAATGACATATCCCCACGGTGAACCAATACTGATTTGCGGCCCTACGGCCTCAGGCAAATCTGCTTTAGGGATTGAAATTGCGCGAAAATCTGGGGGTTGCATCATTAATGCGGATGCTTTGCAGGTGTACGACACGTGGCGTGTCTTGACAGCGCGACCAAGCGAAGCTGACGAACGAGCCATTCCACACCACCTTTATGGACATGTACCAACGAGCCAAACCTATTCGGTTGGTGCGTGGTTGCGGGATGTAACCAAAGTACTGGAAAGCATCGATCGCCCTGTGATTATCCTCGGTGGAACGGGACTGTATTTTACCGCTCTGACAACCGGTTTGGCTGAGATACCAGAAACACCAAATCATATCAGAACTCAAGGAAACGAAATTAGGAACGACTCGCATGGGGCGGAATTCATAGAGTATTTAACGAAACATGATCCTGAAACTTTAGCGAAAACCGATACAGATAACCCAATGCGATTACAGCGAGCTTGGGAGGTTCTGGAAGCAACCGGACGGGGTTTGGCGTCGTGGCAAAAAGATACACCGGAACCGTTGATTTCCCTTACATCGGCCTCCGCGATCGTTCTCAATTCCAGTCCGGATTGGTTGAATGCACGAATTGCTGGTCGGTTTGACAATATGGTCGCCGGTGGGGCGATTGAGGAGTGCAATACCGTGTTGCAATATGGGTGGGAACCATCCCTGCCCTCGTCCCGCGCCCTCGGAGCGCGTGAATTGATCGCGTACTTGCGTGATGAATGCACGCTGGAGGCGGCGAAAGAAAGCGCGACGATTGCTACGCGGCAGTTTGCAAAGCGACAACGCTCGTGGTTTCGCAATAAAATGCAGGACTGGCAGCAGGTTTCGCTGGACGATCAGACCGACATTTCGGCCCTAGTCGATCGTATATTGCAGCGCTCAGACATTTCCTGAATACCACCCTTAGTATGTGCTGATTCTGGTAGGTGCAGATGCTGTGCCTGCCGTTGATTTACTGTAATTTATTTGGAAAAGTATTGAAAAAATACATGAATCCGATAAGTTACAATAAAAAAACGAACATTTGAGGCAGACAATTGAATACATTATCCTATGACCCGTACCGCGAAATGCGGTTAACAGAGCAGCCGTCCGAGGCAGTGCACTGTGAAAGTATTTCCGCCCGCGGGATGAAGCAACCGTGGCGCCTCGATGAGCATCGCCACTATGATCTCCACCAGTTTTTCTGGATTACGCGCGGCGGTGGCCGTGTTGTAATTGATGGTGTTACGCATGGTTTTGGAGCAAATACAGCGCTTTTCATCCCGAATTTGATCGTTCACGGGTTTGAATTTACGCCCGGAACTGTTGGCTGGGTCGTTTCCATGGTGAAGGATCTACCGATAGCAATTCCTGAAGAACCGATGATGAGTATGCTTCCCAGTCCACGGGATCAGGCGTATTTAACCGGTGATTTCAACAACTTGAATGCAGAATATGTTGCTGACACTCCGGACCGTCAAGAAACGCTGTTACATCACGCGGGCCTGCTTTCAATCCGCTACCGGCGCATGAAATCCGGTAGTTTGCGCAAAGGGTTTTCTAATGATAACGCCCGTCGCCGCCTTATGCGAAAGTTTATCGCGCGACTTGAAGATCGCTTTGGCACGCCAGACACTGTCAGGGATTACGCAGGCGCGTTGGAGGTAACAACGACCCACCTCACCCGTGTGTGCCGTGAAACCACGGGAAAACCGGCGACTAAACTCATTCAAGACCGCACAATGCTTGAAGCGCGCCGCAGTTTGGCAAATACGAGGTTAAAAGTACGCGAAATCTCAAATGATTTGGGTTTTCAGACACCGGCGTATTTCACCCGCGTTTTCACCGCTACTACAGGTAAATCCCCGCGAACGTTCAGGAAAGATGCGCAATCGCAGGCTATTATCAATCCAAATGCGCGTTCCACGATCTAAGGTGAGACAATAGGTATCCCGCTTCGTAGTTGATATTTTGGGCGCGCTTTGGTAGGCCGCGCCTATCATTCCTCGATCAAAGAGAGCATGCTTATGATCCCTCGCTANTCCCGCCCTGAAATGGTTGCCATCTGGGCGCCTGAAAACAAGTTTCGCATCTGGTACGAGATCGAGGCGCACGCTTGCGACGCGCAAGCCGCCCTCGGGGTTATCCCGAAAGAAAGTGCTGCGGCGGTTTGGAAGGCTAAGGATGTTAAATTCGACGTGGCGCGGATTGACGAGATCGAAGCCGTTACCAAGCACGACGTAATAGCATTCCTAACGCATCTGGCCGAGATTATTGGCAACGAGGAAGCCCGTTTTGTGCACCAAGGCATGACCTCATCGGACGTTCTGGACACGTGTTTCAACGTTCAACTGGTCGAGGCNGCTGACATTCTGATCGCTGACGTNGACAAATTGNTGGCNGCNCTNAANCGCCGCGCNTTTGAACATAAAGACACTATTCGCATTGGTCGCAGCCACGGAATTCACGCCGAGCCTACAACGATGGGCCTCACGTTCGCGCGTTTCTATGCCGAAATGGACCGTAACAAAAAACGCCTGCAAACCGCCCGTGATGAAATCGCAACCGGTGCTNTTTCGGGCGCGGTTGGCACGTTCGCCAATATCGATCCGTCAGTTGAAGAATATGTTTGCGAACAACTGGGCTTGAAACCCGAGCCGATCAGTACACAAGTTATCCCACGCGACCGTCACGCCGCATTTTTCGCTGCCCTTGGCGTTGTGGGTGCGTCAATCGAGAATGTCTCCACCGAAATCCGCCACATGCAGCGTACGGAAGTTTTGGAAGCGGAAGAATATTTCGCACCGGGCCAGAAAGGCTCGTCGGCGATGCCGCACAAGCGCAACCCGATTTTGACGGAAAACCTGACTGGGCTTTCACGGATAATCCGTATGGCTGTCGTTCCGGCGTTGGAAAACGTAACACTCTGGCACGAACGCGATATCTCGCACAGCTCCGTTGAGCGTAACATTGGGCCGGACACAACGATCACGCTCGATTTTGCCTTGCAACGACTGACTACAGTGATCGATAAGTTGTTGGTTTACCCAGACAACATGCTGAAAAACATGAACAAGTTTCGCGGTTTGGTACATTCGCAACGTGTGCTTCTGGCCCTGACCCAGAAAGGCCTTAGCCGTGAAGACAGCTATCGTCTGGTTCAGCGTAATGCGATGCGGGTCTGGGAAGAAGATGCCGACTTCATGACGGAGCTAAAGGCAGACCCCGAAGTTATGGCCGCA
Source organism: Paracoccaceae bacterium (assembly GCA_016765235.1). Lineage (GTDB taxonomy): Bacteria > Pseudomonadota > Alphaproteobacteria > Rhodobacterales > Rhodobacteraceae > NORP23. Next base: position 23,185 of record JAESQH010000081.1, read on the forward strand.
ATGACGGAAGCAGAGATCGACGATAAGTTCGACCTCGGGTATCACACCAAACACGTTGATACGATCTTCAAGCGCGTTTTCGGGGAATAAATACTATTTGGAAGCCGTATATAAACGGCTTCCAAATAGCGCATGCAGTTTCCTAGATACCAGCTTCGATTTGTTCGACAGCTTTTAGCGTACACTCTGACAGTTTGGTGCGAATTTCGTCGTCGCTCATTTCACCGTTGAAATCGCTAACAACTTTACGAACGACATCTTCGTGGCCAGCTTCTACGAAATCGGACTTAATGACTTCCAGCGCATAGGCCGTTGCATCGTCTCCGGTTTTACCAAGCAAATCGGCGGCCCAGAGGCCCAACAGCTTGTTAGCCCGCGCCGCAATTTTGAATTTCGTTTCTTCGTCATGCGCATATTTATTTTCAAATGCGTTTTCGCGATCGTTGAATGTGGTCATATTTTTTGCTCCGTTGGAAGTTTGCCCATTACCCCTAAATAAACATTAGAAGGGGGGGTATACAAGGCCGCAGGTGCGAATCCTTGCTCCTTGTGGCGCTACGGCCTATAGAGCAGGTAAATCCCGCGGGGGTGCGCACCCCCCCCTGCCCTGATGCGCTAAACGGAGGCACCCATGGCCCGTCGCAGAATGATTTACGAAGGTAAGGCCAAGATCCTTTATGAGGGGCCAGAACCAGGCACGATTATCCAATATTTCAAGGATGACGCGACTGCGTTTAACGCCGAAAAGAAAGCCGTGATTGAGGGCAAAGGTGTTCTTAACAACATGTTATCCGAACATTTCATGGTCGGGCTTGGTGGCATAGGCATTCCTACGCATTTCATCAAACGCCTCAACATGCGCGAGCAATTGATCAAAGCGGTCGAAGTTATCCCGCTGGAAGTTGTTGTGCGGAATATCGCGGCAGGCTCGATGTCCAAACGTTTGGGGATTGAGGAGGGCACCCCCCTTTCCCGTCCAATTGTCGAATTTTACTACAAAGATGATTCTCTGAATGACCCTTTGGTGACCGAAGACCAGATCGTGGCGTTCAATTGGGCCAGCCCGCAGGAC
>JAESQH010000082.1 GCA_016765235.1 Paracoccaceae bacterium
ACATCTGGAGCATTACTACTTCCATAACTGCCTGTACGAAGGCGTCTGGAAGGACAACACGCGCCGCTGGACTGACCAAATCCCCACGTGGGATGTGCTGCACACCTATGGGTCCGATTACAAATGTATCTTTGTCGGTGATGCCGCGATGTCCCCTTATGAAATCGCTTACCGGGGCGGCGCGAACGAGCATTACAATGAAGAAGCGGGCGAAACTTGGCTGAACCGCGCCCGCGTGCAATGGCCCGACCATATCTGGATCAACCCTACGCAGCAGGACTATTGGCAATACACCCACTCAATCGGTATGATCCGCGAAATATTTCAAAACCGGATGTTCCCGATGACCCTGAAAGGGATCGAGGGGGCAATGAAGGAGCTGGGTCGATGAAAAGGTTGTGGAGTGATCACAAGCTTCTGGTATTGAGCTTTTTGGCCGCGCTGATGGTGACGACGGTGTTGTTCGTGCGCTTGATCGCCGACGTCGCGTACTGGCCCCAACATCAAGACGAAACGATATCTGGTTGGATGACCGTTGGCTATGTCGCGCATTCCTACGGCGTGGACAAAGACGCGCTGATCCTGGCGCTGGGGGTCGAGACGGATTTGCGCCGACTGTTGACCTTGAAAGCCATTGCAGATGGCCAAGATACCACCATGGTTGAACTTCGCAACACCCTTCTAAACGCAATTATTGACCAGCGTGAGACCCGTGACTGAGACCATCCTCGCCCTTGTGCCCACCTATGGTTNGCCGTTTTTATTCGGCATTGCCGTATTGGCGGCATCCGGCGTGCCTGTATCGAGCAGCCTTGCGTTGCTGGTAACCGGCGCGTTTATCGAAAGCGGTGAACTTGGATTGATCGAATCCTCCCTGACAGCCTTGGCGGGGGCGCTTTTGGGGGACCAGATCGGGTATCAAATCGGGTATCGCGCTGGCAACAAGGTCGAAGAAAGCCTCAGCCGAAAGCCCAAACACAACGTCCAAATATTGCGCGCCAAAGGCCTTACCGACCGGTTCGGCGGGGTTGGCGTTTTCCTGACACGCTGGCTGTTAGCATCTATCGGCCCAATCACCAACATCATTTGCGGGGCCAGTGACATGCGTTGGCTTCGCTTTACCATCTGGGACATTTTGGGCGAAATCCTGTGGGTCACGATATATATCGGCGCGGGGTATGTTTTCACCGGCAATGTTGATGAAATTGCCGCGCTAATGGGCGAGGCAAGTTGGCTGTTGATCGCCGCTCTGGTCGCATCAGGATTAGGTCTGCGTGTTTTGCTCGTACTGCGGCAACACCGCCATGCAAGCGAAAAGGCATGAGCAACGCCCCGGTTTTCAACATCGACCCGGCCGATTTCTGGGCNGACCCTTATCCCGCACTCGCCGAAATGCGTAGCCTTGGCCCGCTGGTTTACGTCCCACAGTTTGATCGCACCATGTTTGTAAAACGTGAAGAAATCGTTAAGGCAGAGCCAAACATCGCGGTGTTTAGTTCCGAACAACCTGAAGGTTTGATGAACAAGTTGCTGGGCCAAAACGTGATGCGCCGCGACGGCGACGCACATAAAGTGGAGCGCAAGGCGCTGTTTCCAAGTGTCTCGCCCAAGGCTGCGCGCGAGCACTGGACAGCGATTTTCCAAACCGAAGCCGAGGCGATATTAGCGGAACTGGTCCCCAAGCGCTCGGCCAATCTGTTTGTCGAATACGCAACCCGCCTGTCCGCGCAATGTCTGATCAAGATAACAGGTCTGGAAACCGCGACATGGCAACAGATGGATGTCTGGTCACAAGCGATGATCGACGGGATCGCCAATTACACGGACGACATGGAAGTGGAGGCGCGCTGCAATGCCGCCACCGCCGCCGTCGACAAAGCGATTGATGCGATGTTGCCCAAAGTGGGGAACAATTCGCTGGATATGATTAACGTGATGCTGGCCGCTGGGCTGCCGGAAGAAAGCATCCGCGCCAATATCAAGCTGATGATTACCGGAGGGCAGAACGAACCGCGCGATGTGATCGCAGGGGCGATCTGGGCATTACTGACCCATCCCGAACAATTGGCGATGGTGCGGGCGGGGGGCATTGGCTGGATGCAGGTGTTCGAAGAATTTGTGCGCTGGTTAAGCCCTATCGGTATGTCACCGCGCATCATCACGCAAGAACACGGAATCGGGAATGTGACACTGGAGGCAGGCGATAACATCTTTTTCATGCTCGGGTCTGCGAATCGTGACGAGGCGTATTTCGACAACGCTGACCAGTTCGACATCACCCGTGATGCGAGCAAACATATCGCCTTTGGAGCAGGCCCGCATTTTTGCGCAGGGGCGTGGATCAGCAAAGCCATGGTGGCTGATATCGCGCTACCCATGCTATTTGAAGCAATGCCGAACCTGCATATAGTTGATGACGTGCGCGTTGGTGGCTGGGCATTTCGTGGCGTGTTGAATTTGCCTTGCGCGTGGTAGGCGCGCGCCCCATATATACTTTATGATCCGTTTTGCCCCCATCCTTTTAGCCATCATTGTCGCTGTCGTTATGTTCAGGGTTTCCGCTTGGCGAAGCGGCAAAAACCTTGATGCGCAATCAACCCCGCTGAAAGATCCGGCATTGCTGGCGTTGACCAAACGCATGGCCGCGCAACTGGATTTGCCGAACCTGAAGGTTCACATTTATGAGATCGACCCGATTAACGGGCTGGCCGCGGCGGATGGGCGCATTTTCATCACGCGCGGATTTATGAACAAATACCGCGACGGGATTGTCGATGCGGAAGAATTGGCCAGCGTTATTGCCCATGAACTCGGTCACGTGGCACTTGGGCATTCCAAACGCCGAATGCTGGATTTCGCCGGGGCTAATGCGGCGCGGATAATACTGATGACTGTGGTTGGGCGGTTAATCCCGATAATCGGTATTTATATCGTTAACGCTTTGATTTCGATGTTCTCTGCAACGCTTTCGCGCAAAGATGAATACGAGGCGGATGCTTATGCTTCAGCCCTGTTAACCAAATCCGGCATCGGCGTGGCCCCGCAGATCGCGATGTTCCANAANCTGGATTATCTNGCTGGCAAAGTCGANGGNGGCGGNCAATTNGCNTGGNTNATGAGCCACCCNGCAACCGAAGACCGGATCGCCGCTATCCGAACGCTGGAAGCGAAGTGGAAAAACGCCTGAC
>JAESQH010000004.1 GCA_016765235.1 Paracoccaceae bacterium
GAACTGGACCGGATCGTTGCTGAACGCGGTATGCCTGCCACAATAGTTTCCCCCTCTCGTGAATTGCTTCGCAATACCCTGCCGGGCAGTGAATAATCTGTTCTTCCGTGAATCGCTCCTTCATTTGTCCGTCCTTTTGTTGGCCGGACTCTACATCAAAATTAACCAAACTGTCGAAAACAGAAAGTGTTGACATATAGTGAACTGGAACAGGAGGTGAACTCGCCGCCGCGAAGTGTATCACATCTTGTGTGCCCAAAACATCGACAGACTTTAAATCACTGTACGGTTTGATTAAATTGACATCCGCGCCAAAGTGGTAAATGGCATCGACGGAGTCGGAGAGTTGATCAAATTCGTTTAGCTCAAGACCAAAGAGCGGATTTGATAACTCGCCTAGAATCATTCTAATACGCTGCTTGTGTGTCTCTTGCCACAGGCCATATTTATTGAGTAAGTTCTGCAAACGGTCCATGCCATCCTTTTCATTCTTACAACGCACTAGGCAAAGGATAATAGCTCGAGTTTGTTGATTCAGTTTGTGAAGTATGAAACTAAATCTGTGTCCCGACTTTTAGACCTTCCAGCACGGCCTCTTCGACTGTCCGAGGGGATAGACAATCACCGATCACGTGAATTTCGCCATCCCAATCACCAAGCTCATCTGCGAGCGTCGTTACTGGTTGGTGCCCAAGTGACGTAACCACCGTGTCTATGCCCTCAAGAACTATGGGCTCGCCGCTCAGGGTGTGCTGGAAATACGCACAATCTTGGGCTACACCGAACAAGCGCGCATAAGGAATGACTTCGACGCCTAGGCGGTGTAAATCTCCCAACCATTTATCGCGGGCGTATTGTGGGATGGATTGGCCTGCTGTCATTCCGTTCACCAGAAGCCGCACATGGCACCCATCCCGCGCCAGTTGTTCCGCCAAACCCAATCCGATCCAGTCGCAGCGCCAATCGGCGATGGCCACGCGCGAACCGACGTTCGCCTCGCCGCGCAATACCTGCCATGCAGAAACTACATGTCCTTCTTCGGAGCCCTCTATCGGAGGCGTATAGGGAACCGCACCAGTGGCAAGGATCACGACTTCAGGCTGGGTCTGCGCAACCAGTTGGCGGGTTACCGTAACTCCGAATTTTACAGTGACGCCGGCTGCCTTGACCTCGCGGGCAAGGTTCTGTGTGACGCCTCCGAACTCGGCTCGACCGGGCAATAGTTGTGCAAGTGCAACTTGCCCACCCAAGGCAGTTTCGCTCTCATACAGTGTCACTTTATGGCCCCGTTCAGCCGCGATGGACGCTACTTTCACACCTGCGGGTCCGCCCCCTACCACCATGACGCGGCGCGATGAGTTCGCCGGTTTTAGCGTAGCAAATTCAATTTCTCGCCCGGTCTCGGGGTGCTGGATACATGAAATCGGATAGCCGTTCAGCATGTGGCCAATGCAGGCTTGATTGCAGGCAACGCAAGCGCGGATATCGTCCTGCTTTCCTACCCGCGCCTTTTGCGGCATTAATGGATCGGCAATCATCGCGCGAGTCATACCGCACATGTCCGCCTGTCCAGATGACAGTATCGTTTCGGCAATATGGGGTTGGTTGATCCGACCTGCTACAAAAACCGGAATGTCAATTTTTGCGCGAACAGCCGCAGCCAGAGGCGCTGTATAACCGTTGTCAAATGACATAGCCGGTACAATATGAATAGAACCCGCAAGGCCAGCAGACGTACCTGCAGTTACATTCAAGTAATGGAGCACTCCGTCCTGCGCCAGAGCACGTGAAATCTTAAGGCATTCGGAATCGTCCAGCCCGTGGTGGTTGTTTTCCGCGCCTGACAATCGCATGCCGATCACCATATCCGGCCCGGCACCTCGCTTCACAGCTTTCAGAACTTCACGCGCGAAGCGAATCCGATTTTCAAAACTGCCTCCGTAGGTGTCGGTTCTGACATTGACGCGGGGATTGAAAAACTGGGCGATTAAATAACCGTGCGAGGCGACAACTTCGACGCTGTCCAATCCCGCCTGACGAATGCGCCCCGCCGCCGCTTCGAATCCGTCAATGATGTCAGCAATCAAACGCGGGGACATTTCTTGGGGGAAGACATGAAAACGCTCGTTCGGGATGGCGGAGGGAGCGACGGCAACCGCTTGCGTGCCGTCCGCAGCCGCGGCCATTTCGCGCCCCGGGTGCGAAAGCTGGGCAAACACCTTGCATCCAGAAGGATGGCAGGCATCGGCTATGCGCTGATATCCTGCGATGCAATCATCGTCATAAGCCCGGATCGCGGGCCGACCACTGTCGCCCGACACATGCGCCCGCGCCGCTTCCAGTATGATCAAGCCTGCGCCGCCTTCGGCTCTGGCTTTGNGGTAAGCGACCATCGCATCACTAGGAAACCCATTTTCCAACATGACAGTCATATGGCCAGTAGAGAAAATGCGGTTTTTTAAACGCGTCGGTCCGACATCTAGAGGCGAGAAAATATTTGGGAAGGCCGGCCCCATCATTCATCCTTTACTGCTAAAATAACTCTCGCGTCGCGAATTCGTGTTAGGTGCTTGTGGCGCGCCGCGCAGAAATCGCGATTTCTCGATCTGGTCGATATCTTCTGGCAAGACCTGCTCTCTTTCGATTAATACGCGCCAAATCACTGCGCGTGAAATTACACTCACGACAGTCAGCACATATATTACACTAGTTATTCCCAAATAATGTCTTCCTTAAGGTAAGCTTCCAAGGGTGCCGCGCTATCCGGTGCACCCGATATTTCTAAATCAAGGAACGCGATCGCAACGGTTTCATGCGCTGTAAGCAGCCTCAGACGTGGTAGGTCTTCAGGCGGGGCCATTGTCTCTAGGCGCAGAAAATCCTCGATATATCCGGGATAAGTTAATGCCATATCTGCCAGAAGACTTTCCCACGGTTCGTTCGTCATTCGAGCTTGAACTTGCCCAGATGAAAGTAGTTCCGCATCGCTTCGTGGCCTCAACCGGTATTTAAGGACCAGAGGTAGCGTAGCACTGGCGGCGTGGCGTTCCACCTTCGCCAACAGGTGTAGTTTATTGCGATGGTCGGGCTTTTTCGCCACGTCAGCCAGCGCCTGAAAATATGCTTCCCCCTCAATTTCCTCCTCATAATATAGGAGCAGCGTGTCGAGATATGCTTGTGTTGGGGCCATTGTAGGTGTCAAGTTTACCATATTAAACCTCCCTAAAGGGGGTATCACCTACATCAACTCGATCGTGTTTCATCGGCTCGTCCAGATCAATTACTGTATCCATCTCACGAGCATATTTGTGCCCGGCATAGGTGGCCGCAGCTATAATCGCCGGTGCTTCGCAATCGCCAATCCGCTTTAAAGTGAAAGGTAGTTCATCAACGTTGCCCTCAACCGTTGCAAGAATATCATGATATAATGCGTCGTTCGGAGTGCGCTGCGTGACCATAACAACAGATTTCACCGACAACAGCATCGCGGTGCCGGAATATTCACAACTAAGGCTCGCCGTTGTACCGTCAAACGAGTTCAAACTATGAGACACTACCATCTCGACTCCCAATTTCATGAGGTGCGTGCGCACGCGCCAGCGTTCCGAAGTCATCCCCGCCCAATGCGAAATATGGTCCGAAGGCGTTGCCAGAGTGACCTGAAGGCCAGCAGTCTTCAAACGCTCGGCGAGCACTCCACCCATGTAATAACCGTCTTCATCATACACCAATACCGGCCCCTTGGGCAGTTTGCCGTCCATGATATCGTCGGGTGTCAGGATTTCAGGTGCCGTGCCATCAACTGCGATGGAAACATAGGCTTCGCCGTTGAAGCGATCGCGACGCCATGTTGCGCCGGTTGCAATCGCCACATGATCCGCTTCGGTTGCAAAAACATCATCAGCAGTCAGGGCACTTTCGCGGAACACCTCTACATTCGGCATGTTCAGCAGTTCCTGTTCGCGGTAATTGCGGACACGGACATACTCGCCCATGCCCGGCAACGCACTTTCGCGGGTCACACGACCACCAAGATCGCGCGTGGCCTCCGCCAGCATAACGTTGTAGCCGCGCGCACCAAGGGCGCGGGCCGCCTCTAGCCCTGTCGGCCCTGCGCCCACAATCAACACGCTGCTGTCCGATCCTTTTTCCTCAATTTTTTCTGGATGCCAACCCTTGCGCCATTCCTCACCCATCGTTGGATTCTGCGTGCATCGGAGCGGAACAGCGATCGAGTCGCCGGAATAACAGACATTGCAACCGGTGCATTCGCGAATGGAGTCAATGCGGCCTTCCTCGATCTTTTTGGGCAGGAACGGGTCGGCGATTGAGGGCCGCGCTGCACCGATCATATCGACCACGCCGCGTTTTAGTTGGCTGACCATTGTATCGGGTGACGTAAACCGACCAACGGTCACAACCGGCTTGCTCGTTACGGATTTGACGAAATCCATGTAAGGTTCCAAAGGAGCTTCTTTCACAAAGCGCGACACCCCCATTTCGAGCGAATAATCCGCAACGTTGATATCCCAGAGGTCTGGCAATTCCGCCAACATCTCAAACATTTCACGCCGCTCGCCGTAGATCGGTACGCCATCTTCGCCAATTTGTTCATCCGCTGAAAACCGGACCGCAACGGCACATCGATCACCTACAGCCTCTTTGGTGTCCTCAATCAACTCGCGCAACAGACGCGTTCTGTTTTCAAGAGAGCCGCCATATTCATCCCCGCGAGTATTCATATGCGGGTTCAGGAAGTTCGAGATTAAGTAGCCATGCGTTGCATAGACATAGACGATGTCGAAGTCCGCTTCCTTAGCACGCAAAGCCGCCTTGCGGTGCCAGTGGCGAAACATGCGAATGTCGGACTTATCCATCGCGCGGGTTTGAAAAGGATGGCCGACGGCATTTNGAAAACTGGCAAGGTCCATTGGAACTTCACGGGTCATCATATTTGCAGTTCGGATTCCGCCATACCACAACTCTGCCCCCGCCAACGCGCCGTGCGCGTGAACCTTTTCCGTCATTAGAGCATGGGCGCGGATATCTGCGTCATCCCAAAGCGAGGCAGAAGCATGTGTTAGATCATCCGAACTTGGGTGAATCGAGTTGTATTCTGTGCAGACCACTCCCCAGCCACCTTCAGCTTTCACCTCCCGCATATCGGCCAGCATGCGGGGCCGAAGATGTCCCATCCCGGTGCAATGGGGCACTTGATAAAACCGATTTTTTGCCGTGACCGGCCCTAACTGAATAGGTTCAAAAAGGATATCGTAACGTGGATCGCGACTCATAGTTATCTCCGGTGTTTGTTGTCAGTCAGGGGCCAAGGCAATGTGCTCACGGCGAAACGGAACGCCTTCGGGCACGGGTTCGCCCAATTCCCGGGCATAGCGGTGGCCGGAATAAACCGCGGCAGCAATAGTGCCGGGTGCGAGGCAATCGCCTATGCGGGTCACAGATTTGGTGCCGTTCTCAGGGTTGGCCATCAGCGCATTATAAAGCGCATCTTCGGCATCGCGCATCGTTACCATCACCACCGAACTGCACGGCAATACGTGTTTTCTATTCGTAAACACACAAGCCAATTCTACATGGTCAGGCTCGATGACAGCGAGATTGTGAAGCGGGACGATTTTGATACCCAATTCGATCAGGCGCGTCTGAATTTTGGCCTGTTCCATTGTGTTATGGGTCCAATGTGAGACATCTGCCATCGGGGTAACATAGGTCACATCCAACCCGTCGAGTCGCAGCTTTTCAGCCATGACGCCACCCATGTAGTAGTGATCGTCGTCAAAAACCACGACAGGGCCTCGCGGTGTTTTACCCGCAGAAATTTCATCGGGTGTAAGGACAACTGCGCCAACTGCGGCCTTGATCGGCACATGGTTATGTCGTCCAATTCCGTGGTGTACCCATTTAGAACCGGTAGCAAGAACAACGTGATCAGCGCCGAATTCAAAAATCTGATCTGCGGTCAATCGGCTGTCATAAAAAACGTCAACATTGGCCATCTGACTGATCTGGTATTGTCGGTGATCTGCAACACGCCGCCATTGTGAAAGCCCCGGCAAGCGGCTTTCAACAACGACCCGCCCACCTGTTTCGGTTCCAGCCTCAGCCAGTGTCACAGCGTGTCCACGCTGGCCCAAAGCCCTTGCGGCCTCTAGTCCGGCGGGGCCACCGCCGACAATCAGAACGGTTTCGTCAGATTTCCGCTTGCTGATCTCCTCGGGATGCCAACCACGACGCCATTCTTCGCCCATAGTCGGGTTTTGTGTACAGCGCATCGGCGTTGCCAGCGCATCGCCGGTCACACACATGTTGCAGCCGATACATTCGCGGATATCCTCAATCCGGCCTTCTTCGACTTTTTTGGGTAAGAACGGATCAGCGATTGAGGGCCTTGCCGCACCTATCAAATCTAACTGCCCGTTTTTGATAAGTGAAACCATCGCATCGGGCGAGGTATAGCGACCGACACCGACCACGGGTTTGTTGGTCACTTTCTTCACGAAAGAAATGTAGCTATCCTGAAATCCCTCTGGTTCAAATCTTGATGTTGCACTGTCATTTGGCCAGTCGGACAGGTTCACATCCCATAAGTCCGGCAAGTCGGCCAACAATTCGACGACCTCGCGCCCCTCTCCTTGAAAGGTTAAACCAGCTGGCCCTTTCAGCTCTTCCACACCAAAACGGATTGCCACAGCGCAGGTATCGCCGATCACCTCTTTCGTCTCCTCAAGAACCTCGCGCAGCAATCGAACGCGGTTTTTCAGCACGCCGCCATATTCATCCGATCGATCATTCCGGCGCGACAGAAAATGTGCAAATGTTGTCATGTCGTGGCCGCAATACAGATAGACAATGTCAAATCCGGCCTTCTTGCTGCGAATAGCTGCATCGACGTGCATTTTGCGAAAAGCTTTGATATCGGCCTTGTCCATGGCGCGAGTCTGTACGGGTTCCATCAGATCAATCGGGCGCGCAGATGGCCCCATCGGTATTTCTCGACTGTAGTTATTGGCCGCGCCACCGCCCAGATAGGCAGGCTCGATCCCTGCTAACGCGCCATATTCATGAACCGCATCTGCCATTCTGGCCAATACCGGAATATCGCTATCGTCCCATAGACGACCCTCGGGGATCGGGCTTAATTCCGATGTGTGACTGATTTCAACTTCTTCGGTATTAACTACACCCCAGCCGCCCTCGGCTTTCAATCGGCGCATTTCGAGCCAACTGGATGGGTAAAGGTGCCCCATACCGTTACAATGCGGCACCTGATAAAACCGATTTTTGGCGGTGACGGGACCAATTTTAATCGGTTCAAACAAAATATCGTAACGCGCGTCTCGGACCACAGGTTATCCTTTGCCATTAGAATGGGGGGAACACTGAAAATGCTTTGGAAAAACCAGCGCGAGATAATCTTCAATGCGCTTCATCATGTCAAAGCGAGAAAACTCGCCTGGATACATGAGGATGTTGAGCCATAGCCCATCATAGAGACCTTCCAGCGTAAAGGCCACGTTCACCGGATCCACATCTTCATATCCGCCCTCGTCGATAAGTTGCCGACACAGTTCGACCGTAAGATTCCTGCGTTCAGCATCAATCTCGTCCGCAAGTTTTCGATATGCCGCCCGGGCAGTCGACTCCGCAAAAAAACTAAACCAGACAGCGATTTTTTTTCTGTTACTAATTTTTGGATGGAAATGGGCTGCAACAATTGCCAAGAGTTTAGCCTTGGGTGCCAGATTTGCCTTTTCGTAACTTTTCTTCCATTGATTGTGATGTTCTTCGGCCAGAAACCGCAATGTTTCCTCAAGCAGGTTCTGTTTTGTCCTGAAATGAAAATTGGCGAGGCCTGCGGACAAATCCGCAGCACGCGTAACAATTGTCATTGTTGTTCCGGCTAACCCATGTTTTGCAATGGTATCAATCGTGGCATTGATAAGTTGCTGCCGCCGCACTTCCTTTGAAGCGGTTCTTGGTTTCTTCGGACTAGTCTTATCCGGTTTCAACTGTTCTTGGTTCATAATTTGGGTCCCCAAAATTTCTATTCCACTATTATTGCGCGGGTCAATTGTTAGTCCTTCAGAACAACAATTGCGGCGCTGTCCCAGCTTAACCAAACGGGACGGCTTTGACCCCCGGTGTCTTCGCCGCGATTCCGGTTTTGCGATGAAACAGCGACAGCTTGCAAAACGCCCCCAACGTCAACGTAATAATGGCTGCGCTCCCCCAGATAGGCTGCATTGTTCAGCTGTCCTTTGACGGAGTATTGCGCGTCATCGGGTTTTTCATGCGTTAGTGTAAGTTTTTCTGGTCGAATCGCGATGCTAACTGATTGCCCTGCCAATAGCGGATCGGTTCCTGCCGAGGCGGTGATTTCACCTAGTCCGTCAACATTGATTACAACTTCCCCGTCTGCGACCGACACCACTTTACCGTCGAAAAAGTTCATAGTTCCGATGAAACTAGCCACTTCGCGGTTCGCCGGATATTCGTAAAGTCGTGCCGGAGTGTCGACCTGCAAATCCCGCCCTTCGGACATCACTGCAATCCGATCCGAGAGGGTTAGCGCCTCCTCCTGATCATGCGTCACGAAAACGAAGGTGATGCCGACTGTCTTTTGCAAGGCTCGCAATTCCAGTTGCATTTTTTCGCGCAACTGCTTGTCCAATGCTCCCAATGGCTCATCCAGCAGCAACACCTTTGGTCTTAGGATTAACGCTCGCGCCAGTGCGATCCGTTGGCGCTGCCCACCTGATAACTGTGTCGCCTTGCGGTCCCCATAATCGGGCAGTTTGCTCAGATCGAGCATCTCATCCACCATGTCCAGCCGTTTCGCACGCGGCAGTTTTTGCTTACGTAATCCGTACGCAATGTTGTCGCGAACATTGAGATGGGGGAAAATCGCGTAGTTTTGAAACACCATATTGATTGGCCGTTGGTGCGGCGGTACACCGGACATGGGTTGACCATCGATATAAATCTCGCCCGAGCTTACCCCCTCAAAACCCGCCAACATCCGCAAAAGCGTTGTCTTTCCGCACCCGGATGGCCCAAGCAGTGAAAAGAATTCGCCATGATCTATATTGATCGAGACGTCGTTGATCGCTTGGAATTGACCAAAGAATTTATTGACGTTCCTGAATGAGATGAAGGCGTTATCTTGCGTCATGTGTCTGTACTGCTTTCAAGAGAGTCAGAATGGGCATTGCGGTTAATCCATTGTCCAAGGAAAACCAGAATAAACGATACTAATAGGATGATCGACGCCAGCGCAAGAATCGAAGGGAACGCCTGTGGAAAACGAAGCTGGCCCCAGATGTACATTGGCAATGTCGCGTCGGTCCCGCTAAGGAAAAACGCCATTATGAATTCGTCAAACGATACCGTGAACGTCAACAGTAAGCTGGCCAGAATTCCCGGTAACATTATCGGAAAAGTTATGCGCCAAAAGGTCCACCAAGCGTTTTCCCCCAGATCAGCAGAGGCTTCCTCGACAGATTTGTTAAACCCCTCGAAGCGCGGGATCAGTGTGGCGATCGCAAAGGGCAAGCAGACGATGATATGGCCGGCAGTGACCGTATAAAGAGACAACGGAATTCCGAGGCGGCTGATCAGGACCAGCAATGCTACGCCAAATATGATGCCGGGCACGACGAGTGGCAGCATAATAAACCCCACCACTGGCCCGCGCCCCGGTATTCTGTAGCGCGTGATTGCCTTAGCGGCCAGTATCCCGAGTCCGGTTGAAATGATTGCCGTCGTTACTCCGACTTTGATGCTGTTCATCAGTGAATCCCAAACCTGCGTGCGGTCTAGAAGTTCAATATACCACTGGAACGTAAACCCGCTCATCGGGAACCTGACATAGATGGAATCGTTGAAGCTGAAAAGCGGCAAAAACAGGACCGGCACATACAGAACAATCAAAAACAACGCCGCATAGAACTGGAGCGGCCGATTGGGGCGCCTAATATAGGAACCAGAGCTCATGAAATTCGCCTCCTTACGAAATTGGCGGCAAACATAAAACCAAGCGCGATCGCGGCGATTGACAACATCAGGATAATCGCAAGCGTCGCGCCCATGGGCCAATTGTTAATAGCACCGAATTGCTTTTGAATTAGATTACCGATCATTATTCCATCAGGGCCGCCCAGCAGCGCAGGTGTAATGTAGTCCCCCGTTGTGGGGATAAAGATCAGCAAAGTGGCCGCGATCACACCGGGAAGCGATAACGGCAATGTAATCCGCAAAAAGCGCATCACCGGGCCATCGCCGAGATCGGTTGCGGCTTCCAGTAACGACTTGTCGATTTTTTCGAGCGAGACATACATCGGCAAAATAGCAAACGCGGCCCACGCATGCGCTAAAGTGATTATCACTGCGGTCTGACTATAAAGAAGAAACTCCAGCGGTGATTTGATCAACCCCAAGCTCATCAGGGCTGAATTTATCACGCCTCCGTAGCCTAACACCACTTTCCAGGCAAAAACTCTGAGCAGGTAGCTCGTCCAGAAGGGCAACGTCATCAATACGATCCACATCATCTTGTTACGATGCACATGGAAAGCGACGAAATAGGCCATAGGATAGCACAGCAGCACCGTGGTAACCGTCGCCACGCTCGAAATCCATAACGATCGCTTAAGTAATGCGCCGAAGATAGGCCGCTCTGCGGCTTGTTCATAATTTACGACTGTCGGGGTGAAATCGAATCCGAAACCGACTTGTGTCCAAAAGCTCATAGCAATCAGAATGGCGAAGGGTATTAGAATTCCCATTGCCATTATAATTAACGTCGGTGACAAAAGCGTGTATGCACGCAACGTCTCGGAGCGTTGCAGCATCCTGCTAAACCGGCCGGTTTTGGGCAATGGCGCCAAACTGCTGGTCGCTGATACCGCGGATTCTACAGTCATGCTAAAGTATGCTCCGAGTGGATATAATCAGAAAACGAACCCGCCACACGTTGCGGCGGTGTTCTTGGTTTTTCGGCATCTAGGAAACCGGCAGATTATTGCAATCCAGCCGGATTCATAGATGATCGGAATTAGAAACCCGCTTTGATTTCTTCAAATATGGTGTTCATCTTGGTTTCCCATTCCTGTGACTGGGGAATTTGGAATTTTCCAGCCGCAAGAATATCCGTCGGGTTTTTGCTTAGCCCGAGTTCCGCCAAAGATTCGCCGTCAAACGCATCGAAGGCTTTTTTATTGGAATGACCATAACCATAATCACCAATCATGAATTCACCAGATTCCACGGACAACAGGGAATCAATGATTTCATAAGCGCTGTCCAGATTTGGCGCGTCCTTATGGATCATAAGTCCACATACCCACGTCAACGCACCCTCTTTCGGGTTTGCAAATCGAACTGGCACACCATCGGCTTTTAGAAGTGCAGCAGAGCTGTTCCATGTCATCGCCGCAACCATCTCGCCAGACGCAAGTGCTTGTTCAAGCGTTGTGGTGTCGTCGGTATATACACGGATCAATGGGCGCTGCTCACGCATAACGGCCGCGATTGCATCAAAGGCTTCAGGCGTGTCGATATCTTTAAAGTCAACACCGGCCTTAATAGCACCACACCACCAAGCATCGCCACCCGATGCCAAACTACCCAGACGACCCTTATAGCGGGTATCCCAAAGCATATCCCAGGATTCCTCACCTTCCAGTTCGAAAAGATCCGTACGATATGTGATCGAGGTTTGTCCCCAGTCAAATGGCGCAAAATACGGTTTGCCATCAACCACGTTGCCTTCGATATTATAAAGTTCCGGTATTACATCGGACCAATTCGACAGTCGCGACGTGTCAATTGGCTGGAACAGGCCCGAAGAAATCCAGCGCGGAATACCTGCATTACACGGGTGTGCAACGTCAACGACATAACCGGCGCGCATTTTTGTGAGGGCTTCCTCTGAACCACCGAAAGTTGCGAAATCAGGCAACCCGCCGTGTTTTTCCACATATGGAACAAACAATTCCGGGATGTCATATCCACCCCACGTAAAAAACGTTCCTGGATCGCCGGCCGCGGCACGTGCGAGCCCCGCAGTAAGCGGTGTCGTAGCGATACCAATTCCGGCAGCCATAAGCGATTTCGTGAATTTCCTGCGGCTCAGTTTTCCTTCACCAAGCTCACCTAGTTGATCTATTACATCCATAGTAGGTCTCCCTGTTTGGCGTCCAACAGTTGGCTGGACAATATACCATTCTAGCGCTTCCGAGGTTACTTAGTGTGTGTGCTGGGCCGCTTCTAATGTCGGCCCCTGCTTAGTAATCGCACCAAATATTTTTCCCCATCGATTGAATGATCATTCAATGAATGAGTTGAATTTTGAGTCGAGTCAAGAAAATGTTTGATTGAACCGCAATGCTTACGGAGCTTTATCCAACTTTTCAACACAATTTCAAAGTGTTGCAGAGAACCGAAAATACGACCGAGGGCCAAATATTTTCACCGCCAGAAATGGGCAGAACGGCTGGCTGATGTTCATTTGGCTAGTTGATGTTGGAAAAGAGTGTGGCCTAAACTTCCTCGACTCCACTTCATCGAAGCACAAGATTACTCAGTCGCCGCTATTTCCAGTAACCAGTCGGACACAATGTTTATATTCCGGTTGTTTGTGCTGCCACCATGTTGACGCATGAAATACGACGCATGTAGATTTAGCGGGCGTTTAAATACCTCAACTAGTTCGCCCGATTGCAAATACGCATCAATAAATGGTCGGCGACCGAGGAAAACCCCCTCGCCGCGCAACGCGGCATCGATCGCAAACAGCGAGCTATCGGCTGTCATCCCGCTCGGAATTTGCGCCGTATCCAAACCGAATGTCTGAAACCAACGGTGCCAGTCATCCTCGTAGCCCAAAATGTGAATCACGTCCAAACCAAGAATATCCTGCGGGATACTTAAGTGCTTTTGATCAAGAGAATTTGATGACGCAACCGGAGTGATAACCGATGTTAAAAGCGGCTTCGTAAACTGGTCGTGATCCGCCTTCCCCGAGACGAAAATCTCGATATCGGCAATGTGCAATTGACTGGCATCCGCGTTGGTATCCAGTGTCCGTATTTGTAAATCAATGTAAGGATGTTTGGCCTTAAATGCACGAATTTGGGGCGACAGCCACAACAACGCAACACTTGATGTGCAGCGAACGACGACAACCTGATGTGGTCGATCAGAAAACAACTGATCGGTAATAGTGTTCAATCTGTCCAACGCTTCGTGCACACCATCGAGATACGCGGCGCCCGTACTAGTCAGGCTTAAACGGCGGTGAAGGCGAAGAAATAGTCTTGCCCCAAGATAGGATTCGAGTTGCCGGATTTGTTGGCTAACCGCAGCCTGCGTAATGTTCAAATCCACAGCGGCTTTCGAAAAACTCAAATGGCGTCCGGCGGCCTCGAAAGTACGAAGGACATTTAGACGGGGGCGTTTCATGGCAACCTCGAATGAATAAGTTTTACTTATGCAATGTGGCAGTAATTATCGTTTGAGGCAATTATTAAAGCGCCCTAACCTTTACCAGATGGTTACCGCCGAAAAGGGACACACATGCAGTATTTTTCCTACCTGTCGGACGATGACGTCGCTTATGTTCATCAAGCCTCGCTGGAAGTTCTTGCTGAAACTGGTTTGCAAGTCCGAAATGAAAAAGCCAGATGCAGGTTTGCCGAGCATGGTGCCACCGTCGATCATGAAACGGAAATGGTGTATATTCCAGAAACCGTGGTCGAGAAATACCGCAAGATGGCTCCGCCAACGATCACCCTTCGTGGCCGCGATCCGGCCCATGATGTGACCTTTCCGCGCGAGTTGCCCGTGATTGCCACAGCCAGTTCAGCCCCTGACATTGTTGATCCCGTGACAGGCATTACTCGCCGCGCGACGTCGGATGATATCGCCAACATTGCGCATCTGGTTAACGCCCTACCCGGATTTGACTTGTTTTCGATATCCACGCTCGCGGATGATGCGGGCAAAGACCAGTTCAGCCTCACACGGTTTTATGCGGCGCTAAAAAACTGTGTCAAACCCGTTCGCACCTCGGTTTACGATATACGCGAGGCTAAACAGGTGATCCGCTTGGGCGAAATCATCGCTGGCTCTAAAGAAGCATTTTGGGAGCGTCCCTTTATCAATTTCGGGTATTGCGCAGCGGTTTCACCGTTAACGCTGGACTATGACAGCACCGAAACCATGATGTATTTCGCTGAAAACGGCATCACGGCCTATGGCACAATTGCGCCAATGGGTGGGCTAAGCACGCCGCTGTCGCTTGCTGGAATGCTGGTGATTATGAATGCGGAATGGTTGGCAGTGTGTACTTTGGCGCAAATGTCCAAAGAAGGCACCGCGCAGATTTATAATTTCCTACCTGTTTTCGCCGACATGCGCGACGGAGCTTATGCACCCGGCGCCATCGAAATCGGCATGATGAATTCTGCCGTTTGCCAAATGGCGCGGTTTTATAATGTGCCAGCCGGCGGATATTTGGGGTTAACCAATTCTAAAGTTGCCGACGCGCAATCAGGTTTCGAAAAAGGCATGTCCCCGTTAATGGGCGCCCTTTCGGGCGCTAATTTCATCGTGATGGGCGGCCTGCAAGATGCGCTGATGTCATTTGATTTCGGGCAAGCCGCGATTGATAACGAAATTGCAATGATGGTCAAAAAAGTGCGCAGCGGATTTGGGTTTTCTAAGGAAAGCGCGAGTTTACAAGAGATCAAAGACACAGGTCCGGCAGGTATGTTCGCCGACAATCCGGCCACGCTGGAGCGCATGATGACCGCCAATTTCATGCCAACATTGGCAGACAGAAACCTGCGCGAGAAATGGGAGCAGGAGGGTTCTTCCACCATCCATCAACGCGCGCTAAATCAAGTATTGGAGATACTCTCCACCCCCAATCCTGCCGCGCTCGACCCCGAAATTGACGCGCAAATTCACGCTGAATTTCCGGGATTGATTAAGGGGAATTCCTTTGTCCCTGAAGGCTGGGAGCGGCTTAAAATCGGCCCTGCAACTCCGAAAAGAGAACGGCGAGTGAACCGTCGTCGCAAAAATGCGCAGGCGTAAATACAGGACAGCTCCATGAAAAATTTCCCGGCAACCGCACAGATTGTCGTTATCGGCGGCGGAGTTATCGGCACCTCGATCGCCTATCATCTGGTGAAAGATGGTGCGCGCGATGTCCTGTTGCTGGAAAAATCGAAACTGACTGAAGGATGCACTTGGCACGCAGCTGGTCTGGTCGGACAGTTCCGTTCACAGCAAAATCTGATGCAACTTATGAACGACAGCGTCTCGCTTTTCGATACGTTAGAGGTGGAAACAGGGCAAAATCCGAGCTGGTGCAAGGTCGGTAGCCTGCGCATTGCATCCAGTAAAGACCGTTGGGACGAACTTTTAAAATCCCACTCCGCCGCACAGGCTGTGGGGTTCGAGATGAATATGCTAACCCCGAAAGAGGCACTGGAACTATACCCTTTGATGAATGTCGACGACCTGATAGGTGCAGCGTTTATTCCCGATGACGGGCACATTGATCCCAATTCCTTAACGCAGGCTTATGCCAAAGGCATCCGGCTACACGGTGGGCGGATTATCGAAGTCATCATGGTTAAAGATTTGATTCGCAACGGAAAACGGATAACGCACCTGGTGACTGATCACGGCAATATCGAAGTTGACATGGTCGTGAACGCCGCCGGTTTATGGGCGCGCCAAGTGGGCTGGATGGCGGGTGTAGAAATTCCGGCGGGTGTGGTTGAACACCAGTATTTGGTAACCGAAAAGACAGATGACATCCCTGCTAATTTACCTGCTTTTCGTGACCCTGACGGCGGGTATTATGCCAAACCCGAACCGGGCGCTCTGGCCATTGGCGGGTGGGAAAAGGCGACCCGCAAGGTCAATCCGGTAGAGGGATTTCCCTGGGGCTATGAACGTCATTTGTTTGACGCAGACATGGACCGCTTGGAAGAATTTTTGGAACCGGCAATAGCGCGGTTGCCCATTCTGCAAAAGCTGGGAATAAGAACCGTTATTAACGGCCCTATCCCGATTTCCCCTGACGGTGAACCTATCATGGGAATGGTTCCGGGGCTGGATAATTTCTTTGCGGCGTGTGCTTTTACGTCTGGCATTGCAGCTTCGGGCGGTGCAGGAAAAGCGGCGGCCAACTGGATACTGCACGGTGACCCGGGGCTGGACCTGTGGGCCTTTGATATTCGTCGTTTCGGCGCATTACACGCAGGCGCCAACTTTCTGCATGACCGCGCTGTGGAGAGCTATGCGAAGTACTACGATATCCATTGGCCGGGTGAAGAACTGGAAAGTGCCCGCGCCGCTCGCCGCAGCCCGCTTTATCAAACCCTGAAGGATCAAGGGGCGGTATTTGGTGCGAAGTTCGGGTGGGAACGTGCCAATTGGTTCACACACGGCAACATCGAACAAAAGGAGCTATTCGGGTTTGATCGCCCCGGACAAGCCGACACCGTCGGGCGCGAACATAAAGCTGCACGTGAGGGGGTCGTTTTGATCGACATGACGTCGTTTAGCAAATTCGAAATTAGTGGAAAACACGCCTGCGTTTTTCTACAATACCTCGCCGTTGCGAACGTAGATAAACCCGTTGGCGGCGCGACATACACGCAATTGTGCAATGAACGCGGCGGGATTGAAGCAGACGCAACCATCATTCGTCGTTCCAATGATTGCTTCTGGTTGGTAACAGGATCGGCCTTGGGTGTGCGCGACCGAGACTGGATTGAACGCAATTTGCAGATATTCAACCAACGTAAAGATCGTAACTGGACGTCACAGGGGGAACCGTCGCTCCAAAATGCACCCGACGTTCAAATCCATGATATCACATCAGCTTACGGCGTTATTAACCTAGCCGGCCCGTTGGCCAGAAAGGTGCTAGAGAAGGTCACGAACGAAAATGTCAGCCATAACGCGTTCGCCTTTATGACCACCAAAGATATTCGCATCGGATACGCCCCTGCCCTCGCTTACCGCGTGACCTACATTGGGGAGCTTGGTTGGGAGTTGTATATCTCGACGGAATACATGGCATACGCCTACGAGGTTTTACAAACAGCCGGACAGGAATTTGGGCTTATCAACGCCGGGTATCGGGCAATCGACAGCCTTCGCATGGAGAAACGGTTTCTGGCTTGGGGCGTAGATATTACGCCGGATTACGATCCGTTCGAAGCTGGCTTACAGTTTCTGATCGACTGGAACAAAGGCTATTTTGTCGGTCGGGACGCGTTAAGCAAGATCAAAAAGGATGGTGTGACGCAAAAGCTGGTATGTCTCGCGCTCGACGACCCGCTTCATGTTTTTGGCGGCGAAGCCATCCTTGCGGGCGGGAAGGTTGTTGCTCAAAGTACGAGTGGTAATTTTGGATATACAGTCGGAAAACCCTTGGTGTTCGGCTACCTTCCACTTGAAGCAATTGAGCGCGGAGATTTCGAGGTTATAGCGCTTGGTACTAAAAGTAAGGCTACGTTGATCAAATCAGCGGCCTACGATCCAAAGCGGTTGAAAATTCTTTGCTGAATCGTACCTTAACAAAAACCGCCCACGCTAACAAACGGCGTGAGCGACTTTTTAACACTCCATTAACTTTAACCTGCGTTAGCCATGATAAGCGGAATGTAGATCGTGTCATCACTAGGGTCTTCTGCCTCATTATTCATCGGATCCGCGAACAGCGGCAAGATAACACCAGCCGGACCGATGTTGCGCAAGAACGGGCTACCAAGAATACCGGTTTCCACACCAACTTCGAACGCATAACCCTGTCCGCCATTCAGATCGAGGCCACCGAGTTTCCGGTTTAGAACCAGCACGTTTTCTGTCGTCAGTACAATTTCATCATCAATCGTAAAGCTGATACGCCCTTCGTTCAGCGCGTAAACCTGTGCATCGTCAATCGTGGTTACCTCGCGGTAATCAACCAATGCAAACAGATCGAAACTGCGTTGACGGAACCAGACATCGCCGTTGATAACAATATCATCGCCAACGAAGCCCGGCCCCACGTGCGTTACCTCGCCTGTGCCGATACGGGCCAGATCAAGATAAAGTATCCCGTCAGAGCGGTCGCGGTTAACAATACGTGGCCGTACATCTGCGAATGGATCAGCGAAGAACAGTGTTGGGCCGTCGCCGATGACATCAACGTCTACGACTTCAGCAAAATCGCCGGTTGCGTCGTTAATCACCAGACGCAAACCATCGTCCGCCGTGTCATCGTGAAGTTTCACGTCGATGTTGTCCGCATGAAGGCCAACGGTTTCTTTGACGCTGCCAAGACCAAGGAACAATTCAGCGTCCAGCGCAAGCGCGGTAAGGTCAACATTACGTGGCGAGCGTGCCTCACGAACACCGTAGTATTCTGGACGCACCAATTCCAACGCCACCTCATCCGCAAGATCAACTTGGGCGCGGCCAATGACGTTGATAGTCATGTCACCCGCAGTGACGATCGTAAGATTACCCGGAGTCCCCAGAATACCGGCCGTCAAAGACCCATTCGGAACATTTATTTCAAGATCACCCGTATCTGCCAGCGCAAACGCCATCCGCAAATCGCCTGTGGTTTCGGTGTAGAACAGATCATCGCGCGCGAAGGTTTTAACCGTTGCGCCGGTATCCGTATCCACTGTGAACGCACGACCGGTTTCGCCAATCAGGCCACCACCGAAAGCGAACAGACCAATATCCAGCCCTTCGATCACAACGGCATCGCCAATGATATCCCCAAGTGCGCTAATGGTTACGGCGCGCGGTGCGTCACCACGGGAGGCCACCGTGCGGACCAGCGTTTCGCCACCTGTGAACACATCAACTTGTCCGTTTTGCGAAATGATGCTTTCGATGATCAATCCGTCGACTTCGTTGATGTGCTGGGCTCCACTGTTAACAATACTGTCAATTCGCGCGATTTGTGTTTGCAGGCCGCTGGGACCCACAGGAACCAGCGAGCCAAGGCGAATGGTACTCAATGCGCCGGTAGAGTTTGCAATCAACGCCGTTACATCATTAGCAGCGACAGACAACGCACCACCCACGTTCAGCGTTAACGCGACGCCAGACGCATTGGTCGTTACTATCTGTGCCAATACCATGTCGCCAAGTACATTCACGGAAACTGTTCCAGCACCCGCTCCGATTTGTGTTCCAGCCGTTTGCGTGAAGTTTTTATCAACCGCGATCGCTATTAAGCCGCCAGCTGACAGGATGCCCCCGTAAGCGTTGTGATCGCCACCCGTAGTAATACGAACATCCCCACCACCAGAACTTACAGCGCCACGTGTATTCGCATTATCTGTCGTCCTGAGTGTAATGTTTCCACCAGTTGCACTGATAGTTTTCCGCGCATCCAGATAACCGGAAGTGGTAATTACGATGTCGCCATCAGTTGTTGATACAGCCCCTAACGCATCGAAGTTACCGCCAGTCAGGATTGTCATGTTCCCTGCTGCAGAACTAATGTCATCACGCGTGACTAGATCGTCCGTGGTGTCGATCAACATAATACCGCCAGCCGAAGCGATAGTACCGAGTATATCGGCAGACCCACCCGTTGTCAGCGTCATTGCCCCGCCCGCAGAACCGAAGTTGCCTAACGATTTCAGGTCTCCAGTTGTCGACAAGTTCATCAAACCACCGGCTGACAGGATATCTGAAGTGGTCGAAAGATTGCCCAGGCTTGTCAGTACCACATCGCCGCCAGCGGTTTTGATCACCGCATATGCGTCCAGACTGGTCAGTTTTGCAGATAGATTGCCAGTTTGCGTCGTTATCCCCTGTCCTGCCAGCAACGTAACAGGCGCGCTTGCGCTTTCGAGGTTCAGTTCGCCTGCCCCCCCAACCACAATGCTTTCTATATCTACTGCGCGATCGCGTAGTAGAATGTTGGCGCTGCCGTTGAGTGTCTTGGCAACAAATGTTGCCGTTTTCACATCCATACGTGTCGTTTGACCAATCGACACGTCCGCAAATAAAGCAGTGCGTTCAGCAACGATCCGGCCATCAGCGATATTGACCGCCTCTAATGTAACATCGGACGCCGATGTGATTATTCCGACTGACATATCGCCACCCGCATCTATCCACGTCACGGAACCCGCGTTCGCGTTCTGCGCAATTGATTCAACACGAATGCCATTTTCTTCTAGCAGCCATAGTGGCGTCGGATCAGTTCCAGTGCTGGTGAATGAAAGTTTCGCAATATCACTCGTCAACGGTTTCGCCTGCGTGCCAACGCCCGCTGCGCTAG
This sequence comes from Paracoccaceae bacterium, assembly GCA_016765235.1. Classification (GTDB taxonomy): domain Bacteria; phylum Pseudomonadota; class Alphaproteobacteria; order Rhodobacterales; family Rhodobacteraceae; genus NORP23. The sequence continues at coordinate 20,342 of JAESQH010000004.1, forward strand.
ATATCTGCAACCAGCCGCCTGTCACATCCGTACCGGTGGAGGCCGCAAGATCAACACCTTCAGGCGCTACCAGTTTCAAAGTTGAACCTGTGCCAAAGCTGATCGTATCTGCGCCCAGCAAAGCGAACCCTTGTGTGGCGATGATCTCGCCGCCACCAGCCAAGTTGGCACTTAGCAGTGGAAGATCGCTCGCGACGGTAACATAGGCATCGCCGGAAGTTGTTTCCAAACTGATTGTTCCCGTCGTAACAGGCTCCACAAGTTGAATACCGAAACTAACGGCAGACGACCCGATGGAACTGGCGGACAAATTTATAGTTCCAGCAACAATACGCGGGAAACCACTGTCAACGATATCCGATATAATCCCAACGGTTTGTAACGACGCCGTGCCACCTGCAAATATCTCGCTGATTGGCAGGCCTCCGTTTGGAGCCGAGATGTATACGTTCTGACCGCTTCGTGCTGTCAAATAGCCATCGGTCAGAACTTCAACGGTTAACGGGTTGGTAACTTCGCCGATTGACGCGTCATTACCGCTTTCCAGAATGATGTATTTGCCAGTTACAGCAACAGAAGTTGCACCCGACTTATCAGTCATCGCGCCATCAATACGGATCTGAACATCACCCGTCCCAGTAATCGAGGCAAGGCTTGCGGCCGCTTCGGAACCCAAGAAAACAGAGCCCGTCGTGCCTTGCGCGGTCAAAGCGCCCAGCGAACGGTTTTGTGCATCAAACGTCGTGAAAGCAAAGTCAAAATCTTCGCTTTGGCGGATGCGAATTTCATTGGCAACCGCATCGATTTCAATATCTGCACGATCAGCACCGGCAATTGCCAGAAGATCCGCATCGGAAAGGTTTGTGCCGCCTGCAATTACATATGGCGATAGTAATTCACCGATTGAACCACTGGCATAAAGCTTGATGTCGCCTGCCGCCGACACGTTCGGATCCTCAACGCGGATTTGCGTATCACCTGTTTGGCGCACAAGACCCGACCGGATTGAGCGTGTCAGTTGCGCAGGTGTCCACTCCATACCATCAAGGGCACCCGTAGTTTCAGCGGTGGACAGAAGGTATTCATAGTTCGCATCAAAAGTCGTACCGGCATTCCAGCCAGCATAAAGCGTTTCGCGCTCGCCAATGTACGTTGCCAGCTGCTCAGCCGACCAGCCGCCGGTAAGCAGAGCTTGTTGGGTTGCGGCAGGCATCGTGAATGTCTGTGGTGCATCACCAGCCGCAGTCCGCGCGCGCCAATACGCATCGTAAGAACGTTTGCGTTCCGCTTTGATCGCCGCGATTTGGTCAGCCTCACGACCAGCAAGCCCTGCGCCGTTCAAGCCCAGTTCAGCCGTCCAAAGATTAAGAAGTTCCGCTTCGGTACGTTTATCGCGGGTCTCGACATCATTGCGATCAAGCAACGAGCCGGCAATCGCCGTCAAAGTAACGCCTTGTGTGTCCGAAATAACGTTCCGCACACCCATATCACCCACAGTTTCTTCGATGTTGACCGACAGACGCGCCCGCGCCGTCAAGCTTCCACCGTCAGTGTCAATGCGCAGCGCTCCACCATTCTCGTGGCCGATACTACCGTCAGCCGCCACCAAATTGATGTCCGAACCGCTAACCGAACCAGCAGTGCCTCTTTGAAGGATTGACCCTTGGGCCTGAAGGCTGACTTCCCCAATAACTGCCGTCCCGACTCCAGCGGAGCGGGCAGAAGTTTCGGCTGCGCGAACGATCATGTCGCCGCTCAATTCTCGTAGATCGATACTGTCGCGTGCAACGGCGGTAATCGCGGCACCGGCGTTCTGATCCAGACGGAATGCCCCTTCAATACTGCCAATCCGGCCACCAGCTGCATTAAGGAAAGTGCTGCCAGTATTAAACACAACTTGGCGTCCCGAAGTCAAAATCGAGCCGGCATTGGAAGTCACATACGTTGGTCCAACACTGTTTGTCACAGTATCTGCAAAAATGACGTTTCCAGTAGTCGTAATATTCAGACTACCAGTATTAGACCCCGAGAAAATGATCTCGACGGGATAATCCGCTTTCAAGCGATGCTCATAAAGCTGTGTCGTCGTTGTTATAACGTCCCATTCATAGTGACGATACCCAGAGCCGAGCTTCCACCATCTCACGCTGTCATATGTTTTTACTTTTGCCGTTGTCGTCTGTTGGCTGCTGATTCTGACACCTTTGAACGCATAGTCATAGTCGCCACCGACGAGGGATGGGGCCAAGTATGGCGCGATACCAAGGTCCGTAGTTTGCGTAGTACTGGACGTAATGCTCGTCGTAGACGTCGTGCTGGTTTTGAACAGGCCGATGACGACCAATTCGTTTTCCAGCTTGCTAACCGTGTAAACGGTTTGCTCGGCTTTAAGAACAATAAAATCGCGGTTCGCAACAGGATTATATGCCGCCACTCTACCGTCATTTGCCGAGATACTGCGGTCCAGATATGTCAGCTGTGTACGTTCGATTCCAAATTCATCAACGGAAGTCGTGAAGGTCTGGTTCGTGTAGACATTCATCACGTTACCTTCGCGCACATACTCGATAGTGCGAAAACGTTCGTTTACAGTGCCAGCATCCAGAAGTTTCGCAGTATCCGTAATTCTGACGATACCTTGGATACCCTGTTGGACTCCGCCCACGATCTCGGATGTTCCAAGGTCAATTCTGCCCAGAACGACGGTGGTTGTTGCACCACTGTTAACTGCAATCTGGCCAAAACCATCCAGCGCTTCGATCCGGCCCGTACCAGTCGAAATAATATTGCCAACAATTTCCACACGACCGCCCTGAACGATCATTTTGTCGATTTCAATCTGGTCAGTGTCGTGGTTGTAATATACCCGAACATCCGTATCGCTGGATATATTCGGACTGCGCACGGTGGTTTTTGAAACAGGATAGGCCGGATCAAATATCAAAGTTCGACCTGTGGTATTGGAAGCGCGCAACGTATCGAGTTCCGCTTCGATGGTCGCATCGATAGTCACGGTGTAACTTCCGCGCCCGGCCTGAATTAGACCGTTGATGTTCAATATATCGGCGCTGATGTAAACATTTTTACCAGCACGAATGCGGCCCTCGCGCGGCACCAGTTTGAAGGCCGGGCCAACAGGTTTTGCATACGGCCAAGCCGCGATCACGGCGGTTTCGCCTGGTTTTACAGTCGTCGTGCGACCGCTGCGTACGTAATACCTGTAGCGATCCTGAAGCTGCTCGAAGTAAGCATTATATTGCGCTTCTGGCGACCCGCCGACGTTTGTAATGCCAGGTGTGTAACCCAAGATGAAGCTGCCTGTTGGTGCGTCGAGCGTGATTACTTTGGCGGTAATATCACCGCGCACATCCATGTCGCCGTAATTCGAAACGGCCAACACAGATCCGCGGAAGTTATTGATGCTGCCGGCCAGAATAATTGTCCCGCCAGTGCCGGTTGCACCGCCATATGTCACCACTTCGATCTCTGGATCGGCAGAATTCGCGCCAGAAATCATTGTGAAGTTATAAGAACCCGCTTTAGCACCTGACAAAATTCGAACGTCATTTGTATCGACTACGCTGACATCATTCAGCAAGATGCGCCCGCCTTCGTTTTCAGCAATCGTCAAATCGCTGGTCTCGAGGAATGCTGTGGAATTCACGTGAATTTTGATCAACGCATCGCCCGGTGCATCCAACGTTCCAGAGGCATTACCCTGCACATAATCGGAACGCATGATAATATTACCCTCAACCGCACGGATCGGGTCAACCTTGATAATATCGGTCGTCTGTCCGTTTGTGCCGGAAATGCGTGATTGCAATACATTCCGTTCAGCAGTCCAAGCCGCAACCGCAGCAGCATCTGTGTTCAGAACCGGATTATCCAGATAGCTTTGCAGCACGTTTATACGGGTTTGCAATTCGTTTGCGACGGATACATTTTCAATCAAAGTCCATGTAATACCTTCGACAAGCGGGTCATTCGGCGCAGCAAGTTGATTATTTACATCAAGAATGAGCACCTGCTGGTTACGCGAACCTGCACGCACCAGACCATTCACCAGAACGCCATTGTCGGCAATATCAATGCTGGTGCCCGATTCAATATCAAGGCTGACATTGTCCGCGCCAACAAGGCTTCCAAACGCATTTGCGATCGCTGCGGCTACTTCACGATAAAGGTCTTTGCCGCGCCCATAACCCAACACATCACGACCACCACTTTGCGCGAACAGGTAAACGTCCTCGACAGCTTTCACTTCAGAACCGAGGCCGATTTCCACACGTGATATCGTATTCGCTTTGGCGTCCGCCGCAGGATCCGTGGGGATAGGGATGGCTGTTTTGTTGAACACACGGGATTCGGCGTTCACCGCTACAGTCTGATCCGCGGTTGCGGTGCGTCCGGCCATCAATTCTACGTCGCCAAGAGATTCCAGTTTGGCCCCGGCACCAAGTGCAATGATATGGCTGGCGTTATATGTCGCTTTTGTCTTCGCGGTGGCAGCCCCGGCGAAGCCATAGGATTTAGTGTCCGCTTCGGCCAGAAGATCAGCATTGCCGCCCGCATAAATCGTTAGCGTTCCAACACTTTGCAAACTTGCAGCACCAATCGAAACTTTAGCATCATTCACAGCGACGGTTACCGTTGATTCACCGATCGGAATGGCAATCGCGCCACCCGCGTCAAGTTTCACACGATCGGTAAGCGCCATATCCGTTAGCACTCCAATGCGGAACAACCCTGCATTTTCGCGCGTGCCAAGTTGCAATATTGAAGCACCGCTGCGGATATCGAAATCTGTTGTCGCGGTGACAGTCACGGTCGATATCATCGCCGACACATCAAGTGCACCACCGGAGCCAGACACAATATTGAAACCGGTTTCCGGGCGTTTAACGGAATTGCTTGCGACGAGGTCCAAATTGACCGCGCTAATATTCACGCCGCCCCTCAGGATCGTATCCACATCAGTCGTCATCGTTGTAATGCTCGATGCACCGGAGGCGCCTACCGCTGCGGCGCTCATCGTATCGACGGTACTACCGAGCGTTGCGACCTGACTTGCCCCTATCGAGGCCGTAACCGCTTCGATCACCACGGCACCGGTTGTCGCGACGTCTGTTAGAGTGCTCGTTCGGCCAATAACGCGTATCTCGGAGCCCGAGCCAGAAACGACACCACCGGAACCCGAAACCGCATGGGCTTCAAGCGTTGGCGCGTTCGACGCGGCAATTTTGACTTCGTTGCCGGCAAATCGGCCAGACAGGATGTTGGTTTGCACCGATGCCGTACGACCATCCAACTGACCAGCCCGCGCTATGGTTACACCAATGGCAACCGCGCCGCCGGATTTACCGGTGGCATTGGCGTTCGCCGAAGCGCCACGCGCGTTTGACACAACGTCCACATTGCCCGTTGAAATCAGGTCTGCCTGTATATTTGTCGTAACTGCATAATTCAAAAACGCTTCAGCAGAAGCGCCATTGGCCGCTAACAATCCGCCGGAAGAAGAGCTCGCACTCGCATCGGAGTTAACGCCGTTTGCGTTATCAAATCGCGTTTCCACATTGATCGAAGAGCCGAAAATCGTGCTGCCAATTATATTTGTTGTCAGCGTAGTTTCCGCCTTGGCTGTAGCGACCGATGTGCCGATCCCGACATACCCACTAACCGCAATACCCGTTGCGCCAGCAATCGCACGGCCTGACCCGGTGTTCACAACGCTTACGCTTGTTCCGTCCAACACAACTTCGTTCAGCGCAATCGTGCCCGTACCGTTATTACGAGATCCAACGATAACCCCGTTAATACCTGCAAAAATTCCGCCCGAGCTACCAACACCTGTCGCAGTCGTGGTTGTTGTATCTTTGGCCAGAAGACTAAGTCCGGTCGCATTAATGCGGGACTGCGTAGCCGCCGCCGATGTTCCAATTGCGATGTTTGTGCTTCCAGTGTTTTCCGCATCCACGACAACGACACCAACACCACCAACCAAACCACCTGTAAGATTGTAGACATATGCATTAACGGTATCGGCTCGTTTTGCTATTAGGGAAACATTTTCAGCCCGCGCCTGGTTCACCCCACCAATCGATATGCCGTCTCCGAATGTGATATTTGCCGAACCCGACAGTTTGGAAACGACCACGCCGACACCAACGGATACGCCCGCAGATGCAGCCACAGTCGCAGCTTCGGCGTTGATCGTTTTGCCGCCAGCCGTTGCAGCACCGGTTTCGGCAGTAAAGCTGACCGATCCATCGGCAGCAATGTCCACATTGTCACCAAGTGCCACGCCCGCTCCAGTTGATACATTAGCCACAACCACACCACTTGAAATTCCGGCAACAGAGCCGACCGATAGAGCACCCCCAAATTGCGTAACGCTCGTTAACGCTTTGCCCGTCATTGCAACATTGCCAGCGGCACGGATCTGAGTACTGGCTCCGACTGAAACACCGACGTTGTCGGGCCGCGCAGGACCATTGACATTAATCCCTTGGCGCGCGGTCACGACCGAGTTGCGCGTAGCGTTACCGCCAGAATACGATGTCAAACTTTCAACGGAGCTGGCCGAACCACCGCTCCCGCCAGTTTTTTGATCGCCGGAAAGCTCCGTCGAAACATCGCCGAGACGCGCATCGCGCTCGCCGTCTTCATCTGTAGCAAGCGCGCCCATCTCGACGACACTGATCGCCGCTGAAAGACCAGCAGTTCCGCCTACGCTGCCAACGACAACCTCAGAGGACAATGTGCGTTTGGCCGTTGCAACCAAACCGATATTTCGACCCGAATTCAACGATGCTCGCGCCCCGATATCAACCGCGGTGCGTCCGGCAAAGTTCGCGTAATCCAGCGATGCGCCAACACCAACTGCGCCGCCAGCAACCGCACCTGCCGAGCCCGATATATCTACCACTTCGTCAGCCGCAATCGTCATGTCGCGCCCGGAAACCAAAGATTGATCCGCGCCGATTTCAACAACGGTTTCAGCCTCGGCCAAAGTGATATTGGCTGATACTGCAAGGCCGAATCCACCACCGGCACCAGATGCCGCGTAGGTATCGGTTGTCAGTTTCGTATTTGCATCAATTTTAAGATCGCGTTTTGCGGAGATATAACTATCGCCGTAGTCGCCATCCAATAAGGGCACGACGGCGCGACCAACAGAAACCTTTGATGTGCTTTCAAACATGTTGACCTGCACTGCTCCCGCAGCACCAACTGCACCCGCAGCAACGCCACCGACAAACGTAACTGCATCGTTAACAACATCTGCCTTCATAACTATATCAGCAGAGGAACTTCCGTTCTGCTCACCAGAGCGGATGGAGGCGCCACGCGCTGTCACTAGTGCCTCTGACGCAATTCGGGTAACGTTTGCACTTGCCGAAACCCCGACAAACCCACCGGCGACACCGGCGACATAACTGTCGACATCCGTTTTGGCGCGCGCCGTCATCGTCACATCATCGCGTGCGCCGACTTGGCCAACGTCCACCAATGTCTCGGCTTTACTTGTAACCACAGTAGTTGATGACGCAGCCCCGACACCCGCAGTGCCGCCAACAGCAACACCCAGCGCAAATGCTTTGACCGAATTATCGATGCGCGAAGTAAGGACCGAGTCTTGCCATGTATAGGCCGATGCAGCCCCGACTGATGCCAATGCTTCGTCTTCTAACAATCCGTTAACCGAACCACTGCCTTCGCGTGTGCCATCGCCCACGCGTACAGTTGCATTGTCATCAATGAAATTGAAGTTGAATAAGCCAGACACACCAGCCACGCCACCGACAGAGCCATTCACACTAACCATCGTAATGTCGGTTTTGCCAAACGCATCCAGCGACACTCCAAACACCGTGTCCCCGCGCGATGTCACAGCGCCAATATAGCCAAGCCCAACCACACGTGACTGGCCATCAATTGATGTGGTGATCTTGTTGCTTGTGCTATTAACCGTAACGGACGCACCAACGCCAACCGCGCCACCGCCGCTGAAGCTTAGGTTCGCACTTGGCGCTTCGTCTTCACCACTAAGCATAGAAATGCGATTTCGCCCTATCGCGCTCATAAGTACAGAACCGCGTGAAACCAGATCGGAGCCGCC
>JAESQH010000083.1 GCA_016765235.1 Paracoccaceae bacterium
CCTTCTGGACAATCCCGAAGTTATTCTTGAAGCCATTCAGGTGTTGGAACAACGCCAAGCGCAAAATGAGGCGCAGAGCGATCTTGATCTTGTTCGCGCAAATTTCGTCGATCTTACGAGGGACGGCTATTCGTTCGTTGGTGGCAACCCTGACGGCGCGATCACAATAGTAGAATTTTCCGATTATCGCTGTGCGTTCTGCAAACGTGCATATCCCGAAGTTCGCGCGCTTTTGGAAGCGAACGATGATGTACGGTTTGTGTTGAAGGAATATCCAATCCTTGGCCCAGATTCGACGTTAGCATCAAAAGCCGCNATNTCNGTNCTTATNAATCAAGGNNCNGAAATTTACGAANAATTNCATGATTCTTTGATGNAGCANAANGGNCCGATAAANATGANAACATTGTCTCGANTNCTTACNGANGTNGNCGGNGATGTCGATTTGATGGNTGAACATATGGANGATGAANTTGTAACNCAGATNATNGCNAAAAACNANGCNTTGGCNANNCGNATGAATATNTCNGGNACACCNTCNTTCCTGATNGGNACNGAAATGTTNCGNGGNTTTGCNCCAGNNTCNGCNATGCAAGANNTNGTTGATAGNGCGCGNTCACAACTGTAATGAACACGTTAACAAATAGATAAANCTTTTCGGCATCTATGCTTTCCAGCNNGTGCCGAAAAGCGTATAAACGTCCGCAGAACCAAATACCGGCTTAACCGGAGAAAACCCCGAGGAAATCATGGGCGACAAAAAACAAAATACCGACGTTGAATTCATTACCGCGCTGGCTGAATTGCTGCGCACGAACGACCTTACCGAAATCGAAGTTATGCGCGAGTTTGGAAAAGACGATGTCTTGAATGTGCGCGTGGCACGCCAAATACAAGCCGTTGTTGCAGCGCCAATTGTTGCGCCACCCGTAGCCGTTGCGGCCGCTGCTCCTGCTGCTATACCCGCTTCAGCCCCGACCGCCAGCGACGATCCCGCGCAGCTTGCGGGCGCTGTGAACTCGCCGATGGTTGGCACGGCTTATCTTTCGGCTGAACCCGGCGCTGATGTTTTCGTAAAAGTTGGCGACACGGTTAAAGAAGGCCAAACTCTTCTGATTATTGAAGCAATGAAAACCATGAACCAGATACCTGCCCCGAAATCCGGCAAGGTAACACGCATATTGGTCGACGATGGCGCCCCTGTAGAATTCGGCGATCCGCTGATCATCCTAGAATAAATCGGGGAACAGAACGCATGTTCAAGAAAATTCTCATCGCAAACCGTGGTGAAATCGCCCTTCGCGTTATTCGTGCCTGCAAAGAAATGGGCATCGGTTCGGTCGCTGTGCACTCCACTGCTGACGCCGACGCGATGCACGTTCGCATGGCGGACGAAAGCGTCTGTATCGGACCACCTTCCAGTACNCTCAGCTATCTTTCCATTCCCAGCATAATAGCCGCGTGTGAAATCACCGGGGCAGAGGCCGTTCACCCCGGCTATGGATTCCTATCTGAAAACGCCAATTTTGTNCAGATCATNCAGGATCACGGGTTAACATTCATCGGCCCGACCGCCGATCATATCAACATGATGGGCGACAAAATCACNGCCAANATCACCATGAAAAACCTTGGTGTNCCTTGCGTTCCGGGATCCCCTGGNGGNGTTNCAACGGTCGAAGNAGCCATGAAAATTTCAACGGACATGGGTTTCCCNGTCATCGTCAAGGCAACCGCAGGCGGTGGTGGCCGTGGCATGAAAGTTGCCAAAACCGCAGATGACCTCGAAGAAGCTTTCCGCACCGCACGCTCAGAATCCAAAGCTGCGTTTGGTAACGATGAAGTCTATATCGAGAAATATTTGACGCTGCCCCGTCACATCGAAATACAGGTGTTTGGCGATGGCAAAGGTAAAGCCGTCCATCTGGGCGAGCGTGATTGTTCCTTGCAACGTCGCCACCAGAAGGTGCTCGAAGAATGCCCGTCGCCAGTTATCGATGCTGCGACACGCGCTAAAATCGGCAAAGTTTGTTCCGATGCTGTGGCTTCGATCAACTACGCAGGGGCAGGCACGATCGAATTCCTCTATGAAAATGACGAATTCTTCTTCATCGAAATGAACACCCGCTTGCAAGTGGAACACCCCGTAACCGAGGCCGTATACGGCGTCGATCTGGTCCGCGAACAAATCCTGGTTGCCGCTGGCGAGCCGATGTCTTTCAAGCAAGAAAATCTCGTACCAAACGGTCATTCGATTGAATGCCGGATTAACGCCGAGAAAGTGCCGGAATTCCGGCCTTCCCCGGGTAAAATCTCACAATTCCATGCACCCGGTGGCTTGGGCGTGCGAATGGATAGTCACATCTATGACGGCTATTCGGTGCCACCTTACTACGACAGCCTGATCGCCAAATTGATTGTTCATGCACCTGATCGGGATGCCGCCTTCGCGCGCTTAAATCGCGCTTTGGGCGAACTGATCGTAGACGGGATCGAAACCACGACTCCGTTGCATCGCGCACTTTTGGCAGAACCTGATGTCTTGTCGGGTAATTACGACATTCACTGGCTAGAAAACTGGCTAGAAACCACAACAAGCCTTGACTGACACCACGGAATTAACGCCCGAACTTTTGCTACGTGCATATTGTTCGGGTGTCTTTCCTATGGCCGAAACCGCAAAAGACGCCTCCATTTTCTGGGTTGACCCCGAGAAACGCGGAATCCTCCCGCTCGACGGGTTTCACGTCTCCAGAAGCCTTCGCAAACGATTGTTATCCGGTAAATATGAATTCACAGTTAATACCTGTTTCGAATTCGTACTGGACGCCTGTGCTAACCGCGAGGAAACCTGGATCAACCCTGCGATCCGCACACAGTATAACGAACTACATCGCCACGGGTTCGCCCACTCGATTGAGGTCTGGAAAGACGGCGACCTTGCCGGCGGTCTGTACGGCGTCAGTATCGGCAGCGTATTCTTCGGCGAAAGCATGTTTTCTGCCATGACCGACGGATCCAAACTTGCACTGACGGCACTGGTAGCCCGATTGAACGCCGGAGGGTTCACATTGCTCGACACACAGTTTCTTACGGATCATCTCGCAACAATGGGCGGCATAGAAATTGGCCGTGATGAATTCAGAACTCGATTAGCAGAAGCATTGGAAATCGAAGCCGATCTATTGAAACTACCCGCTGACACCGGCCCTTACGAGCTTTGGCAGCTAAGCACCCAAACATCATAACGCGGGTGATCCAACGCGGAAAGCGCGGGGCTTGATGCAAACATCCAACCTACAAAACGCGGCGCTTTTTCGCGGATATCCGTAATGATCAGCTGTGCAAAAGCGTCGGCGCTAATGTCGCCGCGTGGATATCGGCAAGCCAGCAACGTAACTTTCAAACGCTCGTAAGTAACGGTTTCACCGACGGCGATCGGGATATCTTCCGCCGTGCCGTTGATGCGATCCAACCCACGCAGAAGCGCTGATTGTGCTACATCCGACAAGACTGGTTGCAACTCGATCTCTTTAAAAGGCACCGGAATGCTGAATTCGGAATCAGACAGTGTTTCGACGATAATATCGGACTCAATCTCGTTAAGCAGCGATTGTGCGTTCATCATCGGCGCCCACAGCAGCGCAAAAACCAACAGTATTAACTTATTCATCACTGCCGCCGCCAAATTTCAACAAAAGGTTAAGCAAACTAACTGCGCCTTGTGTGTAAACGAACTCGCCACCCGGCTCTAACATAAACGGAGATCCACCGGCGGTAACCTCGAGAAATGCACCACCAAGCAGTCCATCCGTTGAAACCTTGATTTCCGCGTCGTCAGGAATTTGGACATCGTTATCAATCGAGACTTTTGTCACCGCCTGATACGTTACCGGATCCAGCGTGATGGACGTTAAAGTTCCGACTTTCACGCCCGAAAGTTTCACATCACTTCCGACATTCAAGCCAGAAACGCTCCGGAAACTGGCACTAAGGGAATACTGGTTCGTGTCCGTGGAAAATCCGCTGAGCTGGGAGGCATAGTACAGAAAACTACCGGCTACAGCCAAAACCACGGCGCCGATGAGTGTTTCTGTTACGTTGTTTGCCATACCAATAGCCCTTATTCAGGCTGCCATGCCTCGTAATCCGTTTTTGCTGAACTGGCCGACAGAATACTTCCCGGCGGGTGATAAGCTGCGTTCGTTCCGCTCATATTAGGAACATGCGATTTTTCCCACGATTTGCGCGGCAGTGGTGTCGTACCCGGGCATTCATCAAACGTGTGGTGCAACCATCCGTGCCAATCGGGTGAAACACGCGACCCCTCAATCGGGCCGTCATAAATCACCCAACGCTTGGACTTGTCTTTGTTCGTAAAATATTTGTTGCCAAGTGCGTCTTCACCGACGAGCACACCGTTACGCCACGTAAAAATCTGGGTTCCAAACGATTGCCCGTTCCACCAAGTCAACATACGCAAGATAAATTTCATAACGACTCCAGCATCAATTTCTATCAAGCTTATGCCCCAATTTCTTGGGACAGGTCTAGCCTATTCAGGAGGCAGACGCCGCTTCGTCCTCTTTATCCGAGTAAATGAGCAAAGGTTCGCCCTCGCGCCGAACCGCTTCGGCGTTAACAACGATCTCGTCCACATTCCCCATACCGGGCAACTCGAACATCGATTCCAGCAAGATTTCTTCAAGAATGGAACGCAACCCACGCGCCCCCGTCTTCCGATCGATCGCGCGCGCGGCAATCGCCGTTAGCGCATCTTCGGTAAAGGACAGTTGCACGTCTTCCATCTCGAACAGGAGTTGGTATTGCTTAACCAGCGCATTTTTAGGTTCTGTCAGAATGGTTACAAGCGCATCAGCATCCAGATCGGTCAGTGCTGCGATCACTGGCAAACGGCCAACGAATTCCGGTATCAATCCGAATTTCAACAGATCTTCAGGTTCAAGTTGCTGCAATACTTCGCCGACGGATTTGTCCTCGTCGTCTTTCACATCAGCCCCGAAACCCATCGCCGTGCCCTTGAAGCGTTGCGAAATGATTTTGTCGAGGCCGGCAAACGCACCGCCACAGATAAACAGGATGTTCGACGTATCTACTTGCAAAAATTCCTGCTGCGGATGCTTGCGCCCACCTTGCGGCGGAACGGAGGCGATCGTGCCTTCCATAATCTTCAGCAACGCCTGCTGTACCCCCTCGCCCGAAACATCGCGGGTGATCGAAGGGTTATCAGATTTGCGCGAAATCTTGTCAATCTCGTCAATATAAACGATGCCGCGTTGCGCGCGTTCCACGTTATACTCAGCCGATTGAAGCAATTTCAGAATGATGTTTTCGACGTCTTCACCAACGTATCCAGCTTCGGTCAAAGTCGTTGCGTCCGCCATGGTGAACGGCACATCCAGTACCCGCGCCAATGTCTGCGCCAGCAACGTTTTACCACAACCCGTCGGGCCAACCAACATAATATTGGATTTAGCCAATTCTACATCCGCGTTTTCAGACGCATGCTCAAGACGTTTGTAGTGATTGTGAACCGCCACAGACAGCACCTTCTTGGCCTTCGATTGGCCAATAACGTAATCGTCCAGAATCTTGCAAATGTCTTTCGGGGTCGGTACACCGTCCGCAGATTTCACAAGATTGCTCTTGGTTTCTTCGCGGATGATGTCCATGCACAGCTCGACACATTCATCGCAGATGAACACAGTCGGGCCGGCAATCAACTTGCGAACCTCGTGCTGGCTCTTGCCGCAGAACGAACAATATAGTGTGTTCTTGGAGTCTTTACCGTCAGATTTAGTCATCACATCTCTCCTGACTGGTACGCATTCGCGCCGAGTCGCTTCCCCGATATTTGCCCTATTGGACATGACCAACTCCGGCAATTCAAGCCGGAACTGATCACATTACTTAAACATTACGCGTCAGACGTGTCATCTTCAACGTGGCGGGTTACGATTTCGTCAATCAAACCCCAGTCTTTCGCCTGTTCTGCCGTCATGAAATTATCGCGATCCAACGCCTTTTCAACAACTTCCAAATCTTGCCCACAATGTTTAACGTAGATTTTGTTAAGACGATCTTTAAGTTCAAGAATTTCTTTAGCATGTAGCGCAATATCCGACGCCTGCCCCTGGAAACCACCTGATGGCTGATGCACCATCACACGCGAATTAGGCAAGCTGAACCGCATATCTTTCGCACCTGCCGCCAACAGCAACGACCCCATCGAGGCCGCCTGCCCGATCACAGTTGTTGCCACCTTCGGGCGGATATATTCCATGGTGTCATAAATCGCCAAACCGCTGGAAACCACGCCGCCCGGCGAGTTGATATACATCGAAATTTCTTTCTTCGGATTTTCCGCCTCGAGAAACAATAATTGCGCCACTAGAAGAGTCGACATGCCGTCATGAACCGGACCTGAAACGAAAATGATCCGCTCTTTCAGTAGGCGCGAGAAAATGTCGTAGGAACGTTCGCCACGTGCTGTTTGTTCAACAACCATTGGTACAAGCGTGTTCATATATGTGTCGATTGGATCTCTCATGTACTCACCTATTTATATTCTGGTCCGAGGGATATCGGATATTCCTTGCTAAAGGTTTAAGTATCACGCGCGGGGTCTGCAAGGGCAAAACCCGCAAAAGAAAAAAGGCGAGCCACGTAGCCCGCCTTGAATTCACTAACCTGTTAACAAAGGTTTACTCTTCGTCGAGGCTCTTGATCGCTGTTTCCAATTCGTCTTTGGAAACGGATTTGTCAGAAACTTCAGCCAACTCGATAATGAAGTCCACAACTTTGTCTTCATAGATCGGTGCGCGCATCTGTTGTTGCGCCTGCTCGTTCTTCTGCATGAACTCAAAGAACTCGCGTTCTTGGCCCGGATACTGGCTGGCCTGCTGGAACATCGCCTGCTGAATTTCCTGTTCGGTCACTGCAACATTGTTCTGGTTACCAACCTCGGCCAACAAAAGACCAAGGCGCACACGGCGTTCAGCCAATGTTTTATGCTCGTCCGTTGTTTCGACTTCTGGATGATCGTGGCCCTCAACATCAGGGTTGTCATCGTGCCAAAGTTGGTGCGCGATCTGGTCGGCTTCAACTTTCACCAAGGATGGTGGCAGATCGAACTTAACTTGCTCGTCCAGCTCGTCCATCAATTTACGTTTCATAATCGCGCGCGATGCACCGGCATATTCGCCTTCAAGACGCTCGGTGATCTGCTTAGTCAGATCTTCAAGGCTTTCAGCGCCATATTTCGTCGCCAGTTCTTCATCAATCGGCGCAGATTTCGGCTCGCGAACTTCCTTAACAGTGCAAGCAAACACAGCGTCTNTTCCGGCCAGTGCTTCCGCACCATATTCCGCAGGGAAAGTAACGTTAACGTCCAGCTCGTCGCCTTCTTTAGCGCCAACCAACTGTTCCTCGAAACCGGGGATAAAGCTGTTGGAACCAAGAACCAGCGGATAATCTTCGCCAGCACCGCCCTCAAAAGCTTCGCCGTCAACTTTGCCCAAGAAGTCGATCACAACCTGATCCGCATCTTTAGCTTTCGAACCCTTGCGGCGTTTCTCGTAGTTAGTGGTCGAGGCAGCAAGGTTTTCCAAAGACTCGGTTACCGCTGCATCTTCGATTTTGGTTACAAGACGCTCAAGCTTGATTTTACTGAAATCCGCATCAGGGATCGCGGGCAGACACTCATAAGAAACGGAGACAGCAACATCGTCGCCCTCTTTCCATTCGTCATTGGTCATTTTAATTTCAGGCTTCATCGCAGGGCGATCGCCGGTTTTTTCAAAATGCTCGCCAACAGCGCCGTCAACGGCTTCCTGCATGGCTTCACCCATTACCGATTGGCCGAACATCTTTTTCATCAATGCAAGTGGCGCGTGGCCTTTGCGAAAACCCTTCATCTGGAAATCAGCACGAGCAGCTTCCAGTTTTTCGGTCACTTTTGCTTCGAGTTCGGCCGCACTGATCGTAACATCATATCCGCGCGTAAGGCCTTCGTTCAGGGTCTCAGTAACCTGCATTTTATTTCCTTCATATGTTTGGTACGGATGAAGGGACTTGAACCCCCACGCCTCACGGCACCAGAACCTAAATCTGGCGTGTCTACCAATTCCACCACATCCGCATATCGCTGTTATCATCGACAACAGTACAATTCCGCGCCTCTCTAACAGACGTTTTTGAGGTTCGGAAGGGGTAAAATGACCTCTAGAGGCCCAAATCGGAAAAAACTTTAGGCAGTTGCTCTGCAATATCTTCGGCAATCAGTCCGGCACCGAATTTCAACGCACATTCCACATGCAACCAAGCCCCCGTTTGGGCCGCCTGCATTGGCCCAAACCCACGCGCCAAAAGCCCCGTGATAAACCCTGCCAACACATCACCAGACCCCGCCGTCGCCAACCAAGGGGCCGCACGTTCATAATGCGCCGAGTTAATCGCCGCCATGCCCGAGGCATCTGCAATAACCGTATCCGCGCCCTTATATAGTACAACACACCCTGCTCGCTTCGCCGCATCCCGGGTCGCATCAACCTTTGAATACGCCGGACCAGCGGTGGCAGGCTCCGCCATCCTCAATGCAATATCAGGAAACAACCGCGCAAACTCACCTGCATGTGGTGTAAGCACACAATTTTCATGCAACATCCCGAACAATTCGCCGTCCCGCGCCAACAACGTCAAAGCATCCGCATCCAACACAATCTTGCGCAACCCGTAGG
>JAESQH010000084.1 GCA_016765235.1 Paracoccaceae bacterium
GTTCAACACTGGCCTGCATTGGGCTTACGGAATCGATGGTCCGGGGCAGGGGCATCACTATGTGGATTACAAATCCGGCAAATTGGTGAAATCCTCCAGCGCTTATGAACACCCACAGCCGCACGCCTGTTTCATCCAGTCGGTTTCCGACAATCTGGTGAATGAGGGTGGCATTATGGATCTTTGGACCCGCGAAGCGCGGTTGTTCAAATATGGGTCTGGCACTGGAACAAACTTCAGCTCCCTTCGTGGTTCGAACGAGACTTTGGCGGGGGGCGGCAAGTCTTCGGGTTTGATGTCATTCCTTAAAATCGGCGACCGTGCAGCGGGGGCGATCAAGTCTGGTGGCACCACGCGCCGCGCGGCGAAGATGGTTATCTGTGATATGGACCACCCGGATGTGGAAGAGTTCATTAACTGGAAAGTCATTGAAGAACAAAAGGTTGCAGCGCTTGTTGCAGGTTCCAAAATCCATGAGCAACGCCTGAACGAGATTTTCGCGGCGATCCGTGCATGGGACGGTGCCGAGGCGGATGCGTTTGATCCGAAGGTTAATGCTGGCCTGAAGGCTGCTGTGCGGGCGGCCAAGAAAATGTCGGTTCCTGAAACCTATGTGAAACGCGTTTTGCAGTATGCGGAGCAGGGTTTCGCCAGCATCGAATTTCCGACGTATGACACGGATTGGGATTCCGAGGCGTATCTGACGGTATCCGGTCAAAATTCAAACAACTCGGTTCGGGTGACTGATGCGTTCTTGCAAGCCGTGAAAGACGATGCGGATTGGGAATTGCTGCGCCGTACCGATGGTACGGTTGCCAAAACCGTTAAAGCGGCGGATTTGTGGGATCAAGTTGGCCACGCGGCATGGGCTTGTGCCGATCCGGGCATCCAGTTCCATGACACGATTAACGACTGGCACACTTGCCCTGAAGATGGGGCTATCCGTGGGTCAAACCCTTGTTCCGAGTACATGTTCCTTGATGATACGGCGTGTAATCTGGCCTCCATGAATTTGCTGACGTTCTTGCATGACGGGCAGTTCGATGCGGACGGATATATTCACGCAACGCGGCTTTGGACGATGACGCTGGAAATCTCGGTGTTGATGGCGCAGTTCCCGTCAAAGGAAATTGCCGAACTAAGTTACAAATTCCGCACGCTTGGTCTTGGCTATGCCAACATCGGCGGTTTGCTGATGAACATGGGCTTTGGGTACGATTCTGTTGAGGGGCGCGCGCTTTGTGCGGCTTTGACGGCGATTATGACCGGAGTTGCGTATAAAACCTCTGCGGAGATGGCGAAAGAGTTGGGGCCGTTCGATGGCTATGCCAAGAACGCCGACCACATGTTGCGTGTGATGCGAAACCACCGCCGTGCAGCTTACGGTGAGACGAAGGGGTACGAGGGGCTTTCTGTGATGCCTGTGCCGCTGGACCACGACAACTGCCCTGACGGTCAGCTGATTAACCTTGCCCATAAGGCATGGGACGAGGCGATTAAACTGGGCGAGGAACATGGGTATCGCAACGCGCAGGTTTCTGTGATTGCGCCAACTGGCACAATCGGGCTGGTGATGGATTGTGATACGACCGGNATTGAACCTGATTTCGCGCTGGTAAAATTCAAGAAACTGGCCGGTGGCGGGTATTTCAAAATCATCAACCGATCGGTTCCCGCAGCGCTTAGCAATCTGGGGTATTCGACCAGTCAGATCGAGGAAATCAAGTCGTACGCAGTCGGGCATGGTACGATTGGAAATGCACCGGGCATTAACCATACTTCTTTGCTGGGCCACGGGTTTAGCGCGGTGGAGATTGACAAAGTAGAGGCAGCGATGCCAACGGCGTTTGACATCAAATTCGTGTTCAACCAGTGGACTTTGGGCGAAGATTTCTGCCGTAATACTCTTGGAATTCCGGTGGAAAAACTGAACGACCCGTCGTTCGACCTGCTGCGTCACCTCGGGTATTCGCGTCAGCAAATCAGTGATACAAACAACCATGTTTGCGGGTCGATGACGCTGGAAGGCGCGCCTTTCCTTAAGCAAGAGCATNACAAAGTCTTCGATTGTGCGAATGTTTGTGGGCGGATCGGTAAACGCTATCTTAGCGTTGAAAGCCACATCAATATGATGGCGGCGGCGCAGAGCTTTATCTCTGGGGCGATCTCCAAGACCATCAATATGCCGAATGACGCGACGATTGAAGAATGTAAGGCGGCTTACGAACTTAGCTGGTCTTTGGGCGTCAAGGCGAATGCGCTTTACCGTGATGGTTCCAANTTGTCGCAACCACTTTCGTCNGCGTTGATTGATGATGATGACGANGATCTAGAGGAAATTCTGAACGAAGCCGCAGTGGCGGACCGTCCTGCTATTTTGGCCCAAAAAATCGTCGAGAAAATCATCATACAGGAAGTTGCGCGGGGCCGCGAGAAACTGCCACATCGTCGTAAAGGCTATACACAGAAGGCGGTTGTTGGCGGGCATAAGGTTTATTTGCGCACTGGCGAATATGAAAGCGGCGAGCTTGGCGAGATTTTCATTGATATGCACAAGGANGGNGCTGGATTNCGCGCGATGATGAATAATTTCGCCATCGCGATCTCGGTCGGGCTGCAATATGGCGTACCGCTGGAAGAATTCGTCGATGCGTTCACGTTTACGCGGTTCGAGCCTGCCGGAATGGTGCAAGGCAACGACAGCATCAAGAACGCGACCTCGATCCTGGACTATATCTTCCGTGAGCTGGCGGTTTCCTATCTGGATCGCACCGATTTGGCGCATGTACAGCCAAGTGGCGAGAGTTTTGATACCGTCGGGCGTGGTACAGAAGAAGGCGTTAGCAATATCGGTAATGTCGGCGGTGAGGTCGCCAAAACCTCAATCGATATGATCCGCCAGATTTCGTCTACCGGGTATTTGCGCAAACGCGTACCGGAAGATTTGGTGGGAAAAAAGGCCGTTACGATGGTGGAAACCGCGACGGAGACGAAAAGCGATACCGTGACCATGATGCCTGGCGCGGTAATGGATCATCGGACCAAGGCGAAGATGCAGGGCTACGAGGGCGATGCTTGTGGCGAATGCGGAAACTATACTTTGGTGCGCAATGGGACCTGTATGAAGTGTAANACCTGTGGGGGAACCTCTGGGTGTAGCTGAAGTACAGACAGNTGGAGGTGATGCTTATCTGNTAAGCACGCCTCCGGCGTTCAGGCCGCAGGCAATGAACCGAGCGGTATTAATGGTGAGCCTGAATTGCGAAACTGGGGGGTGGGTAANCCATCCCCCATTTTTTTATTCACATNAGAANTNTTGNGTAACTACCTGATATTAAACGCCACGTGCCAANGCGGCGACACCAGTTCGTGCCAAATCGGTTAGGCCAANCGGNCGCATGAGTTCGACAAAAGCNTCNATTTTTTCGGGNGTTCCTGTGATTTCAAACACGAAACTGACTANCGTTGTATCAACTACATTNGCGCGNAAAATNTCGGCNAGCCGCATNGCTTCNACNCGTTTTTCNCCNTCGCCAGTNACNTTNANCATNGCNAGTTCNCGTTCAACGGACGGGCCATCGACGGTTAAATCGCTTACGCTGTGAATGGGGACCATGCGGTCAAGTTGCGCTTTGATTTGTATTATCACTGCGGGGGTTCCCGTTGTGACGATGGTTATGCGGGACAAGTGGCCCTCGTGATCCGTTTCGGCAACGGTCAGGCTGTCGATGTTGTAACCGCGGCCAGAAAATAGGCCGATGACACGGGCAAGCACGCCAGCCTCGTTGTCAACGATTACGGTTAGAGTATGGGTTTCAACTTCATCCCCCAGCGGGTTTCTAAGATCGTAAGCGCTTTTTCTGGAAGCACCTTTTTTCAAAGCAAGAGCGTTCATCGTGTTTTCCTTTTTATCGTCGATAGTGTCCGCAATATGTGCGGGAATGTCTATGGTTAAACGGAAATGCGGAGTTCGTATGGCGGAGGCAGTACAATGCCGCCGTCCTTAGGAAGGTCTGGTTTGTTGCCGATCAGGCGGGATAAGAGGGGGGCGAATTCACGGGTGAATTCGCGGTCGTCCTGTTGGGACATCTCGGTTTTATACCGTTGACTGATGCCCTTGTTGAACTGCGTGAACCGCCCATCGAGAACCGCGTTAACGATTTTTTCAGGGTCTCCGGTGACGCCCAATTGGTTAATGATACGTTGCACAGTGGTGTGTATGTCAAACGCGATGTCTTCAAAATCCAGCGGTAGAACGTTTGGCAAGCGCAACCACGCGGTTAGACTGTCGCATTGGTTACGGATACCGTTTGTGGCGTCCTCTAGTGTTTCGATTTCGGCAAAGGCAGGTTTGCCGTCGGCGCGGGCGCGGATTCCATGGTCTA
>JAESQH010000085.1 GCA_016765235.1 Paracoccaceae bacterium
GCACAAGCCGCATCGGTGAGTTGGCCATGGGCTACGACCGCCTGACCGCTGCCCGTATCACGCTACTGGTTGACTGTGCAGAACCCCCAGCCCTGCCGGTTTCACATCACGGCCATGCCAGCACGTTGGCGTTCGAGATGTCCTCCGGCCGTCATCCCATTGTCGTCAATTGCGGTGCAGGCCAGAAATTCAGCGCCGTTTGGGAACGCAAATGCCGCGCGACAGTATCGCACAACACCGTCGCCATTGAGAAAATATCCTCTTCGCGCATTGCCCCTTCAGGTGTCGTCAGCAAAACCTTCGGGGAACGCCTGCTGGACACCCCCGCAAACGTCACGCGCAGCCGCAAAGCGGATCAACAAGGAAACTGGCTGTTAGCAACACACGACGGATACGCATCCGATTACGGACTGATCCATCAACGCCGTATATTTCTAAGCCCTGACGGGCGGGAATTCCGCGGGCAAGACAGCCTGACAGCCACTTCCGATAAAGAGCGTAAGATTTTCAAGAATGCAATCGCCGCCGTACCAAGCCTCGGCGTAGCCTACGTCGCACACTTCCATCTGCATCCTGACGTCAAAACAAAACTGTCCGACGACAACAAATCCGTAGCCCTGCAACTACCGAACAAAGAGATCTGGGTTTTCCGCCATGAAGGCGGCCTTCTGACACTGGAAAGCTCGGTTTTTCTGGATCAATGGCGCCACAAACCACGCGCGACAAAACAGATCGTGGTAAGTAGTCGCGTATTGGACTATTCCGACCGCATCACCTGGATTTTCAAGCGGGTTAAAGACAAAGAGCGTTAACCCCCAAAAAAAGTAGGACACCACATCATGTCAACGAACCTCGTGCCCATCCGGCGCGCCCTTCTCTCCGTTTCTGACAAAACGGATTTGATCGAACTGGTAAAAGTACTGGATGAAAAAGGGGTGGAGCTGTTGTCCACCGGCGGAACAGCTAAAGCCATCCGCGACGCGGGGTTTGCAGTCACAGACGTATCCGAGATCACGAATTTCCCCGAAATGATGGACGGTCGCGTCAAAACCCTGCACCCGATGGTACACGGCGGCCTGCTGGCACTTCGCGATAATGAAGACCATATCGCGGCAATGAACGAATACGGTATCGGGACCATAGACCTGCTGGTAGTTAACTTGTACCCGTTCGAGGCAACTGTTGCCGCAGGGGCCGACTATGACACATGCGTTGAAAACATCGACATCGGCGGGCCGGCAATGATCCGCGCCGCCGCCAAGAACCACGGCTTCGTGACAGTTGTCGTGGACGTTGAAGATTATAAAGACATCATCTGGGAACTGGAAAACCACGATGGCGGCGCCACTTGTGCGAAGTTCCGCAAGAAACTGGCCCAAATCGCCTACGCCCGCACCGCATCTTATGACGCTGCCGTTTCCACATGGATGGCCGACGCAATCGACCGCCCGAACCCGCGCCGCCGCGCCATTGCGGGCACCTTGTCACAAACTTTGCGCTATGGTGAGAACCCACACCAATCAGCAGCGTTCTACGTAGACGGATCAGACCGCCCCGGTGTGGCCACCGCCACCCAACACCAAGGAAAAGAGCTGTCCTACAACAACATCAACGACACCGACGCCGCCATCGAACTGGTAGCCGAGTTTGACCCAGCCGACGGCCCCGCCTGCGCCATCATCAAGCACGCCAACCCCTGCGGCGTCGCCCGCGGTGCAACGATGATCGAGGCATACCGAAACGCCTTCAACTGCGACAACGTCTCGCCGTTCGGCGGGATCATCGCGCTGAACCAGACACTGGATGCAGAAACGGCCATCGAAATCTCAAAGATTTTCACTGAAGTCGTTATCGCCCCGCAAGTGACCGACGAAGCGATGAGTATTTTTGCAAAGAAGAAGAACTTGCGGTTGCTCACTACCGGAGGCTTGCCGGATGTTCGGGAGGGTGGGCGCACATGGCGCAAAGTTACGGGCGGGTATCTGGTACAGGATCGCGATAACGGGTTTGTTTCTCAGGATGATTTGAAAGTCGTAACCAAACGCGCCCCGACTGATGCCGAGTTGGCCGACCTAATGTTCGCATGGCGTGTCGCCAAGCACGTCAAATCCAACGCCGTCGTTTACGTCAAAGACGGGGCAACGGTAGGGATTGGCGCGGGACAGATGAGCCGCGTAGATTCCACCCGTATCGCCGCGCGCAAAGCTCAAGATATGGCTGCCGTTCTGGGATTATCCGAAGTACCGACCGTTGGGTCCGTCGTGGCATCTGACGCCTTCTTCCCCTTCGCTGACGGCCTGATAACGGCGGCAGAAGCAGGGGCAACGGCGATTATCCAACCGGGTGGATCAATGCGAGATGCAGAAGTGATCGCCGCCGCAGATGAAGCTGGCCTGGCAATGGTATTCACCGGAATGCGCCATTTCCGTCACTAGGAAAAATACGGTTTTGCTGGCGGTTTAGGATCGTTCGGCACATCCGGCGCGGCTTCGTCGTGCGTAGTGTTTTTGGTGTGGAAATCCGCCGGAATTGAATCCGGTCCATCCTCGAATATCTGCGAACCAAAGTGGTGGTTCATTTTTGCCAACGTGTTCAAACGCCCGCCTGTGACTTCGTCAAACAACGCCTTGTAATCTGCGCTTTGCAGCAACGATTCAACCCGTTCTTTGTGCGCAACCACACTGCGTTCATGCATCGCACGAATTTCTGGGTCCGCCATAAGTTTTTCAAACTCCACCTTCGCATACGGGATTTTATTCAGGATAGAGCGGTCTTCGGTCGCATTATTATTCATGCGAAACCAGTAGGTTAACCCCTGATCCCGATCCACATGATTTACCCGCCCACGGAACCGCTTGACCAGAAAACTCTCGGCTGATCGCAGCGAATAATGGTTCAATGTCACTAACCCATAGCCCCAGTTCGCGGTCGAGCTTCGCCACCCAGTTCGCAGGGTTTTGGCAGGCACAGGATTACCAGAACCGTTAACCCATTTAACTTGATCCAGCATCTCTGGTCGCAGACCTTTTGGTCGATGTACCCCGTACTTTTTGTAATGTCCCAACGTGCGGAACATCGTCTTGAAACCCCACGCTTGATGCGGTTTACGGATGAATTTGGGGGCGCTCCTAAAGAACTGTTCCGTAATAAACTTGTCTTCGAAATCGACGATCTCGGCATTCCCGAACAATCGCCATGTCAGCGAAATGAGATTCGCCTCGCCCACGGCCGCGAACAAATCGTGCAACGTGCCATCCCCGATATGCACGTTGATATACTCGTCCACATCCATGCAAATCACCCAGTCCGCAGCCTCCGCAATATCGCTTTCCGAGGCGTCGTTGTACGCGGCATGCTGTGGCCGCAACCCAACCTTGCGGTAAGGGTTCTGACGATGCTCCACATGGCCTTTATCTTGCAACAGATCGAACATCGCATCCGTTCCGTCACTGCAATCGTTGGTATAAACCAGAAAATCCGTCACCCCGATGGAGCGGTGATAGGCAAGCCACTCCAGAATAAACGGCCCCTCATCCTTCATGGTCGTAACAATCAAAACCCGTTCGTTTTTCGCAGAACTTGTTTTATTATCAATCGAAAGTGGCAAATCCTGCCTTGCATTTAACGTCTTTTTCAAGGCTTTAACCAAACTAGGCGCAACCACCAGACTGGACTTTGGTACAAGCTCGGAAATCTTCAAATGCTTGTGCCGAATTGCCATGCATCGCCATATTTCTGGCGCCGATTCAATCGTTTTCGCCTTAATCTGGCCGGCGCGGAAAGGTCGCCAAAACCCTTCCATCTTCGGATCAGCGCACCAAATACTAGCGCCCATATCGCTGTCAAACCGCACACAACTATGGTCCCCGACACGCGGCGCACCCGCTTTTGGAATCTTCCACGGATAGGCATATCGCGACCGNACCTTAACATAGGACGGACCCGCATGTGCCAAGTCAAACAGGCTTTCCTCCTTCGTACTAACCATATCCGCAATCGCGCAATGCAGCACCGCCCGCGCCTCGCCAAGGAACCGGAAACGCGCCGCCGCATATACCCCGAACTGTCCCAAAGGCGCGCGCCAGATATCGTTTTCTTGCGTCGCCAACTGCGTTTTACCGGGGGCCTCGGGCGCCAATAACCGATCACTTTCCGCCGGCTGGTCGGGCTTGCCCAGCGGAATATCGTAATCCAGCAACACGAAGGTCTTTAACCCCTTNATCCCCTGCAAGGCCTTCCTGAAATCCGCCACATCATACGCACGATCATCGGGCGCGATCCGCCGAATTACCAACGCCGCTTCTGCCCTCGCATTGGTCACATTAAACCTAACCCAATCCGCAACATCCACAGGGTCAGGATTGCACTCGATTGCAAACAAAACGTTAAGACCTGCGAAAAAATCGGTCGCGACGGGGCTGGCATTCACCGTCCGCTTCCCCTGAATTTTTACCTTACCCATAGACGGTAGATCAACGAAATATCCNCAGGGGTAACCGTTCACCTGCTCCGCCTTGGCCAACTTTAACGCCCGCCCCNCGGCAACCAATCCCCAGTGTTCAGCACAAAATACCCGCGTGAAATCCGCTGTTTTAACGATATCAATAATCTCAGGTAGCGCCGTTGGGGTTGCTGCATCCGGCCACAACTCGGAAGCATAATCTGCCTTCGGAACCGTCGAATTTGCCTCAAAATGATGGAACTTTTTCACTTTTTGCCCGTTTTACAGTATTTCAGTCCGGCCAACGTATATATTTACCGCGCAAATAACCAACAAGAAACCTTCCGAAATACAGGAAAGTCGCATATAAATGCGCGGATTCGCTTAAAACAGGTCAAACGATGCCCAATTCCCCAAAGACCCGCGCCTTAATCGTAACCTGCATGCGTGACGAGGGACCGTTCCTTCTAGAATGGCTCGCACACCACAAAGCCATCGGTTTTACCGATTTCCTGATCTATTCCAACGATTGCGAAGACGGCACAGAATTGATGCTAGACCGACTGGCCGAATTGGGCGAGATCAACCACATCCCCAACCCGCCACTTGGCAAAAAAACTGNGCAATGGCAGGCTTTGTCCGACGCGACCACCCAACCAATTATGCAGGAGGTCGACTGGATTTACGGGACAGACGTAGACGAATTTCTGAACATCAAAACCGGCGCGGGCCATCTGAACGACCTGTTCGCCGCCAGCCCTGAAACTACCGGCTTCGCGCTGGCATGGCGCATGTTTGGCAACAACGGCATCACCGCGTTCCAAGACCAACGCGTAACGGAGAAATTCACCCGCTGCGCCCCCGTCGGCATGCTATGGCCATGGCGCGCAATCCAGTTCAAATGCCTGTACCGCAACGACGGATCTTACGAAAAACTGGGCGTCCACATGCCCAAGAAACCCAACCCCGAAAAGCAACGACAAGCCGTCTGGCGCGATGGTTCCGGCAACCCGTTCCCCGGCCACTCACCCAAAGGTTCGACACTAATCCCGACGTTTACCAACCAGTACGAATTGGCCCAGATCAATCATTACGCTTTGGGATCTGTCGAGAACTACCTCGTCAAACAAATGCGCGGCAAGCCGAACCATTCCACCGACGCCATTGATCTGGCCTATTGGGTGGACCGGAATTTCAACGATGTCGAGGACCGCACCATCCAGAAAACCACTAAACTTTCCGCACCAATCCTGTCGCAATATAAATCCGACAAAACGCTGGCCGACCTACACGAAACATCTGTCCATTGGCGCCACACACAAATTCGCCGCCTGTTAACAGAATCGGACCCGTTCTACCTATACGCCCGCGCCATACAATCTGGTTCAACCGAGGTTTTATCCCAACCCCGCCAACAACAACTTTTCCGCCAACTAATGAAAATGCGCCGAAATATGTCTAGGGCAAAATTAAAGGCTTAGACGTTTCCATCTAAGCCTTTGAATAAAATGGTGAGCCGGGCGGGATTCGAACCCGGGACCTACTGATTAAAAGTTATATTTGGCGGGTTTCTCTACATTACGCCAAATTACGCCCTGCGCCCATAAACGCATGACTCTAAACGTTTTTTCTTGACTATGCTTACGCTGTGCACACATGAATAACTCCACAATTCGCTTCACGTTGCTTCCGTAGTGCTTCCGGAAGCAGAAACTAACAACCGGAGTTCATGCTATGTTCAAACTAACCAAACGTTCTGTTGAAGGTCTAGAATTGCACGAGAAAGAATACCTCGTTTGGGACCGAGAAATATCCGGCTTCGGAGTTCGGGTATATCCTTCCGGCCGAAAGACCTACCTTGTGCAATATCGTTTCAGCGGCAGAACGAAGCGACGGACAATCGGCCAACACGGCATACTGACCGCGATTGAAGCAAGAATCGAAGCTCGAAAACTCCTTGGAGAAGTTGCGAAGGGTGGCGATCCTTCCGAAGAGAGACGGGCACGATTGAAAGCACCGACAGTCTCAGCCCTTTGTGATCGGTTTTTAGATGAATATGTTGCGGAGCATTGCAAGCCCGTGACTGCACGAGATTACAAAAGTATCGTTCGACGTTGCATCAAACCTCATCTTGGCCCGCGCAAAGTTGCCGACATCACCCGCGCCGATATAATTGGCCTTCATCACGCCCTACGCGAAACTCCCTATCAGGCTAACCGTTCACTGAGCGTACTTTCAAAAATGTTCAATTTGGCTGAAGATTGGGGATTGCGCGGCGACGGGACGAATCCGGCGCGACGGATTAAGAAGTTTAGGGAAGAAGAAAAGAAGCGATACTTGCGTGACAACGAGCTCATGCGCCTTGGAGACGTGCTCTCAGAGAGTCTGGAAGGCGGCACTGAGTCCATCTACACAGTTTCGGCCATCCAACTGCTGGTTTTGACCGGATGCCGACTCAGCGAGATTCTGACGCTCCGCTGGGAATATGTGACCCCGCATCACTTGGAGCTACCAGACAGTAAAACTGGAAAGAGGCGTATTCCCCTGCCGAGCGATGCACATGAAATCTTGATGGAATTACCACGTCACGAAAATACCCCGTACGTTATTCGAGGCAGGCGTCCAGATCGCCCAATGGTTAACCTACAAAAATCGTGGAGCCGGATACGAAAGCAAGCCGGAATCGAGGATGTGCGTTTGCATGATCTCCGGCATACGTATGCATCGGCGGCAATGCGCGGGAACGTTGACCCGTTCAAGCTCAAAGAAATCATGGGACATCGGAATTTGCAGACAACGCTCCGGTACGCGCATCTCGACGACGAGGACGTAAGACGAAATGCCGAATTTATTGCATCACGTTTGGCCGGATCAATTCGCAGGAATAAGGTCACCAAGGTACCGTTACGTATCGTTGGGTGAGTCCGCCTCTCTTCCTATAGATATATAGGCGGCCTACCTAACCCTACCGTACGTAGGGAGCACCCAATTTCCTATATACGCTATATACTCTATATAGCGGGGGTAGCGTCTCTATATATTATATATAGAATGGCGGACACCGAAGCCCGCCACAGAGGTTACCTTGCTGCAATTCGATATTACACAATTCTATTCGCTCTACGAAGTATTCGAACGGACAGGGAAATTAATGTTTCCCGAAGACTGGACGGGGCGTGAAATCTGGTCGCGGCCCGTAGATGACCCAAGTTCAGTTATTAGAGAACGTGAAGACTTATCCACAAAATTGAGCTTCGCAATCAGACGCAAAGCAGAAATTGACGCACTTGATTTAAGAGATTTAACTCAAGCCGTCCAAACTGTATTTCAGAATGAATGGGGCGCAGTTTACGCCGAAATCAACGAGCTTAAAGAGAAGCTTGCGAAACTGCCAAACCTGTCAGATGCGCACATCTCTGACCACGAGCTGTTTACGCGTCGCAGAGAAGCTGAAGAAGGGCTTTGGGAAGCGTTCTCCAGCAATTCAATGTTAGTTGTATTAAAGAACGGAAATGGCGCAAATTGGAGTGCTTGGTCAAAACAGCCTTCATTCAAAGTTTACTATTGTCTTTCTATGATCAAAATGCCGTCGCAATCGGAATATGAATTTCGGAGAAGCCCTGCGTTTGTATCAAAAAAAGAATTTGGACTTTGGTCTAAACGATTTGACGGGGAAATCCATGACGGGGAAAAATATTCGCCCGAACATAAAGCCCGCCTCTGGCTTGAGAAAAAGGTCGGTGAACACGGAAACAAACCTTACACAAAACCATTTTTCATTGATGAAATGATCTCCAAATTCGGTATATCGAAACGATTAGCCGAAAGAATTTGGCCGGAAGTTGTTCCCGGCAGTTGGTCTACTCCCGGCCCCCCAAATCCCAACAACAAAAAATAGTTCATCGCGCCACCGCATTGAATTATTCTCTCGAACTTATTTTCTACATAACCATCTGATATTACTACTAATAGATTGATGCACTCAACTGCTTCGATCTATTAAATAGTGCATTCTATTCTGTTGGGTTCCGCTGACTTACTTGTTGAACATCGAACGTTATCACACTCAACAAAAGGAAAAATTTCATGAACCAGTACAACAAACTTGAAGATGAAATCGTTTATCTCAACCAACTTGTGGACGAAAAAGAAGCAGCAAGCATGCTGTGTTACTCGGTCCGCGCCCTCCAAAATTGGCGGCATCGCGGAGGCTGACCGAAGTTCGTAAAACCTTCCTCTAGATCGGTACGATACCGCATTCGCGATATCCACGAATGGATCGAGAATAAGACCGTCAGCAACACATCCCAGAAAACTCGCTAAACCGCTAACCACAATTCCAAAGGGAGGCAGAAAATGTCTGGCAGAAAATTCTCAATAATGAGCTGTAACAAATTCGAAGATGATAGCTGGGATCGCCTTTCATCAAGCGACGTTCGCATGGTTCTTATGGCTGTATTCCACAGCCGTTTGAACAATCAAATTGGCATATTCTATTACCCGGAAGGCGTTTGGCTCAAACAGGCGCGGGTGAGCTCAGAAGTGCTAATCATCGCGATCGACGAACTCGAAGCGGCAGGTTTACTTGAGTATGATCGGCAAAGTAATTTTGTGCGAACTATTGGCTGGTTTGAGAACAAGCCGCCAAATAACCCGAAAGAGGCCAGCGGGATAATTTCGATATTCAGGGAGCAAATGGACTTGCCACCAATGGTGGTTAAACAAATAGCCGAATTTTGCGTGGTACTCGCGATAAAACTAAAGCGGTGGTCGGAAAATGATTCCAAAGACTTTCAGGCACTCGTTGTAAGATTGAAGGATTTCATGATCGAAATTGACGAAGACACAGGGTACGAACTTTCGATTTGTATTGAAGAGCAACTTTTCAATCTCGCAAAGTCCTACCAAAATGCCATGAAGTCTTTAGGTGTTAAATATGCGCTGCCTTATCCAGATTCCGTGCTTTCCGCCAATCTTCAAATTGAGCGAAGTAAACCGTTAGAAACGGTATCGGTACAGAGAGAGGAAAGAAAAGAAAAAGGAAATAATATAAAAGAAAATTCCGACACCTCAGCCAGCCGCTCACAATCGGGGGCTCCAATGATTTCAAGGAGCAACGGAACAATGGAAGCGCCTTCGATTATTACAAAAGGCTCGCGGTTAGCGAAGTTAGCAAAAGGTGATGTTGAACGGCATTCGCGAAACTCATCACAATAACTAAAGTTCAGAGCGGCTCACCTAGACAAGAGATGATGTTACGGCTGGACTACGATTTCTGAATGGCTACAATCATCAGGGCTAGCGACGAGGCAAACGGCATGTTGCGGCTGGACTACGATTTCTGAATGGCTACAATTTGGCTTAACGTGCGAAGTGGCAGCGGCTAGTTGCGGCTGGACTACGATTTCTGAATGGCTACAATGCTATGGCCCCACTGCTAGCGGGAACCCAAGTTGCGGCTGGACTACGATTTCTGAATGGCTACAATGATGCCGCACAGCAAATGCAGCGGACATCCGTTGCGGCTGGACTACGATTTCTGAATGGCTACAATTAGATAATTGTGTAATATCATGACTTTACATGATACTATTCGGCATGTGAATGTAAAAAACTGTTGTTCCATCTTAAAATAGCACCAATTGATTCGGATTTTTCTTTCGCTTCTGGCGACCCTGATCATAGAATCGTATAATATTCTCATATTGTTTATCAGTAAATTGCAGTATTTGCACATCGCCATATCCAGGTAGGTTACGCTCTATTCGGCGGACGCGAGCGTCAAAAGATTCTTTTCCATTGCAAAACCGAGCATAGACCGAATATTGGCTACGCTCAAAGCCTTCATCCAGCAAATACTCGCGGAATCTTGTTGCCGCTTTGCGTTGCGGCTTTCTGTCGGTCGGAAGATCAAACATCACAAGAATCCACAATAGCCTATACCCACTTAAAAATTTCAGATCGAAGTTGCTCATTCGTGTCCGAGCCCTGCAAGCTCCAGGGGTGGCGGTGTTTTGGGCAGGATCAACACAGACTTGCCCTGCTCAAAACTCATCGCCAAAGAGTGTGTCAGCTTTTCAAGGCTGACACGAAGCGGGGTTCGGGTGGCGCCAAAATCAAGATCAAAGGCGATTAGGCGTGCGAGGGTATGCTTCGCTTCAGGCGTAACTTTGGTAATATCACGAGCCAAAAGGCCTTTGACAGCACAATCAACGAGGGGGCGGAATGGTTCCATTAGATCATCAGCCAGCGCAAAAGCATTGGAGCGGTTGGAATGGTGAAGCCCAATCGTCGGATGCAATCCCGCTCCGATAATCGCACGAGAAGTCGCGGCGCGCAGTACCGTATAACCGTAGTTCAGTAAGGCATTTGCGCCGTCCACTCTACGATCTCGTCGGAATTCCTTACCCATTAGTAAGGGCCAATATCGGCGAGCGGCTTGAGCCTCGATATTTTCGGGGTCACCTGATTTAACGGTTCTGGCTAGGCGGTTAAGGGCATGATCACTGTGCCCGTATGCGGTAAGGGTTGCGGCTTGCATCTGAATTTTTGCGCGAACAACCTGTTTCCAAAGCTGTTTAAGCATTGGCTTTGGGGCTTCCCATTGCGCCCGCATCCGTGCCCCTTGCGCATGGTGACCCTGCATGGGCCAAAGGATGGCCTCGGGGTGATGATTAGCGGCGCAAAGAACAACCGTTGCCCCGCGTTTGGCCAGTTCAACCAACAACGAATTAGAATATGTAATACCGTGTGCATGAACAATAATTGCCAGAATATCGTCCAGCGGAACGCGGCCAATTTCCTCGTGATCTTCGGAAACCACCAAAAACCCACGATACCGCGAGAGGTGCCGATTGTCGCTTTCAATATCAATGACTTGGTGCATAGCGGTACCACAAATAAAGAACGATGATACCGCGTAAGACGATTCGAGTCTAACCACCTCCCGCTTGGGTATTTTTGATTCGCCCAATTTCATCGACATGTATCTTGCGAAGGGCACGTTTCTGGAGGGTTCCAAGGCCAATACGGAGGTAATCAAATGGATCGTTTTTCAGGCGGCTCCGCGCATCTGTATTGGCTTCGTTCAAAGGGGCCAAGTCCATTCGTGCAGCGCTAATCTTCGCTATCAAAGCAGTAACATACCCTCTATCCGGATGTTCCAACTGCACCACATCCTTCTTGAACAACCGCATCAACAACACCGCCGCCGGATGCGGACGGGTAGAGCCGAGGCCGTTTTGGTGCGCGGCATATGTTGTCAACAGCTCGGCCTCCCATTTACCGTCAGGCAGTTTCCAAACTTCTATACAGTGGTTGGAATCCCCCTTATAACCCTTGTAGGCATTCCCGTACTTGTCCCTGATCGGGATAGTTTTGAGTTTTTCACTTAACCGCACACGACGAATACCTTGATAGGGGCCAGTTTTTGCAGCAAATTTGGCAAGAGCTGCCTCGAACTCCTTGCCCTCGACCCCCTCGGTCTCTTGATAAAGTCGCGCTTGCAGGTCCGCATCCCGAATTCTGCCAATGTCAGCAGGTTTAATCGAAAGTAACGGTTTGCGGGTGACTACAATGCCATCCACATCGGTAAACCCGTACGCAGTGTCGTTGTGCAATTGCCCCGCCGTGGAATCCCGTCCCTGACTGCGCCCATTAAAATTAATCCGCCCATGATCCGCACGATGGCTAACAGTGATCTGATCAAGCTGCGCCTTTAAATCATCACGAAAGGTTTTCCACGGCGGGGTGATTTCGCGCGTAGCGTCCTCAAGGTTTTCATTTCGCCCTGCCATTTTCGAAATTCGGTTAATCAGGCTCCGGTCAGTTACCGCAATAACTGCCGCATCAATCGCGTGGTGACGGTGATCGTGGCGGTTTTTTGGTTTAGCGAGGTTGTGATCTCCCAGCAGCGGGTTCAATCCCCAGTGACGGCGTAACATTTCGGTTAGGCGACCCGGTGTTACCCAAACACGGGATTCCTCGGTTGGGTAGAGGCGTGACAAGTATTCACGGGCGATCCGGCTAAGGTACTGCGTATCCACCAGTTGGCGGTCGAGGAAATTCGCCTCATCGCCATATCTCTCCATCGCGTCAGGGGCGAAACGCCATTGCTGGTTGCCATGCAGGCGTTTTATCAACGGCGCAATCTGCGCCCATATCTCAGGAATATGTCCCCATGCCTCCCAAGGTGTTTTGTTGCCTTTCTCGCGGTTGGCCGTGCGCATACACAGCGTCCGGTTCGCAATGGAATCGTCAAGCGTGCGCGAATAAGGCAGGATATGATCGACCTCGCAAGACCCATCAAACAGCATAGATACCGCGATTTTATCACCAGTATAAGGGCACCGGCGGTCCATGACATCAGGGTTCAATCCTTCCCACAAACGCAGTACTAGGCGGTTGGCACCGTTGTTACGCTGCCCCAACTCCTCCAGTTTTTCACCCCGCTCAATTGCAGCGTCAGTGTTCTTACGGATGACTTTGTTAATCTCACGCTTCTGGTCCTCGCTCTGTTTCAACTCGCGGGCCAGTTCCACGACGACCTCGTCAGGCTTGCCATGCACCTCGATGATTTTATTAACCAGTCGCCGGTTTGGTTCAGCCCAATATGCACCGTCGGGTTGGTGATGCGGCCAAAACGAGTGATATCGTCATCAGTGGGCTCGCTAGTACCCGGAATGACATGCTTGTCGAGGATTTCCCCGTAATATGGCAGCTCATCCAAAATCTCGCCGGTGGCAATGCCACGATGATCGCCGTAAATTTGCGAAGCAATCTTGTCATATGTTATCACTTCAGCAATCAGGCGTTCCAAAAGTTTGCGCGTTGCCGATAGCCCAATCCGTCCATATCCTTCCGGCAGCGGCGTGTTGGCAACATTCATCGCACAAGCTTCTGAAAGGCTAAACTCAGCCATCAACCATGCCTCCAACTCCGTAGCGTTTTCAGTGTCGCGCAGCTTTTGTATCAGTGCCCATTGCGCATCAATATCAAGCCCACTCCAGCGCCCGCTCAGCCGGTCAGGATGGGTGATTAGTGCACGAAGGCGGTCACAATCAATCCCTTTGCGGTTCTGGGTTTCGTGGCTAAAAGATTGGTCCGAACCAAGTTTCAGCGCTTTACGCATCTGAATAAAACTAACGTTGGCGCTAGTAGCGCTTTTGACGTTCTTACCATCAAGTTGCAGTATCAACGTATCTCGCTCTTCCAGCGTCAA
The DNA here is from genome assembly GCA_016765235.1 of Paracoccaceae bacterium. Classification (GTDB taxonomy): domain Bacteria; phylum Pseudomonadota; class Alphaproteobacteria; order Rhodobacterales; family Rhodobacteraceae; genus NORP23. The sequence goes on from JAESQH010000085.1 coordinate 13,662, forward strand.
TGGCCGGTCCGATTGCCCAGCCTCACGAATTCGCAGGGCATTTACAGTCTCGTAAAGAATACGTCGCTGAAACAAAGGATGGGCTTTAGGTAAGCGTTCTTCTTCCTCGAACAAGCAACGCCCAATTGCCGGGGCCTTCAGCGGGCGCTGATAAAAAATTGTTTCAAATAACGTATCGTGCAGCGCATCCGTAAGCTCCGCGTGGTGCTTTTCCTGCGCCCGCCACAGTTTATCAAACTCCTCCTCCAGAAGGTTGCGAGTGGGGTAGAAATCATACCCTTCTTCAGGCTTTTCGTTCAGCGTTATTGTTGTCATACGTGTGCGAACGGCTGGTGTCTGGCGTGGGTTATCCGTTTGGCGGCGTTGATGCAGGAACTCTCCGTAGGTCCGCGCACCCGCTGCCATAATCGCCTGTTCCAGCCGTGCGGCCCCTGAGGCAATCTTACCGCTGTCGTTATCATTCCTGTCAGTTTTGCGATTGGATTTGAACCCGCGGCGCTGGTTAAGGTGAAATATCGCGCGGCCAAGCTCATTCAAACTTAGCGCATGATCCAACCCATTGGCACGCAACTCATAAGGATCAAGCCGCTCAAGGGCTTTACGTGTTACCGGGTCTATAGGCATCAATCCGGCATTAGAAAGGCGCTCCATAAGCACGGTGCGGCGACGTAAATACCGATCACGCCGCCTCCGTGCGGCACGAGCAACGCGCCGGTCAACAGCAAGCGACCCCTTGGATTTAGGGTCACGGCCATCCGCAAATATCCTGACGCCACCATCAATCACCTGTACAGGGTTGCCCTGGCCATCTTGTGCAAAAATCCACCAGCCAATTGAATTTGTACCAATATCTAAACCGAGTCGCATAATCTCCTCCAATAATCAGAGGTTGACTCGGTTTGCTATTTTTTGCAACTTAGGATTATTCAGAAATCGTAGTCGAGCCGTTAACAAGTAGCTTTGACTGCACCACATTGAGACGCGTCCTACGGGGCGCGTTTTTTGTTTGAAATACTATTGAGGGTTTTTAGTATACGGCCCATTTGTTGTTTGCAATTTCTCCAGCAATTTCTGTTACCAAAAAACCACACCGATTCCACAGGAAACACGCGTCATGTTGCTTCCGCTATGCTTCCGGCGCTAGAAAATAAAAATACCCTCCAGCGTATAATCGCTAGAAGGCATTGATATATCAGAATAAAATGGTGAGCCGGCCGGGATCCGAACCCGGGACCTACTGATTAAAAGTAATAGGTATACGGGCAACCTGGGATACGCCATGACTTTAAGTGATTGATTATATTACTTTAACATTTTCATTAGCTATGCTGGTTATCATACATTGCCGCCTGTTTTGAAGGTTTGTTGCACCAAATTTGCACCAAATTCGAAAACAGGCACCAGAAACATGAGGATATTGGTGCCGAACGGATGCAAATTCGCGGGCGTTGGCGAGCGGTTGAAGTTCTGGCTTGCCCCGTGACATGGTCGCCGCATCCGCAACTGATCAAGTCTGCGCGGCAGGCTTACATCGATTGGTGACAGGTGCTGGACTGGGTGCCGCGAGGGGTTTCTTGACGGTGGGATGTTGCGGGATTTCGAGATGACGGAGGGGATGCCGAGGGGGCAGTCTTGAGCATGAATCAATTGTCGCGTCCACGAATTTCATGATAATTTTTATGGCTATTGGAGATAAACTGGTTCAGTTCCTTTTCGAGCAAACCCGTATCCAGTGCTGTCTTCCCCTTAATAGTACACTCCCAAATATCCAGAACCCGATATCCTGCCTGAATAAGCTCGCTCCGCATTCGGGCATCCCGTTCTTTGTTGTCAAAAATTTTTATCTCCCAAAATTTAACCCGGGTTTTCGGAAGCCGAAACAGATGGCAATCCCCGTGACCGTGCCAAAAACAACCTTGGACAAAAATTGCAACACGATATCGAGGAAGAAAAATATCGGGCTTCCCCGGCAGGTCTTTGCGGTGCAATCGGAATCTGTAACCCATCCGGTGTAAAGTCTGTCGGACAAATATTTCCGGTTTCGTATTCTTACCGGATATTCCGGCCATCATCTCACTACGTTTTTCCGGAGTTACAATATCGACCAATTTAGAATTCCCTCACCCAACATCCAGAAGGTCTGCAATAATCCCAGCGATCTGGTTTGCCAGGAATGGAGGCACAGCATTTCCTACCTGCTTATATTGCTCCGTTTTGGGGCCTTCAAAAAAGTAGTTATCAGGAAAGGTTTGCAACCTTGCTGCTTCCCGCACAGTCAGAGACCTGCATTGCGACGGGTCTGGATGGATAAAGCTGTGCCCGTCTTTTGAAATATGGGCCACAATGGTCGTTGCGGGCAATCCGTTAACCTGCACCCTGAAACGGTCATTGAACTTGTTGGTTCTCCAGCTTTTGTGATTTGGGGCTAGCTCTAAAGGAAACTCGGTGTCGCGTGGTGTGCGACTTCCAAGTTTTGCAAATGCAGAAGCAAAATAATACCGCTCGAGGTCTGAAAGCATATGCCCTCGAGTTTCGTGGTTGGGCGTCGTTAATAACCGCGGATCATGCAACCATTCCTGCAATGCCGTTCGCCCTACAGATATCCTTTGCGGGGGGACCGCTGAATTTTGCTTGAGTTTTTTCCTGATCGGCACATGTGCCATTCCCTGCAAACCGGCATTACGACGGGCAATCTTTGAAACTTTTTCGTACCAGAGAGAATCTGTATTTTCGCCCTTGGAGAGCCCACTGCGTAGTGGCGGCAACCCCGCCAAAACATCGCCAACTGTGCAATCATTTTCCGTTTCGTCCAGTAAAGCAGGTGCTCTTTCTATGCGCTCAAGAACACCTACGATTATTACGCGATGTCGCCTTTGCGGAATACCGAACTTCTCTGCGCGGATTAGGTAGTCGAGAGGCGCAAGACGCGACTCCTGTTTATCTTCGCCTTCCTGGATAAGCGAATAAAGCCGGTATCGTTCACCACGTATATTCGGCTTTTGCAAATCAGCAATAATGAGGTCGAAATACTTCGACGACAATAACCCTCTCACATTTTCCATAATGAAAACCGTGGGGCAGAATTTGTGAATTATCCGGAGATATTGCTTGTAAAGATGGGACTTTTCGTCTCCATCCAGATCGTGCCCACTGCCATCATCACTCCGGAATCGCCAGCGTCCAATTATCGAGTATGCTTGGCAGGGTGGCCCACCTAAAAGCACCCAATCGTTTTTTCCGTCAAGAGTTTCCTGCATTTTTTTATCAAATAGAACATCATCTTCGACACTTCCAAGTTTCACGCATAGGTTTTTTCCTTCTGCGCGCGCCCAAGCATCCGAAGTTTCATCGGTAAATGGTTTTTCCAATTTTCCTGCAATGTACTGGTAATAACTATCTGGCGCCTCACCTTTGGGATACATTCTGAAAAATGACCTTAGCGTAAGCGTTTTATGGGCGTGACGATCCATCTCGGCGGCAAGAACAGATTCAAAAACCGGCTTCCCGGTTGCATCCCTAAGACCGCAAAACCCTTCAGCCAAGCCGCCCGGCCCAGCGAAAATATCGACAATAGGGATAGTGTTTTCCAAATTGAACCACCGGTAAATTTCTTTTCCTGGTGGTATTAAATCAGAACTCCCCCCAATGCCAGGGCCATTATTGCGTTGGTCCAGTGTGTGTTTTCCACCAAAATCCAAAGTCAACAAAAACCCATACTCAATCCATGCGTGTTGACTCGGAGTATGGCACGCTTATGCTGCGATCCAAGTGTCATCGTTTCCACAAAATACTGACATGACTTTTATTTTTTGTCGATACGCGGCCACACGAACGAGACTTCCAAATGGAAAATAGCATAACTCCCCAACGCGTGATTGTAGCGCCGAAAGCTTCCGTTCTAGTGGAGAGTTTGCGCGATATTGGCTATTCGCTACAAACGGCAATTGCTGACATCATTGACAATTCCATAACCGCGGGAGCGCAAAATATCGAACTCCTGACCGATACAGATTCCGAAATACCTGCGATAGGGATTCTGGATGACGGTCAAGGGATGTCTAGAGAAAAATTGTTGGAAGCGATGCGGCCCGGTTCTATAAGCCCGTCAAACAAGAGACCAGACTACGATCTTGGCAGATTCGGGCTTGGCCTTAAAACGGCCTCTTTTTCGCAATGTAGAAGACTTACTGTTCTTACAAGCCATAACGGTATCACCTCTTGTGCTGTGTGGGATCTGGACGTTGTTGCCGAAGTAGATGATTGGGTCGTCGAGTTCCCGGAAGATTATAGAGACATCCCATGGGCGGAGCGCTTGGGCGATACTGGCACATTGGTCATCTGGCAAAAGCTAGATCGGCTTATCGATGCAAAAAACAACGACAACCGGAAAAACCTTGTTCGACAGATCGACGAAACGGCAACACACCTTGAACTGGTATTTCATCGTTTCCTCTCCGGAGAGACTGGACTGAAAAAAATACGAATGGCTTTGAACGGGCGGGATCTTGAATCGTATGATCCTTTTTATTCGAAACATCCCGCAACCGTTTTTGGACCTGAAGACGTTTTTCGAATGGAAGGTCGAGAAATACGAATTCAACCAGTTACGCTACCACATCATCAGAAAGTATCTAATGCGGAATGGAAAAAATACGCTGGTCAGGAAGGTTATATTCGTAATCAAGGTTTCTATGTTTACCGCGGCAAACGCCTAATCATTCATGGAACATGGTTCAATCTCGCCCGACAAACCGAATTGACCAAGTTGGCTCGTGTTCGCATCGACATGCCTAACGATATGGACGCTGAGTGGAAAATCGACGTGAAGAAATCGTCCGCCCAACCGCCCGCGCCAGTGCGTGAAAGGCTTCGCAGAATTATTAATGTCATAGGGGCTGGCTCCACAAGGACCTACACTACCCGCGGCCGGAAACTAACGAGTGATAACAGGTTGCCTGTTTGGTCACGCACTCAGGACAAAAACCGGATATCCTATGGTTTAAATCCGGAGCACCCTGCATTCAGAAAATTTGCTGGCAGTCTTACTGAAGAACAAAAAGCCGAATTTTCCCGGCTTCTCGTACTGGCGGGAGCCGCAATTCCAATTGATGCGCTATTTGCAGATATCAGTTCAAACCCAGAGCATGTTTCACCGATAGCTATGAATACAGACGAGTTCGCGGATACGGTGAAAGCCACATATTTCCAGCTACTTTCCGCAGGATGTGAACGGGATGCCATTGTGCTGATGATGTCCTCAGCCGAACCGTTTCATTCCAACTGGAAGCAGGCTGAAACAATAATTAACGCTCTAGAAGAAGGGCTCCATCCTGATGAATGAAGAACTACAAAGACTGAAGACCATGATTACTAGCTTGCTATCTGAGCTGTTGCCGACACCGGAAATGATCCGTAAAGAGATTGCCAAAGTCCGCATAATATCCCCGTCGGTGACAGATGATGAAGCCGAGGCCCTCGCCCTGGAATTCGAAGCCGTTCACGGGGTTACAATGAGTATCGGCGCCACGCTTGAAGATAAAGGGTTCGAAAAATGGCTTGATGGTGCCAAGCCTGAAATAGAGTTCTATTTCTGGGATCGCTACCGGCGCCTATTAGGAAGAAGCGGATTTTCCAGCCGGGTCCTCGCAACACTCGACAGCGTTACGGACAGGACTTTGGGCCTTTTGGGAAACCCGGCCAAGGAGGGCGTCTGGGATCGTCGCGGTATGGTGGTCGGACATGTCCAGTCCGGAAAAACAGCTAATTATACCGGACTTATCTGCAAGGCAGCTGATGCCGGTTACGAAGTCATTATCGTGATCGCGGGCATACATAACAACTTGCGAAAACAAACCCAGATGCGAATTGACGAGGGCTTTATCGGATTTGACAGCTCGATGGTGCTAAATAACCATCAGGGCGCCGACAGTATTGTTGGAGTCGGGCGGTTTAATTCACAGCGTCGACCCAATGCGTTTACCAACACACTGAAAGATTTCAACAAGGCAACAGCAGAAAGCATAGGTATTCCGCTTGAAAATCTGAAACAGCCGGCTGTATTTGTGATTAAAAAGAACACGAGTACGCTGAAAAACCTGCTGGAATGGTTGAAAGAGCACAACGCCAGGCGCGGTTCCAAAACAATCACGGCTCCGATGCTTTTGATCGACGACGAGGCTGATAATGCCTCGATCAACATCAAGAAGGGGCAGGACGAAGTTTCGCGAATAAACGGCCAGATCAGACAGCTATTGAAGATATTCGAGCGCAGTTGTTATGTGGGTTACACGGCCACACCGTTTGCGAATATTTTTGTAGATCCCGACAGTGCAGACGATATGTTTGGCGCAGACCTTTTCCCTCGCGATTTTATCGTTAGCCTTGATCCTCCGGACAACTACTTCGGCCCCTCCAGGGTATTTGCTGTAGGGTCGGAGGATGACGGGCCGTCCTCGGTGATACGCCACATCGAGGATAATGGCGATTTCCTGCCTGTAAAACACAAGATCGACCATCCTATACATGCACTCCCCCCATCCCTCGAAACGGCGGTGCGAACCTTCATTCTGGCCCGCGCTATACGGTTGGCCCGCGGGCATGAGGGCAAACACAATTCGATGTTGGTGAATGCCTCCCGTTTTACCAATATTCAGGGTAAGCTGCGTGATCAAATTCATATTCTGGTTGACGACATCAAAAACAGTATTCGCGTAAACGGTGCAAAACTGGCAGCTGATGCGCTTTTAGACCCGGAGATTTCCGCGCTCTACGACGTATTTTTAGAAGAATACGAAGCGACTTGTGACCTGACATGGGAAAGTTTGCGGCCACATCTATGGAAAAGCATAAGCCCAATCAGTGTTGTCGAGGTCAACAGCAACTCCCCGGGTTCCCTTGATTATAGTGATAATGAAGAATTCGGATTGAACATAATTGCGGTTGGCGGATTTTCCTTGTCTCGGGGACTCACACTAGAAGGATTGATAGTCAGTTATTTCCTACGCAATTCCATGATGTATGACACGTTGATGCAAATGGGGCGCTGGTTCGGATATCGCCCCGGATACGATGATTTATGCCGTATCTGGATGTCTGCCGAAGCCGAGGGCTGGTACGCCCATATCGCTGAATCAATTGAGGAACTGCGGGAAGAGCTACGCCAGATGGAAGCTGCCAATGCGACACCCCAACAATTCGGTCTGAAAGTGCGTAGTCACCCGGACACCCTGATCGTGACTGCGCGAAACAAGATGGGATCGGGTGAACGGCTGGTCGTTTCGGTCGGCCTAGCCAACCATTTCATGGAAACTGCCATCCTCAAGCACGACTCGGAAAGCCTGACGACCAACCGGAATGCAGCGGTAACTTTAGCCGAACAACTACGAGCCTTGGGGAGAGCGCCTGAAAACGCCCAATCCGTCGGCGGAGGGAAACTGGTGTCAAGTGTAGATGCCGCTCTAGTTCTGGATTTCCTGTCCGCATTCATTAACCACACTGGGTCATTTTTGACCGAGACAGATCCGGTGCGCAAATACATCGAGGACCGGCTACATATTGAGTTGAAGGAATGGGATATCTATTTTTCAGGGCTGCAAAAACCTACCGAACGCACATTAATCGACAACAGCCTTGGATTTGAAGTCGCGTGCCAGAGACGCCAGGCCGGCAACCGAGGCGGTAGGGAAACGCTTTATGTTGGTGATAACCAACGCGTTTCTTCGCGAGGGATAGAGCGTATTGGTTTGACAGAACAGCAAATCGAGCAAGCCAAAGAGGCATTTCAAAACGAAACCGATCCTCCAAGGAAGCTCGAAAAACTGAATTACCCAGACCGGATTTATAGGGCTGCCCGAGAGCGGCCACTCCTAGTGGTGCATTTGATCGCAATCGGCACAGAAGACGACGACCTGAGCGGCGATACACCGGTAGTGGCCTGGAGCATCAGCTTTCCCAAGACCCAGCTCGAAGAAAAGAAAGTCGAGTATGTTGTTAATACAACCTGGTTCCGCGAACGATACAGGGAAGAAGAGGACGAGGATGAAGCGAGTGGCGATGATGACGGATGAAGCGGAGCAAAAAATGGATAAGGACCCATGGAAACCAATTTCCCTTCCTGACCAGACGAGCAATGTCAGTGGTCGGCGGGTAGACCCTAATCTACCATGGGGAATGTTCTGGGCAGTTGATGTCGACCGAAACTGCCTTCTTATCCTGCAACACGATCCGGTCAACAAGCCCGAAGGCAAACTTCCCAAGCTCCGCGGCCTCGAAGTGGAAATGCGCATTCCAGAAACTGGAGCGGATTCATTGTTGGTGATCAGGTTGACAGATGACGAGCAGCGGGAAATCTTTCATCGCCTGTGCCTCGATATTATTTCATCTACACGCCAGGCCAATACAGAGAAAGAAGCTGTAGAACGTTTTCTTGCTCGAACCTGGCGCTGGCACCGGCTTCTACGCGGCGGGCAAGATGGGCGGCTTTCAAGCGAAGAGCAAAAAGGGCTTATTGGAGAGCTTAGTGTGTTGCAGCAGGTCTTGATGCCCAATATTGGTGTGCGGACATCCGTTAAAGGCTGGACAGGCCCGCTTGGAGCTCCGAAAGATTTTGAGATAGGGCGCGTCTGCATTGAAGCAAAAGCGCGGCGCGGCGCCGCAACGCCGTTTGTAACTATTTCAAACGAGCATCAGTTGGACACCAGTGGCGTCGATGCTTTGATCTTGCATGTCTCCGAAGTAACCGCGGCCGGTGAGGACGACAAAGATGCCGTAACCGTCACCGATATGGCACGTATGGTCCTTCAGGAAATTGAAACACTGGACGCGTCTATTAGCGAGCTATTCGAAGAACGGTTGGCCGCAACAGGTTTTGACTGGACAGATGACTATTCGGATAGAAAATGGCTGCGGGGGCCGGATCACACCTTTGAAGTTACAGGAGATTTCCCGCGCGTAACCCCAGATATGTATCCGACCGGAGTAGGCAGTTTACGATACGCAATCTCCCTACCTGATTGCGAACCACACCGCATTGACGCCGAATATGTAAACAAACTGATTGCGGAGGGTGCACATGGCGATCGGAATTGACGAATTCAACAAGAATTTCTTTCAAGATATACTGTCTGGAGCTGACGCAGATGGCCAGTTACTAGAAGATATTTTCTTCGAAAAATTTGGCGAATACTTGGCTGATGCTGGGGAGATGGATGTCGTTGACAGGGCAGACTATAGACATCCGAGCACAGGCATCCGAGTAGATGGATACGGTGGCGACCCAGCCCTGAATGGCGGCACACTCAATCTGCTTATTGTCGACTTCAACCAATCAACTGAGGTTGGCACCCTTACAAAAACCGAGATGGACGCCATTTTTCAACGTTTGTTGAAGTTTCTGAAAAAATCTCTTGATGCAAGATGGCGCAACCAACTCGAGGAAACCACACCAGCTTTCGGTCTTGCCGATCTGATTGCCCAACGCTGGGCGCGCACATCCAAGGTCAAGATGTTTCTTATCAGCAATCGCGAACTCAGTTCACGCGTTGATGGCCGCGAAGCCGGTGAGCTGGACGGCTGCCCAATCACATACAGTGTCTGGGATTTGAAGCGTCTTCACCGCTTTGCAACTGTTGGTCATGGCCGTGAGGAAATCGAGGTTGACCTGCAAAATGACTTTGGAGGTGGAATTCCCCTGCTACCTGCGCACCTTTCTTCAGATGATTATGAATCCTATCTCGCGGTAGTACCTGGTGAAATGCTGGCGAAAATATATGACCATTGGGGTGCCCGCCTTTTAGAACAAAACGTACGGGTGTTTTTACAGGCACGCGGAAATGTAAACAAAGGTATCCGGAACACACTGGCGAACGATCCGACCATGTTTTTTGCCTATAATAACGGGATAACTGCGACAGCCGAAGCCATAGAAACCACAGACATTAATGGTCAGTTGCTTCTGACAAACGTACAAAACTTGCAAATTGTGAATGGCGGCCAGACAACTGCTTCCATTCACGTTGCTTATCGAAACAAGATCGACCTGTCGCGCGTTTTTGTTCAAATGAAACTGTCAATCGTCTCTCCGGAGCGCAGCGAGGAAGTAGTTCCTAAAATTTCGGAATATGCAAACAGTCAAAACAGGGTCAATGCTGCCGATTTCTTTGCCAACCATCCCTTTCATGTGCGCATGGAAGAGTTCTCCAGAAGACTATTCGCACCTTCTCCAGATGGCTCATTCAGAGAAACCAAGTGGTTCTATGAAAGAGCCCGCGGCCAGTATGCCGATGCACGGTCTCTCTTGACACCGGCACAACGCAAACAATTCGATTTGGAAAACCCAAGACCACAGTTGATATCAAAAACCGACTTGGCAAAATATATCAATGTCTGGAACGGTTATCCGGACTGGGTTTGTAAAGGGGCTCAAAAGAATTTCGCCCATTTTGCTCACCGAATAGGTCAAAGCTGGAAAAAGGACGCTGATAGCTTTGGCGAAACATATTTTTGCGACGGCATAGCCAAATCGATTGTGTTTAAAACGGCTGAAAAGACAGTCTCGGCGCAAGACTGGTACCCAGGCTCCATTCGAGCGCAAATCGTCGCCTACACCATAGCGAAAATTGGTAACGATGTAGAAGAAAGGAAAATGTCTGTAGATTTTGGAACCATATGGCAACGTCAATCCGTCGGAGATGGACTGGCGCAGGCACTGGTCCAGATAAGCAAACAGGTGTTTGACCAGTTGGAAGCTCGACCGGAAAACAGCGGAAGCCTGTCAGAATGGGCCAAAAAGCAGGCCTGTTGGGCACACATAAAGAAAATGGAAATATCATTGCCCGAGAGCTTCCTAGATGAACTCGTCACAGAAGATGATCGAAAGTCTGCAAACAAGTTAGCCCGAAAAGACCAAAAAGCCTTAAATGGCATAGAAGCCCAGACTTTTGCCGTGAATGCGGGTAGCGCATTCTGGGAGAAATTACTTCTATGGGGGCAACACAAGAAAATCCTCACGCAGAAAGAGACAGAAATACTGGGAATTGCCTGCCAAATACCTGTGAAAATACCTTCTGAACGTCAGGCGCTTGTTTTAATGGCCGTCTATTCGCACCTCAAAAGTGAAGGTTGTAACTACGAAGCTAAATAGAAAGGTTCCATTCTTTGGTGGGAACGAAGGCATCCCGAGATACTCTGATCGATTTGCATTGGTATTGTTAAGCGGTATAGCACCACTACAACAACCGCCCTGCTGCATTACCCTCAAACATTTCCCCTTCACGAATATACCGAGACATCGATACATCAGAAGCATGTCCAGTCTGAGCGCGAATAAGGTGATTGGGAATACCAGCCTTTGCTGCCGAAGTGACAAAGCCAGCCCTAATGGAATGCCCCGAATAGCTGGTAGGATTGAGGCCAATTGCAGAAACGTATTTCTTAATCAGAATAGATACAGCCTCGCCCGACAACAGGTTGTGCTGCACAGCTCCGCCCTTTCTAACCGAACGGAATACAGGCCCACATTTCGTCTCATTCAATTCCAGCCACGCCAATAACTCTAATACCGGGCACCAACGGCCACGTGCAAAAGGAATGCCAATACGTCGACCAATGGCCTCTTGATCCGTTTTCGATTTTCGTATTGTCAGAATTAAACCCTCGCGGATGAATTCCAGATCATCAATGTTGAGAGACACAATTTCAGATCGTCGAAGACCTCCCGCAAACCCAATCAATAGCAAGGACTTGTCTCTCTGGCACTTTGGCCCTTCGCCCATTCCATCTAGAATTTTCCAAAGGTCGTCCAACATTAACGGTGACGCCTGCTTCTGAGACATTCCGTACTTGCGCCGTAGTCCCTTTAGGGTGGTCTTTACGAGAATGTGTTGGGTTGGGTTGGTGACACCCGCTAGTCGCCTGTGTGCCGCCCCTAGAGACACCATGTGCCGACTTAGGGTGGATGGGTGCAATCTGTCTCCTTGATCAGCGAGATACCCTGCCAACTGCTCCGGCGATGACGGGATACTGCCCCCCCATTTCAAAAACGCGCGGAGGTCAGATTGATACGCTTTTCGAGTGTTTTCTGAATGCGCCTCCCGAATTAGTTCACGGACCGCTTCGGGTAAATGTCCCGAGTGTTCATTTTGTCGCAGTAAATCGGTCATATTTTGGCTCCGATAAGAGTAGATTATCGGAGGTAATGTTGTGCGGCGGTCGCCCGGCACTCGTTCAACAGGTCGAATTCATCCAGGATGATTTGATTTCCGATCTCAACGGCGTTGTCGGGAATGTTCCACCCCAACCTCTCAATACTGCTTCGTATTCGGTTTCCGGTTGGCCAACTTAGTCGTTTTGTCATTTGTCCGCTTTCAAGACGGAAAATCAATGCAGCAACGGTCCGCGATTTCGACAGGTCTCGACCGGAATGATCGCTCAAAAACTCGCGCATTTTATCCGATCGGTTAATGTACTCCCTGAATGCAGAGAGCCCTATGCGTGTGTGTCCATTGTAGGTCCAACTAGGAATACCATCGATGAGAGTCTGAGGGGGGAAATTATCGTCATTTGACGTCCCCCGCTCATCATCCTTCAATCGCTTCAGCAAAGGCATAAAGATCGGCAACGCTTCCCCAGACCTGCTTAGGCCTAATCGGGAAAGTTCAACGCAAGTTCGATCAAACCCACTTTCAACCAAAGTATCGAAGTATGCTGATGAGCAAGCTATCCGATTTCGACTGGATTGAGGGTCTGAAGGCAGACCGATTGCAGCTGCCAACGCAGCAGCGGATTGATGGCTGAACGGCTGTTCGTTTGTTGTCACCCGTTCTAATCGTTCCAGTAGGTGCATCTCAACGAGATCGTCCTTTACCTGTTCTAGAGCCTTCGCCATTTCAACGAATTCCAACAGGTCGTCAGTTGATCGATCTTTCTTTGACTGGCACATCTCTGAAATCAAGGTTGCCGCAACAATGCGGTCTCCACCGACTTTCTGACGAAACCTCTTATTCCCGGCGGCAATTGTTACCCGTCCAATGAGATTGAGATTGGCTATTCCAATATCCTCAAAGACAATGACACACATTCGCTTCCAAAAAGCGCGGTCATTTATGTTCAACAGAGCAAGTGCCGATGAGAATGCAAATCCAAATTCGCCACGTCTAATTGCTTTTTGTAGCAATGATATCGCGATATATTTGTCGGAATCAAGTGGTAAGAATTGCGAAACATCCGGACAGTCTAATGTGGATTTATAGAGGCTTTCACGAAAGTGACTTTCTAGAGATTGGTTAAACAACAATGGCTTCCCTCCCAGGATAAAATCAGGAGGTACAAGTTCATTCGGTCCCGCTATTAACGTTAACTTCCGGGCGGGTATGAGCAAGTGAAATTTGGGCGGTCTGTAAAATCTAGGATGCGGTGCCTGTGTGGGCTTCGGTTTCTTATATTTGTCGTTCGTTGTCCCTACGAAAATCACAAAAATTCAATTTCCACCAAAGGGTCTGCTTCCGGCGGTGGGTTCAACGGGTGGACGCAACACTTTAATCTTTAAGCAAAGATGGAGTGTTAATCATGAAGTACCGACGCCGCATATTTTTCACAGACAAACAGAAGTCGGAGATTTGGGATCGCTGGCAACGTGGCGAGTCGATGAGTTCGATCGGCCGTAGGTTCGAGCGGGCCTCGTCTTCGATTTATCCGTTGTTAGAACGCACTGGCGGGATCCGTCCGCCTGAGCGTAGGAGATCCCGACTGGCGCTAACGCTTGTGGACCGCGAAGAGATATCGCGCGGTCTTAGTGCCAATCAGTCATTGCGATCAATCGGCCGTAGTTTAAATCGCGCGGCATCGACAATCAGCCGGGAAGTCCAGCGCAATGGCGGCATAAAACACTACCGNGCAGCGCTCTCGGATGAAGCTGCTTGGAACCGCACTCACCGGCCCAAGCCCTGCAAGTTGGTAGGAAATGGCTATCTCTGCCGCGCAATATCGATCAAGCTGACCCGCAAATGGTCCCCGCAGCAAATCGCAGGTTGGTTGATGCGTAAACATCCCGATGACGAAGACAAACGGGTCTCGCATGAGACGATCTACCGGAGCCTGTTTATCCAGACGCGCGGCGTGCTTAAGAAGGAATTACTGGCGCATCTGCGTGCGACGCGGTCCATTCGACGGTCGAGACACGCCACGTTAAAGCGCAGCGGCCCTGGTCAACCTCTCAGCGATTACTGCGCATTCGCCTGTCGGTCGATGGATCAGAGACNCCATTTCCATCCGTGAAAGACCGGNNGANGNCGAAGACCGCGCTGTACCAGGTCACTGGGAAGGAGATTTGATTGCAGGTTCTGGCAACAGCTTCATTGCAACTTTGGTCGAACGCCATACCCGTTTTGTCATGCTGGCCAAGGTAGACAACAAAGACAGCCATAACGTTGTTCAGGCTCTAATCAAGCAGGCGTACAAGCTTCCAAAAGAGCTCTATCGATCTCTCACATGGGACCGTGGAACCGAGATGTCAGGACATCGAAACTTCACACTAGCGACAGATATCGATGTCTACTTTTGCGACCCGCACAGCCCGTGGCAACGCGGCACCAATGAAAATACCAACCGCCTACTGCGTCAGTACTTTCCAAAAGGCACCGATTTGTCGATACATAGCCAATCAAAACTGAGCGCTGTTGCCAGACAGCTGAATGAACGACCAAGAAAAACCTTGCAATACCAAACCCCAGCGGAGAAGTTTGCACAATGTGTTGCGTCGATCCGTTGAATCCGCAGCCCAAACCCGTCTTTCGATAATGACTGGCTGTGCTGCACTGGAACCCACTATAGCGGTCATTCGTGGACAGCGCAGCAATTCGCGGTTTCATTCGAACCACCTTCGCGGTTTCATTCGAACCACCTTCAGTAGTAGATGAATATAGGAATGCCGCGCATAGAAACCGTCTTCGAACCCGTCAACGCGCTCGCCATCTGCAGACAGCTAAATGTTCTCCACTCTTAAGCGTACATCAGGACTTTTTGCATGTGCTGCAATATCCTCAAGGGGCGCAAACCAAACATCACCACTTTCAAGAATGCGTTCTAGGTGCTTTTCCATTTCTCGCCAGCGTGCAAGTCTGCCGGTCAAAAAGGGATGAAGTACGGGCATCCAAAATCCACCGAACTCGTGGGATGCATCAAACTCTTCTATGAAGCTGCGAATGCCATCACTAGGACTACGAATTGGCATCAAATAATCAATTTCGCCAAAGTGTGCGAAGGGCGGCCAGTCGTCTGTTCCCCAATGTGGAGGAATTTCGATGAGGTTACCGGCTTCTGCTTTTACCAAATAAGGTAAATCATCGGCCATCATTGAGCTGTCATAAAGAAATTCATGCTCGATGAGGCGTTTAACCATGGCTGGCGTCAGACTATATATAGGCGCGCGGTATCCACGAGGTTTTCTTCCCGTCATCGAGATATGTACGTCCATTGCGCGTCCAAACAATTCGGCCTCTTTGTCGTCCGAGTGATCCATCGGATCTTCGTGGGCCCAAGAATGGTGACCAATCTCGTGTCCGTCCTTAAGAATAGCCTCCACCGTATCCGGATAATTTTGCATCACCCATCCAGGCATAAAAAATGTCTGCGTTAATCCCAACCTACGATAGGTATCAAGAATACGTGGTACAGCAACGGTTGGTCCGTAGCGTCCCATCGAGATAGCTTGCAATCTGAGCTCCGCGTCTTCCGGGCAGGCGTTTCTAATCAACGTGTCAGCGTCGATGTCGAAGGTCACAGAAGCAGCACTTTTTTTTCCATCTGGCCAATTGATTGGATTTAGTAGCATTTCATTTCCTTAGGTTTTTGGTTCAACTTGATTGGGGTGGTTCGCACTTAAGGGCGGCAAACCGAGAAAAGTGCCTCTAAATCGTTTCGAAGCTTTTGCTCAATGTCGGCGCTGGTTAATTCGTCCGAGGATATGAACTGAATAAACCGAGCATTCTGGATCTGGAATAGTGCTTTTCCAAGATGCAGGGGATCTACTCTTTCAGAGACTTTTCCGGCCTTTTGAAGCGCAACAATTTGACGAACAAGAACGAGGGCTAGTTGCTGATCTAGTTTGAAATACTCTTTGCTAAGCCTCGAGTCCGCGTTCGTCGTGACCGTTGCGATCACTTCACGCCACACGACTTTGGCAAGGTTAGACAGGGCGTGCTCCATGACAATTTTCGCGAACAATGTGGTTAGAACGACCAAATCATCCGTTTTATTTTCGAGTGATTCGTCCAGACGGTCGATCAATTGCCTATCATTTTCGATGACCAATGCTAAGAGAACTCCAGCTTTCGTACCGAAGTAATTGTGGACAGTAACGCCTGACACGCCGGCTGCATCCGCAATGCCTTCGATCGTCGTTTTCTCGTAACCCCTTTCAATAAAAAGAGTTTTTGCGACGGACGCTATTCGTTTCTGGCGATATTCTTTCTGACGTTGTCTTAACCCAGGCAAATTATTCTCCCCATATTAAAGCTACCAGTATCAGCAAATATTGTTCGAACCATAACGCATAAAATATTTTTATTGAATAAAATATTTTATGCCGTAAGCTTTTAAGTGCAATTAAGCATAAAACCACGCAGCGAGGAATACCAATGCCCTTTATAAACAGAATTACGTCTGCGGCAGCAGTTGCGCTAGGAATTAGCGCGAGCGCAGCCTCGGCAGATACCATTAAGGTTGGAGTTTGCGTATCGTGGCCCGGCTACGCCATGCTTGAAGTCGCCCGCCAAAAGGACTTGATTCCTGATCATGACCTAAAAATTACGATATTCGAAGACCCGCTTGGTGGCCACGCGGCACTCGCCGCTGGCCAACTGGACGTTTACGGTTGTACAGCTGAGTACACGCCTTTGATCGTTGATCGAGGCACGGATGTCGTAAATGTAGCCTTCCTCAATCCGAGCTACGGTGTTGATCATATTATTCTAGCGCCGGATATCGAAATTGCGGACCTGCCAGGCAAAAAGGTTGCAGCCCCACAAGCATATATCGGCCACCTACTGATGGGAATCTGGCTGGATTCTCAGGGCATAAAGCCGGAAGAAGTTAAATGGGTTAACCTAAATGCAGACGAGGCCGTCGGGCCTATGCTGTCGGGTGATCTTGCCGCCGGATATATGTACGAGCCGTGGATTTCCAAGATATTGGAGGCTAGCCCAGGAGCGAAAAGCGTCGTTAACACCGCTGTTCCTGATGTATTGCAGACCGGTATTTTCATGGATGCACTATACATGAATACAAACTTTATCGCCGAAAATCGTGACGCGGCGCTTGCCGTATTGAAAGCCCGCTGGGATGGACTCGAGTACTGGAACCAGAACACCGAAGAAACCAACAAACTGTTGGCTGACTTCCTGCAGTGGCCCGAAGAAGACATCGGATATGTTATAGGTACAGATGGCAAGAGTTTCGAAGGTGGCATCTATATGATGGACTTTGATGAATCGGCCCGCGTTTGCGGCGTTCTGGACGGTGAACCTCCGTTTGGAATGGCCAATGGTTCGATGGTTGACTCAATCAGCCTGACCAATGAATGGTGGATCAAGCTAGGTTTGATGGACAAAACTATTGATGCGTCCAAGGGCGTTGACTGTTCGCTGATGGGTGATTTGCTCGCAACGGGTTTTCGCCAAGCACTTTCCGCGCACTAAGCTTATGGGGAGTGCATGAGTTTTCACTCCCCAAATACTTTTAAGGAGAATTGACATTGTCATCCCGCAGTAGGCCAAAACGTTTTTTGGAAGTTCGAAAACCCGTCGGTAGACGACAACGAGTAATTTCTGCTCTAGGGATCTGGGTGGTATTTTTTGGTGTTTGGGTGTTTGCAACGGCAAGTGGCATGGTCAATGAATTACTTGTCCCTGCTCCTCAACAAGTCTTCGCAACCACATACGAACTCTTTTTTGAGCGCGGGTTTACGAGTGATGTGCTAATCTCAATAACAAGAGTTATTTTGGCGTTTGGGATGGCCGCGACGATCGCCATTCCACTTGGGGTGATGATGGGAACATTCCCGTCAATCGAAGCAATATTTGCCCCGTTTGTCTCAGCGTGGCGTTATTTGCCTGCGCCGTCTTTTATTCCGATCCTCTTGATGTGGTTTGGAACGGGCGAAGCCCCGAAACTGGCTCTTCTATTCATTGGGGTAATATTTTTTCTGATTACAATTATCATGGACCACACAAAAAATGTACGCGAAGAATTGATCGAAACAGCCCTGACCCTGGGTGCCAGCAGAGGTACCATTTTACTGAAGGTCGTGTTTCCGTCGGTTCTTCCAGACATCATCGTAGCTATGCGCCAAATGCTCGCGATGGCTTGGACCTATCTGGTGATCGCCGAAATTGTAGCGTCCACAACCGGTATCGGCGCAATGATGATGCGGGCGCGAAGGTTCTTGAATACCGACGAAATTCTGTCCGGTATTATCGTCATTGGAGCCCTTGGTCTAATATTCGATTTGCTATTCGCGGCGCTGTACCGCGGGATGTTCCCTTACCTGAAGGAGAAGCATTGATGGCTGACAGCATTCTTAAAATTCAACAAGTTTCAAAAGTTTTTGATCTTGGTCGTGGACGCCAACTGCAGGCCGTTCAGGGTATATCCTTTGATGTCGAAAAAAACTCTATTTGCGTTTTGCTTGGACCGTCGGGGTGTGGCAAGTCCACGGTTTTGCGCATGATGGCAGGGCTTGAAACCCCTACGAGCGGGCAGATTGTTATCGGTGGTCAAGAAGTCGACGGTCCGGGTCGTGATCGCGGCATGATCTTCCAAGCTTATACATCTTTTGACTGGCTCTCTGTTCGAAAGAACGTCGAGTTTGGAATGAAGATAAACGGTCTATCTGCAGCTGATCGCCGGTCTCGTGCAGAGCACTTCCTAGATCTCGTCGGACTGACCAAATTTGCAGATGCATATCCGTCCCAGCTGTCTGGTGGTATGCGCCAGCGCGTGGCGATAGCAAGAACGTTAGCAAACGACCCCGAAGTTCTACTAATGGACGAGCCTTTCGGCGCCTTGGATGCCGAAACCCGCTGGCTTATGCAGGAATTAATGATCGACGTTGCTGAAAAAACCAACACAACAATGGTCATCGTTACACATGATCTGGAAGAGGCCATATTCTTAGCTGATAAAATCATTTTCTTATCAAGCCATCCGGGAAAACTTAAAGAAATAATTGTACCCGAGTTCAAAGGTGGCAAGCGCATTCCCGATAAGGAACATATCATCAAGCTGAATGGATACAGCGACATGGAAGAGAAACTCATGCGGCTAATGCGTGAAGAAGGACGACGTGATGAATGAAGTCCATACTTTGTCAAAGTTAACAGTATTCAACACGAGGGCACGTCAATGAGTGTTAGTTTCGACTTCACAGGAAAATCGGTTCTTGTAACAGGGGCCAGCAGTGGGATTGGTTTTGGTGTTGCCCAAGGCTTTGCAGATGCTGGCGCGGACCTTACTATTCTCTCATCAACCGACGCGGTGTTCGACGCGGCAGAAAAGCTTCCGGGTGACGTGAAGGCTATTAAATGCGATATTTCCAACGCGGAAATGGTAACCGAAAGCCTAAGGAACATAGGCAATCTAGATGTTCTAGTAAACAATGCCGGACTTGAACGACCGACCCCCCTAACCGGAGAAAATCCGAATGGGAACGCGGTATTTGAACGGATTGTTGCTATCAACATAACCGGCACCCAGAATGTTACCGATGCTTTGGTAAACCGGATTTCCGACGGCGGGCGCATTATCATCACTTCCTCAATCTGGGCACGAATGGCGGTTCCGGGCTTCTCGGCTTACATAGCGTCAAAACACGCAAATGTTGGTTTGATGCGAACCTGGGCGAAAGAGCTTGGGCCGCGTGGAATCCGCGTCAACGCCGTCTGCCCGGGCTGGGTTAAAACAGCACCCGCTATGAATTCGTTGAAGAAGCTTGCCGAGGAAAGCGGTCAAAGCGAACAGGAGCTCGAGGCTGAGATTATCGCAGCACAGGCTCTGGGCGGGTTGATGGAGCCGGCTGACATTGCCGATCTCTATCTATTTTTAGCCAGCTCTGGAGGAGCCAATATTACCGGACAGGCGATCAATATAGATCGAGGCGAGGTTATGTCATGAATCTCGAGGGTAAAGTTGCCATCGTTACCGGCGCTTCGCGCGGGATCGGTAGGGCAATCGCATTTGGACTTGCGAAGGAGGGCGCCAAAGTTGCGTTTTGCCATCTAGACGATCCGCAAGCTGAGGCTACTTTGAGTGAAATCAACGGCGTTTCAGAAGGTTTGTCTATATCGGCAGATGTTTCAGACGAGCACGCCGTAATAGATTTTTTTGATGCGGTGCAAACGAAGTTCGGCGCAATTGATATCCTTGTAAACAATGCTGGGATCTTGCATGAGGCGCCTTTAGCCGACACGCTTGTATCGGATTTTGACAGGGTTATTTCTGTGAACCTTCGAGGGAGTTTTCTAACGACCCGAGAATTTTCCCGCCGCACGACCAAAGGGCGGATCATTAATATTGCCAGCGACCTTGGCGTTCTGGGCCGCGAAAACATGGTCGCTTACACTGCGTCAAAGGGTGGGATCATTAGCCTGACAAGAACTCTTGCCCTCGAGTTGGCTCCGGACATCCTAGTAAACGCAATCGCGCCCGGATCGACCGAAACAGATATGACAAGCCCACAAAGCATGAGCCCTCAGGCGCTCGCAAAAGATCTGAACACGCCTCTGGCGCGCTTTGGTCAGCCAGAAGAAATCGCGGATATGGCAGTTTTTCTTGCCGGTCCGAAAAGCCAGTTTATTACCGGTCAGTGTTTCGGTGTAAACGGCGGCAGTGTAATGCATTGAAAGGAAGTTACCTAAATGAGTGATCCGTTTTTCCACCCGGTTTCCGGCTTTGACCTTCCCCGGTTCGCCGGAATTCCAACTTTCATGCGGCTGCCTCACGTCGACCTAGACAATCCAAAACTCAAGGATGTTCAGATCGGCATCATCGGCACACCATGGGACAGTGGTACAACCAACCGACCCGGCCCCCGCCATGGTCCGCGGCAACTTCGCGACATGTCAACGATGATCCGCGCCCAAAACGGAGCTACCGGCATTCGTCCATTCGAGCTGGTCAATTGCGCTGATCTTGGAGATGTAGCTCCGAATCCGGTCGGGCTCGAAGACAGCATGAGACGAATTACGGCATTTTATGATCGTGTGATCGACGCAGGGGTAGTGCCTCTTTCAGCTGGCGGCGACCACCTGTGTTCGTTGCCAATTTTGCGGTCGATTGGCAAGGCCGGCCCCGTCGGTATGATACATTTTGACAGCCACACGGACTTGTTCAATAGCTATTTTGGCGGCACCCTATACACTCATGGCACGCCGTTTCGCCGCGCGATAGAAGAAGAATTGCTCGATCCGAAACGGGTTGTACAAATTGGCATTCGGGGCACCACCTATGATAACGAGGATCGTGATTTTGCCAACAGTGTCGGTGTGCGCGTTATCGCCATTGAAGAATTTCATAAGCGCGGTGTTGAGGATGTAATGGCCGAAGCAAAAGAGATTGTCGGGGACAAGGAGACCTACGTCTCATACGATATCGATTTTGTTGACCCAGCCTTTGCTCCGGGTACCGGTACGCCCGAAGTTGGCGGGCCGAATTCGTTTCAGGCCTTACAAGTTGCCCGCTTGCTGGACGGCGTGAATATCGTCGGAGCCGATCTTGTTGAAGTCTCACCCCCATTTGATGCTAGTGGCGCAACGGCCTTCCTAGGGGTTTCAATCATGTTCGAAATGCTATGCAACATGGCGCAAGGGATTTCGCCAGAACAATAAAACTGCCGTTTGCCAGCGGTTAACAAGTATGGTGGTTGTAGCTAATCACCATATTCGCATCGCTTTCAAAGTTCTGAAGCAACTAGGCAAATGACCAGTTTGACAGGTTGAGTTTACTGTGTAGGCTTTAGTATATACCTGCCGCTTGTTTTCGCTGTAGGCACAGTACGTATTAAACCATCATTGGTGACTGCGCAGGGAATTGGCGCTTTGTCTACATTGTTAGCACAACCGCCGTTTGTCGACCTACAATCTTTGCAAGTGAACCAAACGTCTGCTTTGCGGAAATCAACTTATATGTTCGCACCCGCAACAAACGGCGGCTATCCGCCCTTATCGACCATGTCTGCTTCCGGCGGTGGGTTCAACTGATGGAGGCAACACACTGTGCGAACTTCTCTGCTGGCCGCCCTTAGAAGGATGTCACAGGTCGTTTGTCGTTGGTATAGTTCTGCATTAGAAATGATTGAGAGGCTCTGTGGCGTCCTAAGAGTGCCCATTGAGTAGTTCTTGAAGGGTGTGGTGGCCCCATATAAAATAAAAAGCGCAGAGCGGCTAGATAAAATGATGCTGAGGTAGGACGATCATTTTGTCTGCGATACTCATTTCAGCGATTTTTGACTCCTTCATAGACATCCCTTCAAGGGAGAAGCCATTAAGTTTACCGGTCTTTACATCGTACCACAGAGCCTCATCAGGGATGTGAACACCGGCTAAATACTCCTGACAATCAGGACAATTATTTGCAGTTTTAAACAATTATTCTCGGTAAAATTCCACGAGAGATATTTTAAACAGCATTTTGGGCTCTTCCGAGTGTCAATTTTAGGAGGTGCGAGTACGATCAAACCCGCTATTTACGTTAACTTTTGGATGATGAAAGGCAATGTTTGTTTAATGAATAACTAAAGAACCGACCATTTCTTGGACTAGCCCCTTGGGGGGTCTACGAGCATGCTCAAAAATAATATGGAGTCAAAGCAGTGGCTTAACTTTTTCACAGTCTACGAGACATTCAGGTCCAGTGCTAAATTTGGACCCCCCGAAGGGGGAGTATGTAAAAATACCTCCAAAATAGACCTATTTTGGACCCCAGTACGAAATGTTACTTAACATCCTCCGAAAAATCGTATTGCAACTTATTGGTGTGGAAGGTTTTACGTTGTTTTCGTACTTCGTTTGGGTATTTACGTTGTCCTTTTGGTCGAATTGACCCCAAAACAGGTACGAAAAACTACCAAAAACCCCAAAACAAGTACGAGTTTACCCATTTCAAACGTCTGTGACGTGTAATTTTGGCTGGCCAACCACATGCAGCATTGCTGACATTTCAGACCGTCACGTGAAAAGGGACAACTGACCGCTTTCGGCCCTTAGCTGCTCTTTGACCATGACTGGATTTATACCTCTCTGAATTTCAACGGGAGAGGGTTCATTAACAAGATTGATGACCTTTCGACATATGTCACAGAACACAATCTGGATGGCTTCGTGGTCGATGGGTGGGCATATCTTCTGAAGGCGTGGAGTCGTTACAAGGCGTATTTGAAGAAACCAAATTCTCGAGCTGTATCGCAAACCTACCCTTAGATTTCAGTCGTGTATTCAACTACGCAATTAATTGCACGAAATTGGGGCCACTGTTTGCTCAGGGTCTTTGGTATCTATCTATCGTCGAAATGTTGTACAACTTATAGTCGTCAAATATTAACTGGCGCCCATTGAGTTTTGAGTTAGCATTAGAGATGCTTGAGAAGCTCTGTAGCGACCTAAGAGCGCCCATTGAATAGTTCTTGAAGGGTAGGGCCCCATAGAAAATAAAAGATGCGGAGCGGCTAAATAAATTGATACTGTGCTGCCACGATCATTTTATCAGGGATATTCATGACAACGGTTTTCTGCTCTTTCATCGACATCCCTTCTAGGGAGAAGCCGTTGAGCTTACCTGTCTTAATGTCTTCCCAGAGAGCTGGATCGGGGACATGCACGCCTACTACCCATGAGTGGGGTACGAAATCAGGGTCACCTTCTCGTGCTATGAAGGATTCAACTACTGAAGCCCCCGAGAGCACATTGTTATGATTAACGTCTACATGGGTTAGATAGTTGTTCTTCAGGAACGTATAGGCCATCTCTCTGATGGTTTCCGCTCTCATGAAGTCTCCCTGTGAGTCAGGGATATCTGGTACGTATACTTCGGCCCAAACTATTTGGA
>JAESQH010000086.1 GCA_016765235.1 Paracoccaceae bacterium
AAATCTTAACGTCACCCTTCACGTCAACCATGCCATGCAGACAGGCCAACGTGTTGATCCCGTCAATATTCATCGCACAAGACCCGCAAATCCCCTCGCGACAGGACCGTCGGAACGTCAAAGTCAGATCAATATCCGTTTTGATCTTGATCAGCGCATCCAAAATCATCGGCCCGCAATCGTCGAGGTCAATATAATAGGTATCCACCCGCGGATTATCCCCCGAATCTGGGTCAAAGCGATAAACCTTAAAAGCACGCACATTAGCGCCCTGCGGTTTAGGCCATGTTTTCCCGATAGTCATTCGGGAATTTTTCGGAAGGGTGAATTCAACCATTTATTTGTCCTTAGTCTTTGCTTGCCGCTAATCCACGACCGGGTTCACTCATCCCCGAGCGATGCGATCAGTGTTCCGCCGTTCTGGATAAACGAAGCTGCGCGGTCTCGTTGTTCTTGGGTCAGGGTTTCCCAGATGTTCAATTCGTCAGGTGTTAGGTTCAGGCTGTAAACCAGCGCGTTTGCTTCTATCGATTCTTCAGTTATCCGCGCGCATGCTGCAGTAAGAAACAGCGCCGCGCCAATCGTGATTAATGTAATGCTTTTCATGTCTAAACTCCTGAAATTTGTCCGTTTTGGGATAATTCATTCATACAAGTTTCATACACCACTTCGGGGTCATCCCCGCGTAAAAATGCATCGCTAACAGAAATCGAAATGCTGGCGTTCGTGCCCCCGGTGCCAACACTCAGCCCGAGTGCGCCTTGTGGGCCGCTCGCCGCATCTGCTTTGTCCCGACAAAACGCTACCGCCTCAACATAGGTTTTCTGCGGCGCTGTACACGCGGACAAAACCAAGCCAATAACACTTACGATGACGCCAAAACGAAACATGATATCGCTCCTAATAGACGCGGGCTTTGGGGGCGATCCTTGCCAGATCAATCCCACCGTCAGCCTGCGCGGTTAACGGTTCTTTATGAACATCCCTATAAGAAAGCGTAACTGCCCCCGTCTCGTCAACCTTTGCGAGCGTGTGCTTGCGCCAGTTTTCATCATCCCGATCAGGGTAATCTTCATGCGCATGCGCCCCGCGCGACTCCTTGCGGGCCTCGGCGGATACGATGGTTGCAAGGGCATTTGGCATCAAATTGGTCAGCTCTAATGTTTCCATCAGGTCGCTATTCCACACCATGGAACGGTCTGTGACCTTCAGATCGCCCATCTTGCCCGCAATCGCCGACATCTTTTCAACACCATCAGACAACGACTGGTTCGAACGGAACACCGCCGCATCTGTCTGCATGGTTTGTTGCATGTCCAAGCGCATATCCGCCGTCGGAATCGCACCATCTGCATGGCGCAGACCGTCAAAGCGTTCCATCGCGCGGTCAAGCCAATCGGTATTTAGGGTTGGATTTGGCGCATCAGGGTCAACAATCTCGCCTGCTCTGATCGCAGCCGCACGGCCAAACACCACCAAATCGATCAACGAGTTCGACCCCAAACGGTTCGCCCCATGAACCGATGCACAACTAGCCTCGCCCACGGCCATCAGGCCAGGCAAAATACGGTCGTGATCATCTTTGGTCGGGTCCAGAACCTGCCCCATATAGTTGGTCGGAATGCCGCCCATATTATAGTGAACCGTCGGCAGAACCGGAATCGGCTCCTTCGTCAAATCAACACCGGCAAAAATCTTCGCGCTTTCAGAAATACCCGGAAGGCGTTCAGCCAGAACTTCAGGCGGCAGGTGGTCGAGGTGCAAATACACGTGGTCCTTATTCGGCCCAACGCCACGCCCTTCGCGAATCTCGATAGTCGAACAGCGCGAAACCACATCGCGAGACGCCAAATCTTTATACGTCGGCGCATAACGCTCCATATACCGCTCGCCCTCGGAGTTGGTCAGATAGCCGCCTTCACCGCGTGCGCCTTCAGTAATCAACATACCCGCACCGTAAATGCCGGTGGGGTGGAACTGTACAAATTCCATGTCCTGCAACGCCTTGCCTTGGCGTGCCAACATGCCGTTGCCGTCACCAGTACAGGTATGCGCAGAGGTACAGCTAAAGAACGCGCGACCATAACCGCCCGTCGCCAACACTGTCATCTTGGCGTTAAAGCGGTGCAAGGTTCCATCGTCCAGTTTCCAAGCCAGAATACCCTGACACTGGCCGTCATCCGACATGATCAGATCAATCGCGAAGTATTCAATGTAGAATTCCGCGTTATGCTTCAAGGATTGCCCATAAAGCGTGTGCAACATCGCATGACCCGTCCGGTCCGCCGCCGCACAGGTTCGTTGCACGGGTGGGCCTTCGCCAAATTCGGTGGTGTGACCCCCAAAAGGTCGCTGGTAAATCTTGCCATCTTCGGTGCGGGAAAATGGAACGCCGTAATGCTCCAACTCATAGACCGCCTTGGGGGCTTCGCGAACCAGATACTCCATTGCGTCCATGTCACCCAGCCAATCGGAACCCTTAACCGTGTCATACATATGCCACTGCCAGTTGTCCGGCCCCATGTTCGACAATGACGCCGCAATGCCGCCCTGCGCTGCAACCGTGTGGCTGCGCGTCGGGAAAACCTTGGTCACACAGGCCGTTTTCAACCCCTGTTCCGCCATGCCCAATGTCGCCCGAAGGCCCGCGCCACCAGCGCCGACAACAACGACGTCATAATTGTGATCAGTATATTCGTAAGCAGCCATGATGGCCTCCGCGTATTTTAAAGGGCGATTTTGGCGATGGCGAAAACGCCCGTCAAACCGAAGAACCAGCAGAAAAGAGTATTGGCGATAAGCAACGTCGTGCGCATACCACGGCCGTGAACGTAACCCTCGATCACCACCTGAAGGCCAAGGCGCATGTGGGTGAAGACCGTAACGAAAAACAATAAGGCGATAATCGCGTTGATCGGGTGGGCATAAGCGTGAATGACCTGCTCGTATCCAGCACCAAGATTATAGCCAAACGGCAAAACAAACAGAACGATCAGCGGGATCAGNGCAATNGCCGTCACGCGNTGGCTGATAAAATGNCCGGTTCCGTCTTTNGCAGACCCAAGACCATGAACGCGTTTNTTGTCAGTTAAATAGCTCATCATGCNNTCCNTTATATNACCAGCAGGGTGATTNCGGTAAGCACTACNGATCCGGCCAAAACAGCGATGCCGGTTTTNTGTGCAAATTCCCGNTCNAANCCGTANCCNGCNTCCCAAGCCANATGCCGTATACCGTTNAGGAAATGGAAACTTAGCGCCCANAGNGACCCNATCAAAATCANCNCGCCAAACCAGCTNGTCAGAAACGCATCNGCCGTNGCGAAAGTTTTCGGCCCNGTTGANGCAGCCAGAAACCACCACACAACCAGAACCGCNCCGAGCGTTAGCCCAACGCCNGTAATNCGGTGNGTGATCGANGTNATCATCGANANTTGCGGGCGATANATTGANAGGTGCGGTGAAAGNGGGCGGTTGCCCCGGTTAACATCGGCCATGTCTTCCCCTTTTCAAACGGCTGTATTAGCCAGCGTATGCCAAAACATACTGCNTATGGAATTCTAACGCGACGTTAATGTGGGCACAATAATTTGCCCACCCCGCCACATGCGTTTTTTCGCGATCGCGCGCAGATACCTTTATATGTGATCACTATAATAAAATGCGTGATCACATATTTTAATCAATCGAGTACGTAAGACCGCGACAGCTCGTTGCACATCGTAATCTTCCCCTCGCCCGGCGAATAAAACGCGTTCGCTTCATTGCAGTTTTCGATAACCACGGTAACCGCGAAATCAGGCGCGAAACGGTCGTTCAGGCGGGCGATTTCGGTGCGAATAACGCTTTGCGCCGCCAGCACATATGAATTGCCCAGCGTGTCCACGTTTTCGTCCAGAGTAATCCAGTCCGGCCCTGCCTGCGTGCGTTTTATATCATCCAGCACAGCCCCCCAAGAGGCTTCGGCCAACTCCCGTTCTTCTTCGCAAGTCTCCGCGCGATCATGGGGAAGGTCGTTTTCCTTGGCGAATTTATCGCGGCTCTGCACATCACCGCCATAATAGAGGCAAATCAGGTTGTAGTATCGTTGCAAGTCCAGCGAGTGCGTACTCCAGACCGCCAATTCCCGCCCCTTCTTTTCCGCCTCTTCGGCATCGCGTGCATACTGATCCGCGCTCGCCCATGTCAGTTGCTCCGCCTGTTCAGCGTCAAAAAACAAATCCGTGATCACAACGACAAAGGTATCCGCGGCATCCTCCTCGCGGCTGAAAATCGGCAGCGAAAGCCCGTCGATCAGCGCGTGCGCCANTTCGTGATACATGGTNGCCAGCACGTTAGCCTNNACATAGGACATNACNNTGCTGTCCAGATCNTCNGGCNAAACCACGATTTTNTCGCCNCCCTTGGATTCNTTCTTNGTCCCAGCATCTGCNGCNGTCACGGTTGTCAGNGCGACNAGNAACAACANNATAAATTTCCGCACCGCGNTGCCCGATTTGAATGTCAGCATGGCATCAANCACCAATAGTCCAGATCAAGCAGCACATCAGGGGCATACTTGCCGTCGGCCCCACGCAACGGGAATTCGGCTGACGCCCCCGTGGTCGCCACCATCCGCATCCGCAAGGCACCGATGCTGTCACTGAATTTGGCTTTATCCAACACCTCTGACCAAACGCGAATTGTATCGCCTGCAAAACAGGGGTTCGCATGTGCGCCCGCGTTAATCCCGACGATCATCTGCGCGTTGGCCAACCCGTTAAACGACAGCGCCCTCGCCATGGAAATCACATGACCGCCATAGATCAACCGCTTGCCGTCGGGCCGGTTAGTTGCATCAAAATGCACTTTGGCGGTGTTCTGCCACAGACGGGTCGCGATCATATGCTCGGCTTCTGAAATCGTGGCTCCGTCCACATGGTCGATCTTTTCACCAACCTCGTAATCGCCCCAACGNTGCGCTTCACCTGCCAATTCAAAATCGTAATTGCTGAAATCCAGTCCCGCAGGGATCACCAGATCGTCAACGCTCAACCCTGCCTTCAAATCTGGGATTACCGTTTCAGGCGCTGGCGCGTTAACATCCCGTTTACGAACCATCACCCAGCGCACNTATTCCANCACNGCATCNCCNCGNTGATTNCGGCCNGTNGANCGNACCCAGACAACACCGGTTTTCCCGTTGGAGTTCTGCTTAACCCCGATCACCTCGGACGTCGTGGTCAGTGTATCGCCCGCATAAACCGGCAACAAAAACTGCCCTTCGGCATAGCCAAGATTGGCCACTGCGTTCAGCGAAACGTCCGGTNCAGACTTGCCAAAAACAATATGAAACGCCGCCAAATCCTCTATCGGGCTTTGGGGTAGGCCACAAGCACGGGCAAACTCGTCCGATGAATAAAGCGCAAACCGAGTGGGATAAAGGGAGGTATACGCCGCCCGCTCCCCACCCGAAATGGTTCGCGGCACGGCATGGGTTAAAACCTGCCCAACGGCATAATCTTCGAAGAAATTGCCGGCGCTGGTCTTGGACATTTACACTTTGCCCAACTTCATATCAGCGGAATATTCTCCGTCATAATCCTTAACCACGGCCTGCGCGCACCGCATAACGCCGCGCCCTGCATCGAATGACATAGTCGGGCCACCCTCAAGCTGCCAACCTTTCGACAACGCCTCGGTAACCTTATGACAGAACGCCGAAGTGTCATCCTCGGTTAATAAACGGTAAATTAGCATCTTATCCTCCGAACGGTGATGGGCCTATAAAACTGTGAACCCCTGCGATTGCGCCAAAGGCGACTAACGATATCATTGCTGTTTTTATGTCGGCCTTGATCGGGCCAGCTTCAGGGCGTTCCCACGCACCTTCATTCCTGTTGATCGCCAGCATATTGAGCGCAGCCCAGATGCCCAGCCCGCCAAACAGAACGACGGAGCGTAAATCACCGTTTGCCAGAAGATGCGCACCAGACCAGATAAGCATACCTGTCAGCATGGGGTGGCGCACCAATGTCGGGGCAATGCCTTTGCCCTTTGCCGCACCAAACATAAACACCGCAACAATCATTAACAGATTATTTACCGGAGTACCCCAACTAGGTGGATCGTAAACCGCCTGCACCCCCATAGCCTTAAACCCGGTCGACATCATCAAGATGGAACCCAGAAGTATCAGTGCAATGATCCCTTTCGACGGACCAACACCGATTTTCGCGCCAATCGAGGCCCGCGCCTCTGGCATCACCCGTTTAAACGTGTGGACAACCGTCCACAGCAAAATGCCCGCAATTAAAAGTGTCATAGAATTCCCCTTTGTTTAGTTTTCCGTAATACTAGCGACTACCGCCGCCTTACCCAACAGCTTTTGCGCCGTTTCTACATGCAAATTTTCGACAATCTTGCCATTAACCACCGCAACGCCTTCGCCCTTGGCCTTTGCCGCGTTGAACGCATCAACATATGTTTGCGCCAACGCGATATCCTCGGCACTCGGCGCGAACACCTCGTTCGTCACGGCCAGTTGCGCGGGGTGGATCAGCGTCTTGCCATCAAACCCCATATCGCGCCCTTGCTGACNCTCCGCTCGCAGGCCATCATCATCCTTGAACGCATTATAAACCCCGTCCACGCAGATCAGTCCAGAGGCCCGCGCCGCCAGAAGGCACAGCGACAACGACGTCATTACTGGCGCGCGATCAGGCGTATGGGCGGCGAACAACTCCTTCACCAGATCGTTGGTGCCCATCATAAACGCTTCTAACTTCGGCGTCGCATCCGCAATTTCCTGCGCGTTCAGAATACCGAGCGGCGTCTCCATCATCGCCCAAATGCGCGTTTTATCAGACACGCCAAAAGCCTTCATCAGCTTTTCGACCCGCTTCAGATCATCCGCAGTGCTAACCTTCGGTATCAAAATTGCATCCGGCCCAGCCGCACAAGCCGCCGCCAAATCATCCATTCCCCACGCCGAATCCAGCCCGTTTACCCGAATAACAACAGACCGTCGCCCATACCCGCCAGCCTTCACCGCCTCGCAAACCAGATCCCGCGCCATTGGCTTTTCGTCAGGGCTAACAGCATCCTCCAGATCAAAGATCAACGCATCCACATCCAACCCACGCGCCTTTTCCAACGCCCGAACCTTCGAACCGGGCATATATAATACGGAACGGAACAGGGTATTTCGGTCAGTCATGGCAATTCCTCGTGTTGCGGCGCACAAAAAGTGCCTCAATTTATCCCGCAACGCAAGGCAGGATGGCAGTTGATGGCGCATCGGCACCTTCCCGCTTGCGGAATCGGTAATTTAGGCGTAGGTCAAACCTCGATTTCGACCCTTAAAGGAGACTTGCAACATGGCAAGAGCGAAGATCGCACTTATCGGTGCCGGCCAAATCGGCGGCACATTAGCCCACATCGCAGCGACAAAAGAACTCGGCGACATTATCATGTTTGATATCGCCGAAGGTATTCCACAAGGCAAAGCACTGGATATCGCCGAGAGCGCCCCAGTAAGCGGCTTCGATGTGAATATGTCCGGCGCAAACGACTATTCCGCAATCGCTGGCGTGGATGTTTGCATCGTAACAGCCGGCGTTGCCCGCAAACCCGGCATGAGCCGTGATGACCTGCTCGGCATCAACCTCNAAGTCATGAAATCCGTTGGCGAGGGCATTGCAAAGCACGCCCCGAACGCCTTCGTAATCTGCATCACCAACCCGCTCGACGCGATGGTTTGGGCATTGCGCGAATTTTCCGGCCTGCCACACAACATGGTTGTCGGCATGGCAGGCATCCTCGATTCCGCCCGCTTCCGTCACTTTCTGGCTGACGAATTTAAAGTTTCTGTCAAAGACGTAACGGCTTTCGTTCTTGGCGGTCACGGCGACACTATGGTTCCGCTGACACGCTATTCCACCGTTGCAGGCATTCCATTGCCGGACCTCGTGGAAATGGGCTGGACCACACAAGACAAACTGGACGCCATCGTTCAGCGCACCCGTGACGGCGGCGCAGAAATCGTTGGCCTGCTGAAAACCGGCTCCGCGTTCTACGCCCCTGCCGCCTCCGCAATCCAGATGGCCGAAGCCTTCCTGAAAGACCAAAAACGCGTGCTGCCATGTGCAACATACATTGACGGCGCTTACGGACTGAACGGCCTATATGTTGGCGCTCCAACCGTTATTGGTGCTGGCGGCGTTGAACGTGTCGTTGAAATCAAGCTCAACAAAGACGAGCAAGCGATGTTCGACAAGTCTGTCGAAGCNGTAAACGGTCTGGTTGCAGCCTGTAAGGGCATCGACGCATCACTTACCTAAATACCCTTTCGGCCCCGCCATTCGCGCGGGGCTGAAAACACCCGCAGCGCGGTTTCGAATCGGTGCTACGAATTATGTGATCACACCTTTTCAGCATGTGATCACATCCATCTCCCATCCCTACATATTCTCGTGATCGGGCATTAAACCCCTTTTACCTATGAAGAATCATGCCATACGCTCAAACAGAGCCGAAGCAATGATTTCTTCATACCTTTGGACATTAATGCCATGGACCATAAAACAGGGACCGGTTGAATGAACATTCACGAATACCAAGCAAAACAATTGCTGAAAGAATATGGAGCGCCCGTTTCNGANGGTCGCCCGGTTCTGAAAGCNGAAGACGCAAAAACCGCCGCTGGCGAACTCGANGGCCCNNTTTGGGTTGTNAANGCNCAAATCCACGCTGGTGGCCGCGGCAAGGGGTCGTTCAACGAACCCGAAGCTGGCGAAGCNGGCGGTGTACGNCTAACCAAATCCGTTTCCGAAGCCGCCGAAGAAGCCCAAAAAATGCTGGGCCGCACATTGGTAACCCACCAAACGGGTCCGGTTGGCAAACAGGTTAACCGCGTATACATCGAAGACGGCGCGGCGATTGAAAAAGAACTGTACCTCGCCCTGCTGGTTGATCGTGTAACGTCCCGCGTTTCCTTCGTGGCCTCGACTGAGGGCGGCATGGACATCGAAGAAGTAGCGAACAATACACCTGAAAAAATCATCAGCNTCTCGGTTGATCCGGCTTCTGGTCTGTCCGCATTCCACGGTCGCCGCGTAGCTTTCACGCTGGGCCTTGAAGGCAAACAGATCAAACAATGTGTTCAACTGATCAGCAACCTCTACCGCATGTTCGTTGAAAAAGACATGGAGATGCTGGAAATCAACCCGCTAATCGTCACCAACGACGGCGACCTGAAATGCCTTGATGCGAAGATGAGCTTCGATTCAAACGCTCTCTACCGTCACTCCGATATTGTCGCCCTTCGCGACGAGACCGAAGAAGACGCCAAGGAACTGGAAGCCTCCAAATACGATCTCAACTACATCACTTTGGATGGCGAGATCGGCTGTATGGTTAACGGCGCTGGTCTGGCGATGGCCACTATGGACATCATCAAACTTTACGGCTCCGAACCTGCGAATTTCCTCGACGTTGGTGGCGGTGCTACCAAGGAAAAGGTGACCGAGGCTTTCAAGATCATCACCTCTGACCCCAACGTCAAAGGCATCCTNGTNAACATCTTCGGCGGCATCATGCGCTGCGATGTNATCGCCGAGGGCGTNGTTGCNGCNGTGCAGGANGTNGGCCTNAANGTNCCGCTGGTTGTNCGCCTTGANGGTACAAACGTCGAAAAAGGTAAAGAGATTATTAACAACAGTGGCCTCGGGGTTATTGCTGCGGATGATCTGGGCGATGCTGCCAAGAAAATTGTTGCCGCAGTGAAGGGTTAGTTTATGAGACCCGCGCTTGTTCCAATTGCTGTTCTGTTTATCCATGTAGTCGTAGGGGCATCTCTCGCAGCTGCGTCGGAATCGAGCGATCTTGCTCGGGCTTTTGTTGGCCATTGCATTACTAATGCCGGTAGAAACGATAAAATCGAATCGAGCGCGGAAGTTTTTGGATACGAAGAACTGTCTGGAGCTAAGGCTCAGATGTTTGCACCACAAGACCCTAATGCAAGATTCAGAGGATGGATGGTCAAAGACGATCTATCCCCATTATACGCTCTTGGTATATCTTGGAGCGAACGCAATGGGATCGAAATGTCTAACTGTGATGTCGCGAATCCCGACCTAGATTCTGAAGAAGTATTGCGAGAGTTACAGAAAATAATAACAATGGGCAATACTCGCTTCGACGATGACGACGCAGGACAGCGATATAGGANTTGGGGCACCGATAACATTGCACCCAATTCGTTTATCTCCTTAATAGATGCAAAAAAACTAGGAATAGACGGTGGAACATTTGCGTTTTCATCGCCAACTGAAAAATAGGAGCCTGATCCATGGCCGTATTAGTTAACGAAAACACCAAGGTAATCTGTCAGGGTCTTACCGGCTCGCAGGGTACTTTCCACTCCGAACAGGCGATTGCTTATGGCACGCAGATGGTTGGTGGTGTGACACCCGGTAAAGGGGGTCAAACCCACATCGGTTTGCCGATCTTCAACACTGTGCACGAAGCCCGTCATGTGACTGGCGCAAATGCGACAGCGATCTACGTTCCACCCCCCTTCGCCGCTGACGCTATTCTGGAAGCGATCGACGCCGAGCTTGAGCTAATCGTTTGCATCACCGAAGGCATTCCCGTGCTGGACATGATGCGTGTGAAACGTGCGCTTGAGGGTTCCAAATCCATCCTGATCGGCCCGAATTGCCCCGGCGTTATCACACCGGACGCGTGCAAAATCGGCATTATGCCGGGGCACATCCACAAACGCGGCTCCGTGGGCGTGATTTCACGTTCCGGTACGCTGACATATGAGGCCGTGAAGCAAACAACCGACGCTGGCTTGGGTCAATCGACCTGCATCGGCATCGGCGGTGACCCGATCAAAGGCATGGAACACATCGATGCGCTGGAATTGCTTCTGGCCGACGATGAAACACAGTCGATCATCATGATCGGTGAAATCGGTGGCTCCGCCGAAGAAGAAGCCGCACAGTTTTTCAAGGACGAGGCTAAACGTGGCCGCACCAAACCCATCGCCGGTTTCATCGCCGGTCTAACGGCCCCTCCGGGTCGTCGCATGGGCCACGCTGGCGCAATTGTCGCTGGCGGCAAAGGTGGCGCTGAAGACAAAATCGAAGCTATGCGATCTGCGGGTTTTGTAGTTGCCGACAGCCCAGCAGGACTGGGCGAAGCTGTATTGAAAGCTATCGGTTAATAATATCCCGGGCATCCATCAGGGTGCCCGGGTTTCTTTCCAAGGCCCAATTAAAGGGCCTATATAAAGGGAGCGGGTTTTCCGTCTAGGCCAATGACAGAGCAATCCTCGAACGACCAATTCCACAGTGAATCCTTCCTGCAAGGACACAACGCCGAGTATATCGAGCAGCTGCAAGCGCGGTTCGCCAACGACCCCAATTCGGTAGACGAAAGCTGGCAACAGTTTTTCCGTGCGCTCGGCGAAGAACCAAGCGTTGCCCGCGCCGAAGCTGCTGGCCCTTCATGGGCACGCACCGATTGGCCGCCAGTTCCGCACGATGATCTAACCGCCGCCCTCGATGGCCAGTGGGCCGAACCCGAAGTAGTTGGCGACAAGATCAAGGCCAAAGCTGCCGAGGTTGGTGCAACGATTTCCGAAGAACAGGTCAAACAAGCCGTCCTCGATTCCATTCGCGCGCTGATGCTAATCCGCGCCTATCGTATTCGCGGGCATTTGGCTGCGGACCTCGATCCGCTTCGCCTGACCCCGCCAGCACCGCAACCCGAGCTGGAACCCTCCACTTACGGCTTCACCGAAGCTGACATGGATCGCCCGATCTTCCTTGATAAGGTATTAGGGCTTGAACACGGCTCCATGCGCGAGATTGTCGCTATCGTTAAACGCACCTATTGCGGCACATTCNCGTTGCAATACATGCACATTTCCAACGCCGCAGAGGCCGGCTGGCTGAAAGAGCGCATTGAGGGATACGGCAAGGAAATCGCCTTCACCAAGGCAGGCCGCAAAGCCATCCTTAACAAACTGGTCGAGGCCGAAGGCTTCGAGAAATACCTCCACGTTAAATACATGGGCACCAAACGGTTCGGTCTGGACGGCGGCGAAAGCCTGATCCCCGCACTTGAACAAATCGTTAAACGCGGTGGCCAGCTTGGCGTTAAGGAAATCGTAATCGGNATGCCCCACCGTGGCCGCTTGTCGGTGCTGGCNAATTTCATGGGCAAACCTTANCGNGCGATNTTCCACGAATTTCAGGGCGGCAGCTATAAACCCGACACTGTTGAAGGCTCCGGCGACGTGAAATATCACCTCGGCGCCTCGTCAGATCGTGAATTCGACGGCAACTCAGTTCACCTTTCATTAACCGCAAATCCAAGCCATTTGGAAGCGGTTAACCCAGTTGTCCTTGGTAAGGTTCGCGCCAAACAATCGCAGCTTAAAGACGAAGACCGCTCCATGGTCCTGCCGCTTCTGTTGCACGGCGACGCTGCGTTCGCGGGCCAAGGTATCATCGCCGAAGGTTTCGGCCTATCGGGCCTCAAAGGCCATCGCACCGGTGGCACGATCCATATAGTCGTGAACAACCAGATCGGCTTCACAACGTCGCCGCACAACTCGCGCTCCAGCCCCTATCCAACCGACATCGCGATGATGGTCGAAGCCCCGATTTTTCACGTGAACGGCGACGACCCCGAGGCAGTGGTTCACGCCGCCAAGGTCGCAATCGAGTTCCGTCAGAAGTTCCATAAAGACGTGGTTCTGGACATTTTCTGCTACCGTCGTTTCGGCCATAACGAGGGCGACGAGCCCATGTTCACACAGCCGCAAATGTACCGCGCGATCAAGAAGCAGAAAACCACGCTGCAACTTTATACTGACCGCCTTATCGCCGATGGCCTTATCCCCGAAGGCGAGATCGAGGACGTGAAAACCGCGTTTCAGGCCCACCTGAACGAAGAATTCGAGATCGGCAAAAACTACAACCCCAACAAAGCCGACTGGCTTGATGGGCGTTGGTCACACCTCGACCGCAAACAAGACCAATACGAGCGCGGCAAAACCCCCGCCACAAAAGCCCGCCTAAAAGAGGTGGCCGACGCGCTGACCCGTCTGCCCGAAGGCTTCAACCCACACAAAACCGTTGTGCGGATATTGGACGCCAAGAAGGAAACCCTGAAAACAGGCGAAGGCATCGACTGGGCAACAGCCGAGGCATTGGCCTTCGGAACATTGTTGCTGGAAGGCTATCCCGTTCGCCTGACCGGCCAAGACGTCATGCGCGGCACATTCAGCCACCGCCACTCCGGTATCATCGACCAGCAAACCGAACAACGCTACCTGCCCCTCGACAATATCAAAGAAGGTCAGGCGCGCTACGAGGTCATCGACTCCATGCTGTCCGAATACGCGGTGCTCGGCTATGAATACGGGTACACGCTGGCGGAACCGAACGCGCTGACCCTGTGGGAAGCGCAGTTTGGGGATTTCGCCAACGGCGCACAGATCATGATCGACCAGTTCATCAGTTCGGGCGAACGCAAATGGCTGCGCATGTCCGGTTTGGTCATGCTGCTGCCGCATGGATACGAGGGCCAAGGGCCGGAGCATTCCTCCGCCCGCCTGGAACGTTTCCTTCAGCTTTCCGCCGAAGACAACTGGATCGTCGCCAACTGCACAACACCGGCCAACTACTTCCACATCCTGCGCCGCCAGTTGCACCGGACCTTCCGCAAGCCGCTGATCATCATGACGCCAAAATCCTTACTGCGCCACAAAGGCGCGGTTTCGACGATGAAGGAAATGCAAACCGGCTCCAGCTTCCACCGCGTATTGTGGGACAGCGCCCAATCCGGCCAATCGGATACGGTCCTGAAACCGGACGAAGATATCAAACGTGTGGTTATGTGTTCCGGCAAAGTCTACTACGACCTTCTGGCCGAACGCGACGCGCGCGGCATCGACGATATTTACCTGATGCGCCTCGAACAATTCTATCCGTTCCCGGCCATGTCGTTGATTAGTGAACTACAACGATTTGCCAGCGCAGATGTAGTCTGGTGTCAGGAAGAACCGAAAAACCAAGGTGGCTGGACGTTCGTTGAACCCAACATTGAATGGGTTCTCGGCCGGATCGACGCAAAAACCAAACGCCCCGCCTATATCGGTCGCGCATCGTCTGCATCCGCGGCAACGGGCTTAGGGTCAGCACATAAAGCACAACAAGCAGCGCTCGTTAACGACGCGCTAACACTTTAAAGGAATTGAACCAATGACGGAAATTCGCGTTCCAACTCTAGGTGAAAGCGTCACCGAAGCCACCGTGGCAACATGGTTCAAGAAGCCCGGCGACGCCGTGGCTGTCGATGAAATGCTCTGCGAGCTTGAGACAGACAAAGTAACGGTCGAGGTTCCCTCGCCGGTTGCAGGTGTCATGTCCGAAATCGTAGCGCAGGAAGGGGAAAACGTCGGCGTTGACGCCCTGCTCGCCAACATCACCGAAGGCGCAACCGCTGCGGCCACCCCGGCTGCAGTCGAAGCCGCACCTCAACCCGCGGCCACCTCTGCCCCTGCCAAAGACGTCGAAGATGCCCCTTCCGCCAAGAAATTGATGGCAGAAAAAGGCCTGACTTCGGATCAAGTAACAGGCACTGGCCGCGATGGTCGCGTTATGAAAGAAGACGTTTTGAAAGTCGCTGCGGCCCCCGTACCAGTACCAGCCGCCCCGCGCGCACCAGTTGCCGCGGATGACAGCGCCCGCGAAGAACGTGTAAAAATGACACGCCTTCGCCAAACAATCGCGCGTCGCCTAAAAGAATCCCAGAACACCGCCGCCATGCTAACCACCTATAACGAGGTGGATATGTCCGCGATCATGGACTTGCGGAACGAATACAAAGACCTGTTCCTCAAAAAACACAGCGTGAAACTGGGCTTCATGTCGTTCTTCACCAAAGCATGTTGCCATGCGCTAAAAGAAGTCCCCGAAGTTAACGCTGAAATCGACGGCACCGATGTGGTTTACAAAAACTTCGTCCACATGGGTGTGGCCGCTGGCACGCCAACCGGCCTCGTTGTGCCAGTTGTGCGCGATGCTGACCAAATGTCCTTCGCCGCGATCGAAAAGAAAATCGGCGAGCTTGGCGCACGCGCACGCGACGGCAAACTTTCGATGGCAGAGATGCAGGGCGGCACATTCACCATCTCTAACGGTGGCGTTTACGGATCATTAATGTCTTCGCCCATCCTGAACCCACCGCAATCCGGTATTTTGGGAATGCACAAAATTCAGGACCGCCCCGTAGTGGTTAACGGCGAAATCGTCATCCGCCCGATGATGTACCTCGCCCTGTCCTACGACCACCGCGTCGTGGATGGCAAAGGCGCGGTAACGTTCCTCGTGCGCGTTAAAGAAGCGCTCGAAGATCCGCGCCGCTTGCTAATGGATTTGTAAATCACAAGGCACATCATCCATGATACGTTTCGACCACATCGCCATTGGCTGCGCGACCCTTGAACAAGGGGCCGCGTATGTGGCTGACCAAACTGGCTTGAGCATTCCCATGGGCGGCGAACACCCGTTAATGGGCACGCACAACCTGTTAATGTCGCTGAGCGCAGATACGTTTTTCGAGGTAATCTCGATCAATCCAACCGCCCCAAACCCCTCACAAAACCGTTGGTTCGGCTTGGATGATCCAGCCGTTCAGAAATCCTTTTCCAATCGCGCCAAAACGCACTCGTGGGTTCTCAACTCCGACGATCTCGACAAAGACTTGGCCATCGCCAAATCCCTCGGCATTGATCTGGGCACACCGCGCACGCAAACGCGCGGCGATCTAACTTGGCGCTTCGCCGTTCGCGAAGATGGGGCTATCCCGCTGGACGGCGCAGCCCCGATGATAATGGAGTGGCCAACCGACATGCAGGCCCATCCGGCGTCTGGAATGACGGACTTAAGGGCACGCCTAAAATCCATCGTTCTAAACACAAGATACGCCAAAGAAGTTAATAAATTGCTAAACACGCTCGGTGACGGCAACATGCCAATCGAGATACACGATTCACCCGAGACCAAACTGACCGTGACGCTAACCTTGCAAAATGGGCGCGAAGCGGTTTTAGATTAACGATATGTAAAGGAATTCGCCGGATTTAACGAAATTGTGCATACGTGTTGTGCACGCGTTGTGTACGGGTTGTGTACACGAAATTCCGGCCGTTTTTGCCAAAGGAGACACCCATGTCCAACTACGACGTTATCATAATTGGCGGAGGCCCCGGCGGCTACGTCTGTGCAATCCGCTGCGCCCAGCTCGGCCTGAAAACGGCGTGTGTTGAAGGGCGCGGGGCGCTCGGCGGAACCTGCCTGAACGTCGGGTGCATCCCCTCAAAAGCCTTGCTGCATGCATCACATTCATTGCACGAAGCCCAAACAAACTTCACCAAAATGGGCCTGATGGGCAAAAGCCCGTCGGTCGATATGGGCAAAATGATGGACTACAAACAGGGCGTGATTGACGGCAACACCGCCGGAATCGAGTTCCTGTTCAAGAAGAACAAAGTCGACTACATCCAAGGCTGGGGAAAGATCACTGGCAAGGGTGAAGTGACGGTGGGTGACGATGTCCACACCGCGAAAAACATAGTGATTGCAACAGGTTCCGAACCATCCTCCCTACCCGGCGTCACGGTCGATGAACGAATTGTGGTAACCTCAACGGGCGCGTTGAGCCTGCCAAAAGTCCCCAAAAAGCTGGTCGTCATCGGTGCTGGTGTAATCGGATTGGAGCTTGGCTCA
Organism: Paracoccaceae bacterium; assembly: GCA_016765235.1. GTDB lineage: Bacteria > Pseudomonadota > Alphaproteobacteria > Rhodobacterales > Rhodobacteraceae > NORP23. Next base: position 16,790 of record JAESQH010000086.1, read on the forward strand.
GTCTACTCCCGCCTCGGCTCCGAAGTCACGGTCGTCGAATTCCTCAATCAAATCACACCGGGCATGGACGCCGAAATCTGTAAAACTTTCCAGCGTAGCTTGAAAAAACAAGGCCTGAAGTTTGTGATGGGCGCGGCGGTTCAGAAAGTTGAAACCACAAAAACCAAGGCGAAGATCACTTATAAACTGCTGAAAAACGATACCGAAATAACAATCGACGCCGACGTCGTTTTGGTGGCCACAGGCCGTAAACCGTTTACGGATGGTTTGGGTCTTGCGGAAATCGGAGTCGAGGTGACCGACCGCGGACAAGTTCAAACCGACAAGCATTGGCAAACAAATGTTGCAGGAGTCTATGCAATCGGCGACGTGATCGCTGGCCCGATGCTGGCCCATAAGGCCGAAGACGAAGGCATGGCGGTTGCTGAAACCATCGCTGGCCAAGCGGGCCATGTGAACTATGACGTCATTCCGGGTGTGATTTATACGGCGCCCGAAGTTGCCTCCGTTGGTAAAACCGAGGAGCAGTTGAAAGAAGAAGGCCGAGCCTACAAAGTTGGCAAATTCAACTTTATGGGCAACGGTCGCGCCAAAGCGAATTTCGCCGGTGAAGGTTTTGTTAAGATTTTGGCCGATGCCACAACGGATCGCATTCTAGGATGTCATCTGATGGGGCCAGCTGCAGGTGAGCTTATCCACGAAATCTGCGTCGCCATGGAATTTGGCGCATCCGCCGAAGACATCGCCCGCACCTGCCATGCACACCCCACATATTCCGAAGCCGTCCGCGAGGCGGCCTTGGCGTGTGGCGACGGCGCAATTCACGCGTAATCGCCGCGAAGCGGCTTGGCCCAACGAAAAATAAATGGCCCCTTGGGGCCGTTTTTATGAAGGCGGGAGGGTTTCGTTAACCCTTCACTTCTTCCCAAAAGCTTTTTACTTTGCTGAAGAAATCGCTGGAAGCAGGGTTATTTTCGCTGCTTAATTCTTCGAACTCCTTAAGAAGTTCTTTCTGCCGCGCAGTCAGATTAACCGGTGTTTCAACCGCCAGTTCGATATACAAATCGCCAGCGGCACCGCCGCGCAAGGAGGGCATACCTTTGCCACGAAGCCTCAACTGTTTGCCTGATTGCACACCTGCCGGAACCTTCACACGGGAGCGTCCACCATCCAGTGTCGGCGCTTCAAACTCGCCGCCAATGGCAGCGGTTGCCATAGAAATCGGGATTTGACAGAACAGGTTCCGGTTCTCACGCTCGAATATTTCGTGTGGTTGCACTTCGATGAAGATGTACAAATCACCCGTTGGCCCGCCACGCAAACCTGCTT
>JAESQH010000087.1 GCA_016765235.1 Paracoccaceae bacterium
GCGCCCGCAGGCCGATCATGCGTTTTGCGTCGATGACACGCAATTGACCGTGGCGGCGATGAAAGAAGGGCTAGGCGTTGCCTATTTGCCGTGTTTTCTAGGCGACGGCGATCCTGCGTTGGTCAGGTTTCGGGAACCGGAAGCGCATCACGAACTCGGGCTTTGGCTGCTTTATCACCGCGATCTACGCAACAATAAACGAGTGGCCCTGTTTCGCGAGCATATGCTGCGCGAAACCAGAAAGATCACCACATTGTTCGAGGGTAAAAACTATTCATAGCTTCGTTGATCATCGATAACCTTTCCGTCTTTTGGCAAGCTGCCGGGGGCGTGAACTTCGATTTTACCGCGAAGTTTCAGGGTGGCTTGCACGGATGCGGCGGCGGCGTCCTGATCGATTGCCTCGGCTTCGATCTGAACGGTCATGGCGNCTTGCTCCCCAATGCGGGTGGCGATGATGCGGGCTTTCAGGATTTCGGGGTGGCGGTCAACGAGGGCGGCAACCTGTTCGGGGCGAACAAACATGCCTTTGATCTTTGTGGTCTGGTCCGCACGACCCATCCAGCCTTTGATGCGCATATTCGTGCGCCCGCACGGCGACGTACCTGCCATCACCGCTGAAAGATCACCTGTGGCAAAGCGGATCAGGGGGTAGTCGGGGTTAAGCGTGGTCACAATANCTTCGCCAATTTCACCANCTGCAACTGGGGTTCCAGTGCCGGGCGTGACGATCTCGACGATCACGCCTTCGTCCACGATCATGCCTTCCATCGCTGGGGACTCGTAAGCGATGTTGCCAAGGTCCGCTGTGGCGTAGCACTGCACGCAATTGATGCCGCGGTCCGCGTATTCTTGGCGAAGGCTTGGGAACAGCGCGCCACCACCTACAACCGCGCGGGTAATACGGGATAAGTCGAGGCCCATCTCAACCCCTTTGTCGAGGATGATTTTCAGATAATCCGGTGTGCCCGCATATGCTGTGACGCCAAGGTCGGCGGCGGCTTGTGCTTGCAGTTCGGTCTGGCCTGTGCCTGCCGGAAACACTGTTGCGCCAACGGCGGCAGCACCATTTTCAAACATCATACCAGCGGGCGACAGGTGGTAGGAAAAACAGTTTTGCACAATGTCGCCTTTGCCGATGCCGCTGGCATGTAGGAAACGACCCATGCGCCNCCAATCGTCAGTCATGCCGCCGATTTCATAGATTGGACCTGGGGATTGGAAAACGTGGCGAGTAGTGCGAGTGGTGAAGCCACCAAAAGGGGCGTTGGCTTTTTGGGCAGCACCAAGATCGGATTTACGAAGGACCGGTAGCGCTGCTAACGCAGCGCGGTCGTTGATTGACGCGGCGTCCACATCGCCAAGATGGGCGGACATGCCTGAAGCCGTCATCGCATTCGCGATCTGTTGGGGCAGGGCTGTCGCCATTGCGGATGCGCGTTCGTCGGTGGAGCGGGTTTCGAGGTCGTCAAAATATTCAGACATGGGGTCTTCCTTTGGCGGCGCAAGAATCCCCGCGTTCGAGATTAGGTTAGGTTACAACTGGCATTGCGAATTAGCTGAGCCAGCGTTTGCGGCGACGATAGGAACGCACGTCGCGGAAAGATTTGCGGCCTTCGTCGGACATACCGAGGTAAAATTCCTTCACGTCGGGGTTTTCGCGCAATTCAGACGCCAGCCCTTCCATCACGACACGACCCGATTCAAGGATGTAACCGTGGTGAGCGTATTTCAGCGCGACGTTCGTATTTTGCTCGGCCAACAGGAAGGACACGCCTTCTTTTTCGTTGAGGCCTTTAACTATCTCGAAAATCTCGGTCACCAACTGTGGAGCCAATCCCATTGAAGGTTCGTCCAGCAGCACGGTTTCGGGTTTAGACATCAAAGCGCGACCAATCGCGATCATTTGTTGTTCACCACCCGAAGTATACCCCGCTTGCGATTTGCGACGTTCGCGCAGACGTGGAAAATAGTTGTATACCATCTCGAGGTCTGCCGCGACGGCCCCTTTACCATCGCGCCGCGTGTAAGCCCCCGTCATCAGGTTATCCTCAACGGTAAGGTGCTCGAAACAATGCCGCCCTTCCATGACTTGAATGACTCCGCGTTTAACGAGGTCAGCAGGGTTAAGGTCGGTAATCGACTCCCCGCGATACTCAATAGTGCCTTTGGTAACGTCACCGCGCTCNGACCGCAGCAGATTGGAAATGGCTTTCAACGTCGTGGATTTACCCGCGCCGTTGCCACCAAGAAGCGCAGTAATACCGCCCTTGGGGACGCTTAGAGACACGCCTTTCAGAACCAGAATAACGTGGTTGTAAATAACCTCGATATTGTTGACCTCCAGAAGGGTCTCTTGTGTCTTGCCAGCATCAAGCATCTGCGTATCCCGTAGTTTTTAAATGTCAAAACAAATTGGGTTCTCCGGCCCAGATAAGGGCCGGAGAGGGTTCGTTTAGTTACAACGCTCTGCGATGTCGTTCTCGGCAGCGTAAGCCGCTGAGTCAGCATCGATAAGAGGTTGGATTACCGACTTGTCGGAAGGTTTGAAATCTGTGATCAGATTCCATTCTTTAGCCGACGCGTCCCATTGTGCAACAGCACCAAGACCCGGACCACCGTGGTTTTCACACGTCACAGTGAAAGTTGGNCCAAAGTTTGGCATACCNGCCGCGNCCATTTTCTCTTCTGTGATTTCCAGAACTTCCATCGCNTCACGCATCATGCCTGAATCGATCTGCGCAACACCAAACATTTCCTGCGCAGTCCTCGCCGCTTCGGAAGCAAGCATCGCTGCATATATCCCGCGGTTATAGAGAACAGTACCAATGTTGTTGCCGTCACCAGCTGCAAGGCCCCTGTCGACAACGAATTCTTGGATGTCGTCAAATACAGGATAGTCGTCGCCAACATTGTGGAACGCCAAAGCTTTGTAACCGTCAGCGCCATCGCCAGCAGGTAGAACGTCGTTTTCAGAACCGGACCACCAGATACCCATGAAGTTTTCCATAGGGAAGCCGATGTTTGCAGCTTCTTGGATGGCGACTTGGTTCATAACACCCCAGCCCCAGAACATAACGTAGTCAGGACGCTCACGGCGGATTTGTAGCCACTGCGATTTCTGTTCTTGACCAGGATAGTCAACAGGAATGGAGTTGAACTCGAAGCCATACTTCTCAGACAAAGCTTCAAGTGTTGGAATTGGCTCTTTGCCGTAGGCACCATTGAAGTAAAGCAGCGTGATTTTNTTGTCGGAAAGATCNCCGTCGTTCAANTCAAGGAAGTGATTAACNCCNATCGATGCACCATCCCAATAGTTTACCGGGAAGTTGAAGGCATGGCTGAACACTTTACCATTCGCCACGGACGTACGCCCGTAACCCGTTGTCAGCAGCGGAATATCGTCTGCTTCTGTTTTCGGAATCAGCTGATAAGTAATACCGGTTGAAAGCGGTTGGTAAAGCAGTGCGCCGTCGCCTTTTGTGGCTTCATAACACTCAACACCTTTTTCAGTGTTATAGGCTGTTTCGCATTCTGGTACGCGGGTCATTACGCCACCAATACCGCCATCGCGCTCATTCAGCATAGTAAAGTAATCGGAGTATCCGTCAGCTACTGGAATACCGCCAGTTGCGAATGGTCCGGTACGATAGCTTAGTGATGGAAATACCAATTCCGCCATCACAGGGCTTGCGGCTGTTACCGCGGCGACAGCAATTGCTGCCAGTTTAGTTAGTTTCATGTCGTCCTCCCTTAAAGTTACGACAGGTGATGCCCCGAATTCATCGGTGGCTTATATTTTGGCCACCCCTAGTGTGGGAAAGGCCAAAGACGTAATTTCTCCTTCAACAACCGCCAGAGCTGTGCAAGCCCGTGAGGTTCCAGAATAAGAAATATAATAATCAATGCGCCGACGATAACTAATTCGAAATGCGCGCCAATATCAATGGCCCAACCTAGTTGGCCAACCATTATGTTCTTAAGCAGCACTGGCATCAGAACCATAAATGCGGCGCCAATGATGCTGCCGAAAATCGAACCTAGCCCGCCAATGATGACCATGAATAACAGCAGGAACGATTTCTGAATGCCAAACGATTCACCAACTTCGACCGCACCAAGGTAAACCGCGAAATACAGCGCCCCCGCGATGCCAATGAAGAAGGAGCTAACGCCGAATGCTGACAGCTTGGTTTTCAGCGGAGCCACCCCGATGATTTCCGCGGCAATATCCATGTCGCGGATCGCCATCCAGCTGCGACCGATCCGGCCACGCGTCAGGTTGCGGGCAACCCATGCAACCGCAATAAGCAGAACCAGACAGAACAGATATCTCGCTTCGGGTGTCGCCGTTGCTCCGGTTATTTCGAACCCCAAAATGGATCGTTTTGGCGCGTTAATCTGGCCCGATGCGGAATAGTTGTAGAACCAAGGCACTTTGTTAAACAGCCATACAAGAAAGAATTGTGCCGCCAAAGTTGCCACAGCCAGATAAAACCCTTTGATCCGCAAGCTGGGCAACCCGAAAAGCACGCCAACTGCGGCGGTTACAGCACCCGACAGAATAACAATTATGATGAGATTCAAGTCGGGGAACGAAGTCATTAACTTATATGACGCATACNCCCCCACAGCCATAAATCCACCGCTGCCAAGGCTAAGTTGACCACAGTACCCAACGAGGATGTTTAGTCCGATTGCAGCGATCGCCCAGATCAAGAACGGTAAAAGGATTGCGTTAACCCAGTAACTCGAACCTCCACCGACATCCATAATCAGCAATGTGGGAATACCGATAAGCGCAATCGCGAGGATNACATAGTATCCCAAGCGGTCCNGCTTGATCGGGAAGGTCTGNGTGTCTTTGGCGTAAGTAGTTTTGAAGTCGCCTGATTCACGGTAAAACATTGATCAAACCCTCTCGATGATCTTTTCGCCGAACAGACCTTGGGGTCTGAACACGAGGAATATTAACGCCAGCACATAGGCGAACCAGTTTTCTGTCGCGCCGCCGATGTATGGCCCAACCGAGAATTCGAACAATTTTTCGCCCACACCGATAATCATACCGCCAACGATTGCGCCGGGGATCGAGGTGAACCCGCCCAACATCAGCACTGGCAACGCCTTAAGCGCGATTAGCGATAGCGAGAATTGCACACCCGATTTAGCACCCCACATGACACCCGCAACCAAAGCCACGAAACCAGCCAGCGACCAGACGATCACCCAAATCGTACGCAGGCTGATCCCCACCGACAATGCCGCTTGGTTATCATCGGCCACCGCACGAAGGGCGCGGCCAGTTTTGGTGTAATTGCTAAAGACAATCAGACTGGCAACCAGTGCAACCGCAATAACGGTCGCCCACATATCGAGGTTATCAAGGTAGAAACCATAGAACCCCTCGGCCCAACCCTCTGTTGCATTTTCCAGCCAAACATTTCCGCCCTGCGGCAGACCCACATCAAGTTTCTTGATGTCGGAGCCCCACATCAGATCGCCAAAACCTTCCATGAAGTAGGCCAGCCCGATGGNGGCCATAAACAGAATTATAGGATCTTGGTTAACCAGATGTTTAAGGATGTAACGCTCTACAAGGAAGGCGAAACCGATCATTACTGCAAGGGCCAGAATCATCGCGATAATGGTCGGAACTTCCCACCCGAACTTATGAAGCTGCGTGCCAAAAATTACATTGATAAGACGCGCGAACGGCACTTGTCCGCTTTGAATGCCCACCAGCGTTAATGCCGCAAACAGCGCCATAACGCCTTGTGCANAGTTGAAAACACCCGACGCCTTGAAGATAAGCACAAAGCCGAGCGCCACTAACGAGTACATCACTCCGGTCATAAGACCGTTGGCAATCACCTCGATCGTATAGAAAAAATTAGCTGACATATCAAAGCTCCCTAGTCATGCGCCACACCCAGATAGGCGTCGATCACATCTTGATTATTGCGCACTTCATCCGGCGTTCCATCGCCAATTTTCTTGCCGTAATCCAGAACCACCACGCGGTCCGAGATATCCATAACCACGCCCATGTCGTGCTCAATCAGGGCGATGGTGGTGCCAAATTCGTCGTTCACATCCAGAATAAAGCGGGACATATCCTCTTTTTCTTCGACGTTCATGCCGGCCATCGGTTCGTCCAGCAGCAGCAACTTGGGCTGCGCGGCCAGCGCACGACCCAGCTCCACACGTTTTTGCAAACCATAAGGCAGGCGGCCAACCGGCGTTTTGCGGATAGCTTGAATTTCAAGAAAGTCGATCACGTGTTCTACAATATCACGATTAAGGTTTTCTTCACGTTCGGCCGGGCCTTTCCAGATCGCCTGCCAAAACATGTTGGTTTTCATGTGCGTGAACCGCCCAGTCATGATGTTATCCAGCGTGCTCATACCTTTGAACAAAGCGATGTTCTGGAATGTCCGCGCGATACCTTGCTGGGCAATCTGGTAGGGCTTCATCGGCTTGCGTTTCTCGCCGCGAAACCAAATCTCGCCCTCCTGCGGGTGGTAAAACCCGTTGATGACGTTCAGCATCGACGATTTGCCCGCGCCATTTGGCCCAATGATTGCCCGAATTTCACCTTCGCGAATATCGAACGAGATGTCCGAGATCGCGGTCACACCGCCGAACTTCAACGTAATGTTCTTCATTTCCATAACCGGAGCGCCAATTGTGCGCCCATCTTCGGTTACATAGCTTTCTGCTGTAGCATTCATGCTGCTTTTGCCTTCCGTGCTACTGTTTTTGCATCTTCAATCTGGATCGTTGCCTTGATCGAACCCTTGCGACCATCCTCGTAAGTCACTTCGGTTTCAGTCGAGATTTCGGTGGCCCCGCTATACAACGCGTCGATCAGATCGGAGTATTTATCTTCGACAATCACACGGCGAACTTTACGGGTTCGGGTCATCTCGCCATCATCCGCATCCAATTCTTTGTGCAACACGAGGAAACGGTTGATTTGGCAGCCCGACAACATGGAATCCTCGGCGACAGATATATTCACCTCTTCCACATGCGATTTGATGGTTTGGTAAACTTCGGGATGGGCCGCAAGTTCTTGGTAGGAAGCATACGCAATGTTGTTACGCTCTGCCCAGTTACCAACGGCGTTTAGGTCAATATTGATGAAGGCGGTGCAAGTATCACGACCGTTGCCGAACACAACTACTTCCAGAATGTTCGGGAAAAACTTCAACTTGTTTTCAACGAATTTCGGCGCAAACATCGACCCGTCCGACATTTTGCCTACGTCTTTGGCGCGGTCGATGATCCGCAGGTGGCCCGTGGATTCCTCGAAGAAGCCCGCATCGCCCGTTGCCACCCAACCTTCAGAATCTTTGGTGTCAGCCGTGCTTTCGGGGTTTTTGTAATATTCGATAAAGGTCGCATCGGAACGATAAAGCACCTCGCCGTTATCAGCGATTTTCACCTCAACGCCGGGGGAGGGAACGCCAACGGTGTCGGCGCGAACCTCGCCGTCAGGTTGCTGTGTAATGAACACGGAGGCCTCGGTCTGACCGTAAAGCTGTTTAAGGTTGATCCCGAGCGAGCGATAGAACTCGAAAATCTCGGGCCCGATAGCCTCGCCAGCCGTATACCCAACGCGCACAAGCGACATGCCCAGCGTGTTTTTCAGCGGACCGTAAACCAGAATATTGCCGAGTTGATACTTGAACCGATCCCCCGCGCTAACCGTTTTGCCGTCCAGAATCGCAGGGCCGACCTTTTTGGCGTGGCTCATGAAATACTTGAACATACGCTGTTTAAGCGGGCTTGCGTCTTCCATACGGATCATAACGGTTGTCAGCATCCCCTCGAAGAAACGGGGCGGGGCGAAGAAATAGCTTGGCCCGATCTCGCGCAAATCCGTCTGCATGGTTTCGGTGCTTTCGGGGCATGCAACGCAGAACCCTGTCCAGAAACATTGCCCGATAGAGAAAATGAAATCGCCAACCCATGCCATGGGCAGATACGCCAGCACGCTGTCGCCAGCGTTCAGGTCGTCAAATTCGGAAGACGATGCCGACGCAGAAATGATATTCCGGTTCGAAAGCACGACGCCTTTCGGGCGGCCCGTAGTACCGGACGTGTACAACATCACACAGGTGCTATCGATAATCAGCGCTGCGCAACGTTCCTGCATGATTGGTTCGAGGCGGTTGCGTCCCGCAAGACCCTCCGCCTGTACATCTTCATACGCGTTCATATGGGTGTGGTCGTATTTCCGCATCCCGCGCTTATCGAGATAGATAATCTCCTCGATCCCGTGCACGGTTTCCTGCGCATCGATAACTTTATCGACCTGCTCCTGATCTTCCACGATCACAAAACGCGCGCCGGAATGTTCCAGCACATAAGCCATCTCTTCAGCGTTAGCGTCATTATATAGCGGAACCGGAATAGCACCGCAGCATTGCGCGGCTGTCATGGCCCAGTACAGATGTGGGCGATTACGGCCGATAATGGCAACGTGGTCACCCTCGTTCAGGCCAAGCGCTAGCAAGCCAAGCGCCAGCGCCTCGATCTCGTCTTTGGTTTGCGTCCATGTCCAGGTCTGCCAGATGCCGAACTCTTTTACGCGATAGGCAGCCTTGTCCGAAAACTTGATTGCATTGCGCGCCAACAGCTTCGGGAACGTGTCTAGTTCACCATCAATAATGGTTGCGTTCATCGCTTCGGTATCCTCCCAGATGGGTGAATCACACCCGTTGGCCTTCTAAAACGCATGTTGTCGCGTAGCGGTCGGATTGATTCCGTCCTTGTTGCCTATGACCTTAGCAAGATTATTTCGCAGGTAAAGAAAAAAATGAACCATCGTTCAGTTCGGTGCGCAAAGCGGGATTGCAAAAATGCAAAATAGTGTTGGACAACGAAATAGTCACCTGTTGTTGTTGGGGATTTTAGGGATTGCGCCCACGATCTGTCGTCGTCTAAGCCCCCCACGCGAACGCATGCCAATTCGCGCATATGACAATTATGTGAATTTCAGGCAGTCAAGACTGAAAAATTATTGACAGGTCGGGGACTTATGTACAATCTTGTTCAGGTTGACCAACCTTATTCGGGTTAACCGCTCGTTAGAATTGGTGATTTAGTATAAGGGAAGGTAATTGACAAAGCGGTGTTGTCGCAATTTGTTCATCGAAATGATAAAATTACGAAACAAACGTAGCTTATTAAGACGCTCGAGGGGATTTACCGCCTTGAAGCGAATAACAACGGAGAGGAAATACAATGAAAGCACTACTATTATCAGGTGTCGCGCTAGTCGCGCTGGCGAGCGGGGCTTCGGCCGCCGTTTGTCCAGCAGTGACAGTGGACGACATGATGGGCGTCGGGGCCGGCGCTTTTCCACAGCAATACGAGTTGGCTGAATTCGAGGCGATTGCCAACTGTACCGTGGAATTCTCGGCTAACCCTTCTATTGAAGAACTAAACGCAGCGATCCGCGGCAACGGCCCACTACCGCCGCTGGCTGATCGTATCCCATCCGAGCCGCTAATTGTGGCTCCGTATAGCTCCATCGGTTCTTACGGTGGTACTTTTGACGCGCTTTCGAACGCGACAGAATCTGGCACATCGGACTTTATGTCTATTCGTCACGTGAACCTTGTTCGCTATTCGGATGACCTTCAGACAATCGTACCAAACGTAGCTAAAGGCTGGGAATGGAACGAGGACTTCACACAGTTGACGTTCTTCTTGCGTGAAGGCCACAAATGGTCCGACGGTTCAGCTTTCGGCGCGCGGGACGTCAAGTTCTGGTATGATAACCTTGCGACAGACAGTAATGTTCGGGAAATCCCGAAAGATTACGTTCTCGTTGCTGGCGAAGTGATGGATGTTGTTGTTATTGATGAAACAACCGTGCAGTTCAACTTGCCTTCACCGAAACCCGGTCTGCTGTCGCACTTTGCGAACCACTATGCACNGGGCTTCCAGCCGATGGAATTCCTTGGCCAGTTCCACCCTGACATTGATCCAAATGCGGATGCAAATGCNCAGGCNCTNGGTTTTGAAAACGGCTATGCCGCGATCCAAGCCTACTATGGTAACTCTGACTGGATGGATACACCGACACCTATGTTGGCCAACCCTGATCTAGTTGCGGGCATGCCTGCTGACACAGTACCAACACTGGAAAGCTTCATCATCGTCTCGGAAAACACGGAAGGCCGTCGTCTGGTTGCGAATCCGTACTTCTTCCAGGTTGATACAGCTGGCCAACAGTTGCCATACATCAACAAACAAGACGAGTTGTTCGTTGGTGAAAGCGAAGTTCGTCTTCTGAAACTGGTCAACGCCGAAGTTGACTATAAGTCTCAGGCGCTGAACCTCGATTACGCACCACTGCTTCTGGACAATATGGAAAAGGGTAACTTCTCTGTTGATCTGAAGCCTGAAATTGCGCTGGGCACGTTTGCTTTCAACGTAACGTCGGAGGATCTGGGTAAACGCGAAGTCTTTGGCGATGTCCGTTTCCGTCGTGCGATGTCTGTTGCGATGAACCGTGACGAGATCAACGAAGTTGTGTTCTTCGGCCTTGGCCGACCACAGCAATATATCGCGTTCTCGCCAACACCGTCGTTTGTTAGCGAGGAATTGGAGCAAGCCTACGCTCAGTTCGATCCTGATATGGCAAACGCGTTGCTTGACGAAATGGGCATGGTAGACCTTGACGGCGACGGAATGCGCGAAATGCCAAATGGCGAAAAGCTCGTTCTGAACATGCAAGTGGCGACACAGGCTGTTTCGATCAAAATGGTTGAGCTTGTTGGTCAAAACTGGCGTGACGTTGGCGTAGACAACACGGTGAAAGAAGTCACAACGGACGAATTCCGTTCTGCGATGTCTTCGAACCAGCTCGACGTTATGATGTACGCGAAAGGCCAGCCATTGGCTGTTATTTTGGGCGTGTCAGAGCTGTTCCAGCCACCATACGACAACTACTTCAACTTGCGTGCAGGTATGTTGTGGGGTGAATACATCGACACAGACGGCGCATCCGGTGTTAAACCACCAGAGTTCGCTTATGAGTTGATGGCTGATATCAATCTGTTCCAAGCAGCAGTTGCCGGTTCCGACGAGTCCAATGAAATTGGTGCCCGTATGGTTCAGAACATCGTTGATAGCATGTTGTTCATCGGTACTGTGAAAGCAGTTGCACCGATCTACTGGAACAACGATCTGAAGAACGTAACCGAGTTCAAGACACAGTCTTACGCGTATTACCGGACATATCCGTACCGCGCGACTCAGTGGTGGTTGGACGAGTAGTCCTTCCAGATTGGACTTAGTGGTCCTGCTAAGTTGGACCTAGAAACAGGTTGCGGGCAGTGTAAATTGCCCGCAATTCAATAAAAACAAGGTCAAAATGACCAATACCAAATTCTTCGGGGGCGTAGATTAAGAATGCTTCAATTCTCCAAATTCGTTGCAGTACGTGCTGCACTGGCCATTCTAACATTGGTTCTAGTGTCGTTTATTGTATTTACATTGATGGAACTGGTACCCGGCGATTGTGCCGAGCGGTACGTTGCCTTCAAGAACTCTCAAGGGTCGGTGATTACACCCGCGGATATTCAGATCGAACGCGTTCGTCTTGGTCTTGATCGGCCATACGTACAACGCTGGGGCTCGTGGATATTCAACGCCTTCCAGGGCGAATTCGGTGACAGCTGTATCCTTCGTGTCAACATCGCCCAACTTCTGGGGCAGAAATTCTGGTTGAGCCTTGGACTGTGTCTATCGGCCCTGCTGCTCGCCTATGCCATTGCGATCCCTGTTGGTATCCTTGCCGCGACTTCGAAAAACGCAGTTCTGAACAACAGCCTTCGTTTGGTTAGCTACCTTGGTCTGGCATTGCCAAACTTCCTTCTGGCGCTGATGATTATGTTGTTTTCAACGGTCATGTTCGGCAACAGTCTCACGGGATTATTCTCCAAGGAATTCCGAGATGCCGCCTGGTCCTACGACAAGTTTATAGATTTCCTCGGCCACGCATGGCTGCCGATATTTATCCTTGGCTGGTCCGCAACCGCCTTCGCGATCCAGACCGTACGCGCCCTTATGTCCGATGAAATCGGCAAACTTTATGTGACCGCCGCCGAAGCGCGCGGGGTTTCAGGACGGCGCTTGCTAATGCGTTA
>JAESQH010000088.1 GCA_016765235.1 Paracoccaceae bacterium
CGGGGCCATTTTCGGCGCAGTTTTTCTGGCACTGTGGAATTTTGGCCAATTAAGCGGCGGGCAGACGGCTTCGCTGGTCGTTTACAGTATCGCCATGATCGCAACATTCAGCGCCTCCGCGCTTTATAATATGAGCCCATGGGAAACCACGCGCCCCATTTTTCGCCGGATAGATCACGCCGCGATTTACCTNAAAATCGCCGGAACATATACACCATTGGTGGTGNTGATCGGCAGCNTGTCNGCNTATCTGGTGCTAGCCANCGTTTGGNGNTTGGCCNCNTTCGGGGTGATCCGAAAGTTGTTTTTCTGGCGCACACCGGGGAAATCCGGAACCATCCTCTATCTGATTATGGGGTGGTTAAGCGTCATTCTGATATGGTCTCTGGTGCCGGTTTTACCCACCACCGCAACAGCGCTTATCGTTGGCGGTGGCCTAACATACACACTCGGCGTAATTTTTTACGTCTGGAAATCGCTGAAATTTTCCCGCGCAATCTGGCATGGGTTTGTTCTGGTCGCCTCGGTATGTTTTTACATCGCCATCGCGTTGGGAATTCACAACAGCGCGGTGTGATCGCACCCCAATAAACCACTCGCGTTCTATGGACTTGAGCAGCGCCATATCGCACTCTCGCCCGCGAAACAGGAGGAACGCATGCAAGACAACGAATCCGTCACCTTTGCCGGTGGCACATTGGACCGCGCGGCCCATTTGCGTGGCGACGACACAATCCTTAAAATCCCAACCGCACGCGCCCTGCCACTGTGGCACGGGAAGCCGCTGGTTGACGTGTCCGGCGCACCTTGCCTTGCGTGGTTATCGATGGATGTCGAAATCCTGAAAGAGGCGACGGAGGCCCCGATATTCCTTGGCTTGCAAGCAGGCGAACCACGCTTCGCTTATGATGTGTCCGCTTGGCAGGACAAAAACGCCGACAAAGACGAGATCGGGCAATTTCGCGATGAAAGCCGCAATCAACATCCAAGCCTTCCCGATACGGTAAAATTCATCGATCTGCGCTCCATCATGTCTGACTTGACCCACGATGATGCAGGCGATGCCGCCACCGCCAAAGGCATTTTCGCGTGGCATTTGAACCACATGTATTGCTCGAACTGCGGCGCACCAACGGTGGTTTCCCAAGGCGGTTGGCAGCGGCTTTGCCCCGCCTGCGCGCACATGCATTTCCCGCGCACAGATCCCGTGGTTATCATGCTAGTCACCCACAGAAACGACGTATTGCTTGGCCGCTCCCCGCATTGGCCCGAAGGCATGTTCTCGTTGCTTGCAGGGTACATGGAGCCGGGTGAAGGCATCGAGGAAGCCGTGCGCCGCGAAGTATTCGAGGAAACCGGAGTGCGGATCGGCAAGGTCGGCTATCTCGCCAGCCAACCGTGGCCATTTCCGACATCCCTGATGATCGGTTGTACCGCCGAGGCGCTAAATACCGACCTAACGATTGATCCCGTCGAGATCGAGGCCGCCAAATGGGTGAGTCGCGAAGCTGTCACCAATTCGTTCGCCGGAAACGATCCCGAACTGCTGCCATCCAGAAAAGGCTCTATCGCGCAGTTTCTGCTGGAACGCTGGCTGGCGGACAGGGTATAGCGCACAAATGCAATTCAAACACACACAAGAAATCGACGCCCCTGCGGATTATGTCTTCAACCGTATCACCGATTTCAAGAATTTCGAAAACCATTCCGGCTCAACTGGGTTCAGCTTCAAACGCCAAGGCCGATTGCCCGTGCGCATCGGTACGCGCTGGGATATATCGGTCCCCGTTCGTGGCCGCGCCCGTCGTTTCGCAGCAGAGCTAAGCGAATATGTCCCGCCACGCACGCTGTCCTACAAATCCGCCAGCTTGAAATACGAAGGGGTATTGTCCCTGAGCGTTAAACCAATCAGCGCCACTACGTGCCGACTACATATACAATTGGTTGCCAAATCGCGCAGCTTTGCGACAAGTCTGGTGTTCAACACAATCCGGCTAGCCCGCCGCCGCGTCAACAAACGCCTGAATTCTACGATGGCAGAATTCGCCAAACGCATCGCCAGTGAGCATCGCAAAAAACCCGCCTAATCCCCCGAACACACCTGTGGAGCGAAGCGGGGCTCCAGATAAAGTAGCGCCTACTATTTGGCCGATTTCCTAAACCCATCCATCGGGTAGACACCCAGAATATCCAGATGAGTNGTGAAATACGCCAATTCCTCCAACGCGCGATCAACGGCGGGGTCACCGGGGTGGCCCTCGATATCCGCATAGAACTGCGTTGCGGTAAAGTTCCCACCAACCATATAGCTTTCCAGTTTCACCATATTTATACCATTGGTCGCAAACCCGCCCATCGCCTTGTAAAGCGCTGCGGGGATGTTGCGAACCTGAAACACGATCGTTGTCATCAAGTCTTCACCAGACGGGCGCTTGGGTTCAGGGGCCATGACCAGAAAACGCGTAGTGTTGTGCTGGTTGTCTTCGATTTTCTCGGCCAAAGTCTCCAACCCGTAGATAGTTCCCGCCAGCTCAGANGCCAGCGCCGCCATCGCAGGATTGCCATCNGCNGCGACTTGTTTCGCNGATCCCGCTGTGTCCACNCCCGTGCGCGGCGCTATCGCGTGTTTTTTNAGGAACGTCCGGCACTGCCCCAGCAAAACCGTGTGNCTCATCGCGTGTTTCACTTGTGCAAGCTTNGTACCCGGCACCNCCATCAGGTTAATATGCACCCGNACAAAATGTTCGCCGATGATGTGCAGACCGGTTTCCGGCAACAGATGGTGNATGTCNGCAACCCGCCCATAAGTGGAGTTTTCGACCGGCAGCATCGCCAAATCCGCACGCCCTTCTTTGACCGCAGCAACCGCGCCTTCAAATGTGTTGCACGGCAAGGCTTCCATATTCGGAAACATTTCCACGCACGCTTGATGGGAGTACGCGCCAGGCTCACCTTGGAAAGAAATACCATTTGTCATCAATTACATCCTAGATCGGTCGTTTCGTCGCGCTTCTACACCTTGCAATGACATAGGGGAAGCGGCTAGAACATTGCACAGCATATTAGGGGGCGCAGCCCCGCACAATGACAAGGTGAAAACACTTATGGATACGATGACAGCAACAAAGATTGTCGGCGGCGTTGCCGGCAGCCTCTTGATTTTCCTATTGGTTAAATGGGGCGNCCAAGCCATATATAGCCCCGAAGGCGACCATGAAATCGAAGCTGCCTATGTCATTGAAGTCGAAGAAACAGCGGCTGAAATGGCTTCCACTGAGGGTGAAGTTGGCGAGGCCGAGGCAGCGGCAGCACCAACATTCGACGAAGTATACGCCGTTGCAGACGTTGCTTCTGGCGCAAAAATCTTCAAGAAATGTAAGGCCTGCCACAAACTGGAAGATGGCGCGAATGCCACTGGCCCGTTCCTTTTCGGAGTCGTTGGTCGCGGTATCGCAACGGTCGCTGATTTCAAATACTCTGGTGGTTTATCTGGCATTGGCGGTGACTGGACACCGACGCAATTGAACGCCTTCCTAACGCGCCCCAAAGATTTCGCACCGGGCACGAAGATGTCGTTCGCAGGTCTGAAGAACGAATCCGATCGGGCCAACATAATCGCATATCTGGCAACGATCGGCGGCTAATCGCCCAAAATACCAACAAAAACCGCGTTTTGGCGCGGTTTTTTTGTGCCATCACAAAATCGTCTCGCAAACGTGGCTTGCAAAATNTGCATGNACGGGTCTAGCATTGNCTAACGAATAGTTAGTCAAATTGATGGAGGCCTCAATGATTCCCAGCAATAGCAAAGCATTGTTAATGGCAACCNACGCCGACGATTCCCGCTCGCTTGCANGCACGTGGGCCGGATTGGGGTTGGCCATTCTATTTCTGGCCTGCGCCGCGATCTACGCCAGCTAGAATACCAAACCGTGAAAATTCTGCCCGCAAGCGTTGATGACGCTGAAGCCATAATTGCGATCTGGAACCCCGTAATCAGCGGAACCACGATAACTTTCAACAGTGTCACGAAATCAACTAACGACGTTATCGCAATACTCAAAGATCGCCACGCTGCCGGTTATGCGTTTCTGGTTGCGCGGCAAGGGAACGACCTGCTGGGGTTTGCAACTTACGGAAAATTTCGAAACAGCACCGGCTATGCCCACACGATTGAGCACACCGTAATTTTGGCCGATCATGCAAAAGGTAAAGGTGTGGGGCGTGCANTATTGGCGGCACTGGAATCCCACGCGCGCACAAATGGAGTCCACTCGATGATCGCCAGTGTCGCTGCCGAGAACACCGCCGCCATCGCTTTTCACAAGGCCGTCGGCTTTAGCCAAGTTGCTTACATCCCCGAAGCCGGTCGAAAATTTGATCGATGGCTGGATGTCGTGTTCTTGCAAAAAATTCTTTAACCGGATGTTTACAACCTTCGGTTTCACATTCCTGCCAATCTGTTAGGCTGTAAAAAATGTCAGTATGGACCCGTATCGCCGAAGCCCTCTCCGCCCTTGCAAAAGGTGAAGGGCTTTCTGCGATCTTCGAAAACTTCAAAAGCCCACCCGAAAAAAGCGTGGCGTTTACAATTGCCGTGATCGCGCTAGGCGCCAAAATGGCGAAAGCAGACGGCGAAGTAACCCGCGACGAGGTGATCGCCTTTAGGCAAGTGTTCCAAATTCCGCCCGAAGACGAAGCGCAGGCCGGCAAACTTTTCGACCTCGCACGCATGGACGTGGCCGGGTACGAAATCTATGCCAGCAAAATCGGCCGCATGTTTGAAAACGACAGCGACATCCTGCGCGATCTGGTAGAGGGGTTGTTCCACATCTCCATGGCAGACGGGATTTACCACCCGTCCGAGGATGCGTTCATCGAAGACGTCAGCCGGATTTTCGGATTGCCACCGCAACTGTTCACCTGCTTGCGGTCCCGCTATGTGCCGGGCGCTGCACCCGACCCCTATTCCGTGCTGGAGATCGAGCACAACGCAGATCTGACCGCAGCCCACAAAGCGTGGAAACGCATGGTTCGCGAGTCCCATCCGGACAATCTGATGGCCCGTGGCTTGCCAGCGGAAGCCATCGCCTTGGCCAACACTCGCCTGATAACGATCAATAACGCTTGGGATGAAATCCAGCACTCGCACGAGGCGGCATGAAGTGCGCATCGCGACCTACAATATTGAGTGGTTCGCGGATTTGTTCGATAAAGACAACAAACTCCTGTTGGACCATGAATGGTCGCGCCGCTACGATGTGAAACGTGTAGATCAGGCAACCGCCATTGCTGATGTAATCCGGCGAGTTGATGCAGATATCATGCTGATTGTCGAAGCCCCGAACACTGGGCGCACGCAAAACACAATCAAGGCGTTGGAAAACTTCAGCAAGCATTTCGGTCTACGCCAAAAAGCAGCTGTAATGGGGTATGCCAACGACACACACCAAGAACTCGCCGTGATTTACGACCCCTTCGTAGTCGGCGTTTCACATGACCCCAAAGGCGTGCGCTCAAACGGATCCAAATCCGCACAAGCCCCGCGTTTTGACGGTAAGTTCCGCTACGATGTCGACATTGATGGCCAAGACGAAGTGTTCGAATTCTCGAAACCCCCGATCGAACTAGCGGTAGAACATCTAGCCAGCAGTCAAACTTTTCGCATGATCGGAGTGCATCCAAAATCCAAATCCACCTATGGCGCCAACACCGAAAAAGAAGACATCGCACTAAGCATCAAAAGCCGCAGAAAACAATTGGCGCAATGCATATGGATACGCCAACGCGCGAACGAACATCTGGAAAACGGCGACCCCCTAATTATTCTGGGCGATTTCAACGACGGTCCCGGATTCCCCGGTTGCAAGCAAATATTTTCCCATTCCGGTGTCGAAATCGCATTGGGCTACGACAGCCCAAACTCCGCCAAGTTTGTGGAACCCCACGCCGAATTAATGCGCGACACCGATCAAGCGTGGACATTATCAACAAGCCGCTTCCACATCAGCGAGCATCACCGCTATCAAAGCGCGTTACTGGATTACGTGATGCTATCGCAGGATTTGTACAAAGCCACGCAAGCCGAATGGCGAATCTGGCATCCGTTTGACGACCCTGAATGCTTCAAAGACCGGGACATGCGTGAAGCATTACTGGCCGCCTCGGACCATTTTCCAGTAAGCGTTGATTTGGATTTTTAGGGGCTTTTACATACCCCTGCCGCACCTTATCTATAGCCTAACAAATTCAAAATTCTGGAGAGTACGATGTTCAAACACACCGAAATATTTCGCGACAATCGCGATGCAGCCGCCAGTGACAATATGGGCGACCTGCCGGAGTGGGATCTGAACGACCTCTACCCTTCCACCGATGGGCCGGAAATTACGGCTGACCTGAAATGGCTGGATGGCGAGGGGCCAGCGTTCGGCACTGATTACCAAGGTAAACTGGCTGATCTAAACGCTGAAACCATGTTGAACTGTGTAAAAAGATACGAGCGTATTCAACAAGTTGCTGGNCGNGTNATGTCTTTCGCNGGCTTGCGGTANTANCAAAACACAACNGANGCNGATCGCGGAAAGTTCATGGCNGATATGCAGGCGCAAATCACCGATATGTCNGCNAATCTGGTGTTTTTCAGCCTTGAGATGAACNGGATTGAAGACGCAGCNCTCGATGCTNTNCTGGCCGCNAATGCNGANCTNAACCGATACAAACCGATCTTCGACAGCCTTCGCAAAATGAAACCGTACCAATTGTCTGACGAGCTGGAAAAATTCCTGCACGACCAATCGGTTGTCGGAGCGTCGGCGTGGAACCGGCTGTTCGATGAATCNATGGCGGCGTTGACCTTCAATGTGGACGGCGAGGAATTGCCCCTTGAAGCCACACTGAACCTGCTGTCCGACACCGACCGCGCACGCCGCGAGATTGGCGCACGCGCTTTGGTCAAGGTTTTCAGCGCCAACACACCGTTGTTTGCGCGCATCACCAACACGCTCGCCAAGGAAAAAGACATTCAGGACAAGTGGCGAGGCCTGCCAACACCGCAGACTTCGCGCCACCTTTCTAACGATGTTGAACCCGAAGTTGTGCAAGCACTGCGCGACGCGGTTGTCGCAGCCTACCCGAAACTCTCGCATCGTTATTACGCGCTAAAAGCCAAGTGGCTGGGTCTCGATAAAATGGAAATCTGGGACCGGAACGCCCCCCTGCCGGGCGAGGACGATCTGGTCATTCCGTGGGATCAGGCCCGCACGATGGTGATGGACGCTTATGCCGATTTCGACCCGCGCATGGCTGAATTGGCCGCACCGTTTTTCGACAAAGGCTGGATTGATGCGGAAGTGAAACCGGGCAAGTCCTCGGGCGCGTTCGCACATCCGACGGTGACCAACGTGCACCCTTATGTGATGTTGAACTACCTCGGCAAACAGCGCGATGTGATGNCGTTGGCGCATGAACTGGGCCATGGCGTCCATCAGGTTCTGGCCGCCGAACAAGGCGAACTGCTGGCCGACACGCCACTAACATTGGCCGAAACCGCCTCCGTATTTGGCGAGATGTTGACCTTCCGCAAACTGCTGGACAATGCCCCCGATCAGGCCGCGCGCAAGCGTTTGTTGGCCGGCAAGGTCNAGGACATGATAAACACCGTCGTGCGCCAAATCGCGTTTTATGATTTTGAATGCCGCCTACACGCCGCCCGCGCCGAAGGCGAATTAACACCTGACCAAATCAACGCCCTTTGGATGGAAATCCAGCATGAAAGCCTTGGTGACGGATTTAACTTCATGGAAGGATACGAGACCTTCTGGACCTATATCCCCCACTTCATCCACTCACCGTTCTACGTCTACGCCTATGCGTTTGGCGACGGCTTGGTTAACGCGCTTTACGCGGTTTACGAGGAAGGCGGCGAAGACTTCCAGGAGAAATATTTCGACATGCTGAAAGCCGGTGGATCGAAACACCATAAGGAACTGTTGGCCCCGTTCGGCTTGGACGCATCCGACCCCACATTCTGGGACAAGGGTTTGTCACTTATTGCGTCCATGATCGACGAATTGGAAGCGATGGAAGCCTAAAGGTTAACAAGCAGTTCCGCAAAAACGTACATACGCATTGTGTACGGGTTGTGCACGCGTTGTGTACGTCAAATATCGGGCGTTAGCCGCAAAGGTTAACGCCCGTTTTTACGTTAGTCGTGGAAGTGACACGCGACCTTGTGGCCGTCACCCGTATCCTCGAATTCCGGTTTTTGCTGCGCGCAAACGCCCTGCGCTTTGGGGCAGCGCGTGCGGAAAACACAGCCCGACGGCGGGTTGATCGCCGAAGGTAAATCTCCCTTGATCAGGATTAGTTCTTTGTTTTTCTCGATCACCGGATCAGGGATCGGAACCGCCGAAATCAGCGCCTGCGTATAGGGGTGCCGTGGCCTGTCATAAAGGTCCGCACTGTCGGCAAGCTCCACCATATTACCCAGATACAGCACCATAATCCGAGTGCTGATATGTTTAACGACAGAAAGATCATGTGCGATGAAAATCAGGGCGAGACCCATTTCTTCTTGCAGTTCTTTCAGCAGATTTACCACCTGCGCCTGAATGGAAACGTCCAGTGCGGAAACGGGTTCGTCGCAGATTATCAGCTTGGGCTTCAAGATCAAAGCACGAGCGATTCCAATGCGTTGACACTGTCCTCCGGAAAATTCATGTGGGTAACGGTTGACCAGATTTGGCAACAAGCCAACCTTCACCATCACCTCTTCAACCATCCTTTTTATTTCGGCCTTTGGCGTTTTAGGGTGGTGGGTTTTGACAGGCTCGGCAATGATTTCACCGATGTTCATGCGCGGATCAAGGCTGGCCAGCGGATCTTGGAAAATCATCTGAACTTCTTTACGGCGCGACCGCATTTCCTTGTGACCAAG
>JAESQH010000089.1 GCA_016765235.1 Paracoccaceae bacterium
GCACGCACCGCTGCCGAGACCCCGACACCTCCAACAGCCAAACCAGCCAGCCCGATAATAATCAGGAACGACCCGATCCGTTCCACAAATCGACTAAGAACAGGGGTGCTGTTCGTGGAATCAGTCCAGCTCATCCCTGTTTGCCCGAACAAACCGTTCGCCTGCTCGGAAATCACCGCGCCGTCCGTTCCGTCAGGAAAAATCAACCGATAGTGGGCGTTGAACAGCGTTCCCGCACTCATCAACCCGCTTCCCTCCAGCGCCTTTGTTTCAACAATCACCCTTGGACCAAGACTAAACCCTAACGCCGCCCCGTCCGGCTCGTTCGTCAACACCGCACGAAGTTGAAAATCCTTGGTCCCAAGGCGTAAAACATCGCCAATTTCCAGCCCGAGGAGTTCAAACAACGCCTGTTCGGCCACCATCCCCGGCAGGCCATTAGAAACAGCCAAAGCGGTCGATAACGGTGCATCAACGTTCAATCCAACATCGCCGTATAGCGGATATTTGCCATCAATCCCCTTGATCTGCACCAAGCTTCGTTCCCGCGTGCCCCCATCGTCAAACAACACCATGGAGCGGAAATCGACGATTTGCGAAACTTGCGTTGTATTCTCGTTTATCCATGCCAACTCCACCTCGTTGGCCATGCGATACGAAAACTGCATAGACGCATCGCCGCCCAAAATAGCACCGGATTCGTCCTCCAACCCTTCCTCGATTGCCATACGAACCGAGCCAACGGCCGTGATTGCCATGACCCCCAAAGCCAGACACAGCAGAAATATCCGAAACCCTGCCAGCCCGCCGCGCAACTCGCGGTATGCGATGCGAAACACCACGCTCATGCGTCGATCTTTCCGTCACTAAGTTGAATAATCCGGTCACACCGCGCCGCCAAATCCTTGTCGTGCGTTACCAACACCAGCGTTGAACCGTGCCGGTCCCGCAGATCAAACAACATCTCCATGATCGCTTGGCCGTTCTTGCTGTCCAAATTCCCCGTCGGTTCATCCGCCAGCAGTATTTCTGGCCGAGGGGCCGCCGCACGGGCCAAAGCAACCCGCTGTTGCTCGCCCCCTGACAATTGCGCCGGATAATGGTCCAGCCGTTCCCCCAGACCAACCGCCCGCAATTCCGCCTCCGCTTTGCTGAAAGCCTCGCGATCCCCAGCCAGTTCAAGCGGCGTGGCGACATTTTCCAATGCGGTCATCGTTGGAATCAGGTGGAAAGATTGAAAAACCACCCCCATATGATCGCGCCGAAATCGCGCCATCTGGTCTTCGTTCATTGTCGTCAGGTCATTTCCCATCACCGAAACATCACCACTAGAGGCGTTTTCCAGCCCCGCCATGATCATAAGCAGCGAACTTTTGCCTGAACCACTCGGTCCGATCAAACCAAGTGTCTCGCCCTTCTGGACAGTCAGGGAAATACCCTTCAAAATATCAACAGACCCCGCATTGCCCGAAAGCGTTAAATTCATATCGTTCAGGGAAATCACAGGAGACGTCATTTGTTTAATACCTTTGTTCGAAAAACCTATTCAATGGCATATGGGCTTTTATGCACTACGCGCAAGCTGTTGATTGCAGCGATTCTGGCGATACTAACCACACAGGCGGCGCAGGCAGAAGACACATTTACGATAGTAGCTTTTGGCGACTCCCTAACACGCGGTTACGGCCTGCCCGAGGATGAAGGATTCGTCCCCCAACTTCAGGCATGGTTAAACGCGAATGGGGGCGAACATATCGTGGTCCTCAACGCGGGCGTTAGCGGTGACACCACCGCTGGCGGGCTCGCTCGTATCGACTGGACCCTGACAGATGAAGTAGACGCCGTAATCGTAGCCCTTGGCGGAAACGACATGCTGCGCGGTATCATTCCATCATCGTCGCGCGAAAACCTTGACGGCATAGTCGCGCTGCTGACCGAACGCGACTTGCCCGTAATGCTGGTAGGCCTGCCAGCCCCAACCAACTTTGGACCCGAATTCAAGGAAGAATTCGACGCCATGTTNGCCGCCGTCGCCACCAAATACGAAACTCTGTTGTACCCCTACTTTTTCGAAGGTTTCGGAGTTGGTCAAGACACCGCCGCGATCAGACCCTTCCTGCAACATGATGCCACCCACCCAACAGCCGAAGGGGTGTTGTTGATCGTTGCCGACATGGGGCCAAAGGTTCTGGAACTGGCGCGTTAATCTGCGACCTTCGATAAAATCGCTAACGCCTGCGCGTGCAAACCTGCATTTGCGGCCGCCAAAATACGCCCACCGTTATGGGCAGGCGACCCTTGCCAATCGGTCACCACTCCGCCCGCCGCCTGTATAACGCCGATCGGCCCCTGCACATCATAAGCGTTCAGCCCCGCCTCAATCACCAGATCAATCTGCCCCATCGCCAGCAAAACATAAGCGTAACAATCCAACCCATACCGCGTTAGCTTCACCCGATCCCGAACGGCCTCGAACCCCAACCGCTCAATATCAGTGCCGACCTCGGGGAAGGTCGTCATCAGCGTCGCCTGCTCAAGCGTTTCGTTATCGCTGGTCGTAATACTGCGCGTCTCACCCCTCGCAACCAAACTTGCCTGCCCGAACGCCCCGATAAAGCGCTCGTCCATGTAAGGCTGGTCCACCACGCCCAAAACCGGCCCATCTCCTGCGTCAAGCCCAATCAAAACGCCCCAAGACGGAATACCGCTAATAAACGCCCGCGTGCCATCGATCGGGTCAATAACCCACGTCAGACCAGAGGTTCCCTCCCTATGGCCAAACTCCTCACCCAGAATGGCATCGTCAGGGCGGCGCGCGGCCAAAATATCCCGAATGGCCAATTCCGCTTCGCGGTCAGCAATTGTCACAGGGTCAAACCCGCCAGCAAGCTTATTGTCCGCCTGCAACCCGGCGCTTCGAAAATACCGCAGCGAAATTTCTCGTGCGGCGTCGGCCAAAGCATTGGCCACATCCAGAAGNTCAACTTGTNCGCTATCTGAAAACATAAAAAAATCCCCGCGTGTTGACCTGAAACAGGTTTCCACACGGGGATTTCATATCTTTAGACGCCAGTCAATTGATAGGCACCAATTCCGCCAAAAATCGGAGCATCAATATTAGGCAGCAGATTCACTTAGCACACGTGCCAGATCGAACAAGCGGCGGCGTTGTGGCTCGGGGATGTTGTAATATGAACGCACCAACTCAAGCGCTTCCTTATCTGCCAGCAAATCACCCTTCAGCTTATCAGCCGAGGTCGCTGCGTGGACGATATCTTCCTCGCTTGCATCAAGCCCTTCAAAGAAAAAGCTGATCTGTACATCAAGGGCTGCCGCGATATCCCAAAGGCGGGACGCACTGACGCGGTTCATGCCGGTTTCGTATTTCTGAATCTGCTGGAATTTAATTCCAACGATTTCGCCCAACTGTTGCTGGGTCATTCCAACCATCCAGCGGCGGTGGCGAATACGTTTTCCAACGTGTACATCTACAGGGTGTTTCATAGTTATGCTCCAAAATTGATACTCTACGTAAAGTAGATGCATAGAGCGTGCCAACATCCATAAAAGTTGTTGGAATGACATAACCATTTGGATAAGTTGGGCGAAACTGATGTGTAAGTCGCTGATAATACAATGAAAGAAACATTGTATTTTTACGATGTTTTTTTACACGCAGACCGAAAATTCGCTCAACTTACACAATTACCATTTTGCGAATTTACAATCGTGGATATTTTGGCGTTTTGCATAGCATGTTGCAAAACGCCAGTGTTAATCAGCCTTCCAGCTTTTTCGCTTCGCGCTTGCGCTCGTGCGTATCAAGATGGCGTTTACGAAGGCGGATATTTTTCGGTGTCACCTCAACCAGTTCGTCATTGTCGATATAGGCAATCGCCTGTTCAAGGCTGAACCGTGTCGGAGTTGTCAAAACAACCGCTTCGTCTTTACCCGATGCCCGAACGTTGGAGTGTTTCTTACCTTTAACCGGATTAACCTCAAGGTCGTTACTGCGCGAATGCTCGCCAATAATCATGCCCCGATAAAGTTTTTCCTGAACGCCGATGAAGAATTTACCGCGATCTTCAAGGTTGAACAATGCATAAGCTACGGATTCACCATCTTCCATGGAAATCAGAACGCCAGCACGACGACCCTCGATCTTGCCCTTGAACGGGGCCCAATCGTGGAAAATCCGGTTGATAACGCCAGTGCCGCGTGTATCCGTCAGGAATTCACCGTGATAACCAATCAACCCGCGCGAGGGCACATGTGCCACAATACGGGTTTTGCCAAC
The DNA here is from genome assembly GCA_016765235.1 of Paracoccaceae bacterium. Lineage (GTDB taxonomy): Bacteria > Pseudomonadota > Alphaproteobacteria > Rhodobacterales > Rhodobacteraceae > NORP23. The sequence goes on from JAESQH010000089.1 coordinate 4,298, forward strand.
GCCGCCCGGGCGCATTTCGGTCAACTCGCCTTTGCGCAGGGTCAGTTTTTCGATAACCGTGCCGGAATATTCATCATCCACGTCGACCGTAACTTCTTCAATCGGTTCATGGCGAACACCGTCAATTTGGCGGAACAACACTTGAGGGCGCGAGATCGAAAGTTCAAAACCCTCACGGCGCATGTTTTCGATCAAAACACCCATTTGCAACTCGCCACGGCCAGCAACCTCAAAGGCTTCTCCGCTGGTCGTGTCGCTGATTTTT
>JAESQH010000090.1 GCA_016765235.1 Paracoccaceae bacterium
CTGTCACCAGCGAACCGACAGGTATTGACGCAATGTTAACCACGTTGCTCAGCACCAATGAATCACTGCTGGAATAGGACGCCGTGCTGGTAAACACCTCCGTATTCCACGCCGACCCCGCGTTCACCTCCAGCTGGCCGTTACGCAAAACACGGCGGTTGGCGAAAGTGTCCTTGTTGCCCACCGCAGCGTGAACATCAATTGGTTCATCCAACTGGATACGCAAACCACCCATGTCCAGCGACTCGTGATCGGTGAAGTTGAATAACGCCTGAAGCGCCTTTTTGAACGCGAGCGTCTCGTCCCCGAACGCATCCACATAGGTCGGCAGGTCGAAATTACTTGTCAACTGCAAGCGTTTGTCTGCGGCCATCACCAGCTTGCCCTCAAACCGGCAGCGCGCATTCAACGTGCAATGGGTGGCCATATAGTAGGTTCCCGCCGATATCAGCAGCTCCCGCCCACTGGCCTCCGCCGCCGAATCCGCCGCCTCAAATGCGGCAACCTCATCCGCTAGCCCGTCACCAATCGCGCCGTAATCGCGTACATCGACCCAATGCATCAGCTTGCGATGGAAATATGATGTTACATCGGTAATCTCGACCGATTCAATGCGCACAACGCTGCCCGTCGCCCCATCCAGATCCAGCCCGAAGTGCCCGTAAACTGGTTGCGTCCCCCAAGGCATATCAACGCCCGCACGGTTGCCCGATCCGATAATCGCGGAAACCTCGTAAACCCGACCATAGGTATTCATGACCTCAACCGGCCCGAATTCGTCTAGCCCTGTAATATTTACACCACCGGCACCACCAGCCCACGCTGCAATCCTGACGGTTGGGAAGGCGCCGCTCATCACCTTAACTCGCGCTTTAACTTCTATATACGCCCCTGCGATCACCGGAACTTCGCCCATGTAGCGAAGCGATGTTGGGTCCGTGGTCGTCTGCAACTCCAGACACCCTCCGAAATCCGGATCACTGGTCACAATCGCCGCGTTAGCCGCCCCCGCATATGTCGGTGAGCCCGGTGTGCCATCTGTGCTGGACCAATCGTCTAGACCGTCCACAAACGCTGGTGGCATCAAGTCAATTCCGTCCGTAACTACCATATTCATATGCAATACCCCTTTGATCGGCATGACGCCGACAAGCCTGCGGCCTTCGCGAACAACGAAGCGCCGATTTGAAATTTCTCGAGAATGGGCCGCGGCAATGGCGGCGAATGCCAATAATTAGCAACAAATTGTTAAGGCGAGGTTAACCAAACGATAATTGTCGCAAATTTATATTTTACTGAAACTTGCTTTCTACTATTTAATACACATACTAAATATGTAATCAAATATTAATCACGTAAAAACGTGTTAATTAAGATCGGAACATGAAAATGAACCCTGACTGGATAAATGCCCTAATTGGCGGCCTGATGATCGGCACCGCAAGTGGAATGCTGATCCTTGGGAACGGGCGAATTGCGGGTGTTAGTAGCATCCTCGGCGAATTGATCGCGCGTACAAAGCCCACTGACTGGGCTGAACGCTCGCTCTTCATTGTCGGCCTGCTCGCCGCACCGCTTGCTTATTACGCAACCAACACCGTGCCGGAAGTCACTGTGACCAACAGTCTACCGTTGCTGATCGCTGGTGGTCTGGCCGTTGGATTCGGCGCACGCATGGGGTCTGGATGTACGTCTGGCCACGGAGTTTGTGGTAACGCACGGCTTTCCAAACGCTCCATCGTTGCGACGTTAACCTTTTTGACTACGGGCGCCTTGACCGTCGCTGCCCTCAACTTCTTAGCCTAAGGAAAAGTCATGCGTAAACTTACAGCTCTAGCATCCGGCCTGCTTTTCAGCTTCGGCCTGATCATATCAGACATGGTTAACCCCGCCCGCGTCATCGCATTTCTGGACGTGACAGGTGATTGGGATCCAACCCTCGGATTCGTGATGGGTGGCGCGATTACGGCGGCATCAATCGCGTGGATGATCGCAAAACCGCGAAAATCTGCGTACTTCGGGGGTGCGATCCCGCCAATGCCAAGCCAACCCGTAGACCGAAAACTGGTCTCGGGGTCCGCAATCTTCGGTATCGGTTGGGGGTTGGTCGGCCTTTGCCCTGGCCCCGCAATCGTTGCATTAAGTTTTGGTAAATGGGAAATCGCGGTTTTCATCATCGCAATGATGGCTGGAATGGCACTGTACAATTTCGGTTTGATCAAACTGCCATACTTGTCGCGTAAACTGACCAAAGCATAAGGAGTGGCCCCATGTCGGGGCCACAACCCGTTACTCGGTTAGAAAATCTCTATTAAGCGCATTTTCTATTAACGCAACAGTCTGCGCCACGCCAAACAAGGCGATGAAGCCGCCGAACCGTGGCCCCTGCGAGGCCCCCAGAAGCACTTCGTAAATAGCGCTGAACCATGCCCGAAGCGGCTCGAACCCGTGATCTTTGCCGACTGCAAACACGAGACTTTGCAACGCTTCGCCATCAACCTCGCCATCCCAAGCTTTAAGCCGTGCCGCCAAGTCTTCAAGTGCAGCGCGTTCAAGGTCGTTAGCTGCGCGGTATACCTTCGTGGGCTTCACAAAATCATGAAAATACCGGACGGCATAACCCGCCGCAGCATCCAGCCCCGGATGGGTTTCAGGGCTCGCGTCGGGCGCATATTTGTGGATAAAACCCCACATCTGTTCCTTGTTTTCCGTGCTTGATGCCGAAGCCAGGTTCAACAGCATCGAGAACGGCACAACCATATCGCTTACTGGGGGTTGCCCACGATGAATGTGCCAGACCGGATTGTTGAGGCGCGCCTTCAAATCCTGCCCTGCGAACGCCCGCAGGTGTTGGTGGTACTCGTCAACCGCTTTAGGGATCACATCGAAATGCAACCGTTTGGCGGTCTTGGGCTTCAGGTACATAAAATACGACAGGCTCTCCGCGCTGGCATAGGTTAACCATTCGTCAATGGAAATTCCATTACCCGAAGACTTGGAGATTTTCCCGCCGACCTCATCCAAAAACATCTCGTATACGAAATGTTCCGGCGCACGACCGCCCAAAATCCGGCAGATTTTATCATAGATGTGCGTGTTGGTGGAATGGTCCTTACCGTACATCTCGAAGTCCACATCAAGGGCCGACCAGCGCGCGCCAAAATCCGGTTTCCATTGCAGCTTCACCTGCCCGCCTGTGACGCTCATAGTGATTTCTTCACCGTCTTCGTCGTCAAACGTGATCGTCCCATCTATGGCGTTAACCGATTTCATCGGCACATACATCACCCGCCCGGTTTTCTGCGAGATCGGCAGGAAGCACGAATAGGTCTCGCGACGTTCATCGCGCAGGGATTTCAGCATGACCTCCATAATCTCGTCGTACTTCTCGACAGCCCGCAACAGAATCTGGTCGAATTCGCCAGATTTGTAGAACGTGCTCGCGGAATAGAATTCATACTCGAAACCAAACGTATCCAGAAAACGCCGCAGCATGGCGTTATTATGATCGCCAAAGCTGTCAAATTCTTCAAATGGATCAGGCACCACAGAAAGCGGGCGCTGAAGGTGTTCTTGCAACTGTTCAGGATTAGGAACGTTCCCCGGAACCTTGCGCATCCCATCGAGATCGTCGGAAAAACAAATCAGTTTGGTCGGAATGTCACTTAATGCCTCGAACGCGCGACGCACCATTGTTGTCCGGGCGACCTCCCCAAAAGTACCGATGTGGGGCAATCCCGATGGGCCATACCCAGTCTCGAACAACACATACCCCTTTTCAGGCGGGTGTTTTGCGAACCGCTTGACCAACTTGCGGGCTTCTTCAAAAGGCCAGGCTTTGGATTGCAGTGCGAGTTCGCGAAGTTCAGACATGATTGTCCCCTAAAAGTGCGCCCCGACAACCGGAGTGCGAAAATATCTTCCGCTTCCTATTGTGCAGCGGGCCATGCGTCAATATTCTTAGGGTAACGAATATAATCGAGGTATTGAAATGTCCGAACAAGTTCCTGCATCGTTTTCCCCCCAAGACGCCCTTGTTGCCGTGATGGTGGCCGAGTCCGCGTCGGATGAAAACATCACCAATTCCGAATTGATGTCGATCACACGGATCGTGGATCACATGCCCATTTTCGCGAAATACGATCTCGGCCGAATCAAAACGGTTAGCCAGGTTGTCTTCGATTTATTCGAGGTCGAAGACGGGCTGGATGCGCTGTTCGGGATCGTCCGCGACGCCCTGCCCGAAGAACTATACGAAACCGCCTATGCGATGGCCTGCGATGTAGCGGCCGCCGATGGCCGCCTTCGCCAAGGCGAGTTGGAGTTCATGGCCGAGATCCGCTATGAGCTGAACATTGACCGCCTACACGGTGCTGCGATTGAGCGTGGCGCACGGGCACGGCATATGAAATTGCCCACTCCGTGAAATCTTAAGCTGCGCGGGAATGGTATATTTGCGACAAAAACATACACCATTGACAAGTGACCTCACTCCGCACCATGTTCCCGCCCCACACGACTCCCCGTGAATTTGGAGAATATTAATGGCCGTTGTAGTAGTCGAATCCCCCGCTAAAGCCAAAACTATCAATAAATATCTAGGGGATGAGTACACCGTTCTGGCGTCTTACGGCCACGTTCGCGACCTGCCGGCAAAGAACGGCTCCGTCGATACAGACAACGATTTCGAGATGAAATGGGATGTCGCTGCGCAGTCCCAGAAACATATTCGCGCCATTGTGGATGCCATGAAGGCAGACCCTGACGACAAACTGATCCTCGCAACCGACCCTGATAGGGAGGGCGAGGCGATCAGTTGGCACCTTGAGGAAGTTCTACGTAAACGCAAGGTTATTAAGAAATCCACCAAGGTTGAACGTGTGGTGTTCAACGCCGTCACCAAATCCGCAATTCTTGAGGCCATGAAAAACCCGCGCCAAGTCGATCAACCGCTGGTAGACGCCTACCTAGCCCGCCGTGCGCTGGATTATCTCGTGGGCTTCAACCTTTCACCAGTTCTTTGGCGCAAATTGCCGGGCGCGAAATCCGCTGGTCGCGTGCAATCCGTCGTCCTGCGCCTGATCGTTGAGCGCGAGATGGAAATCGAAGCGTTTAAGAACCGCGAATACTGGACCGTAGCCGCTGACCTGACCACACCGCGCGGACAAAACTTCGAGGCGCGCCTGACCATCCTTGGTGGCAAAAAGCTGGATAAATTCAGCATCGAAACCTCCGCCGCTGCCGAACTGGCCGTTGCTGCAATCGAATCCCGCGACCTTAAAATCGCGTCAGTCGAGGCAAAACCCGCCAACCGCAACCCCTCCGCCCCCTTCATGACATCGTCTTTGCAACAAGAGGCCAGCCGCAAGTTCGGCTTTGGTGCCCGCCAGACAATGTCCACCGCCCAGCGCCTGTATGAGGCTGGATATATCACCTACATGCGTACCGACGGCATCGACATGGCCCCCGAAGCCGTGACCCAAGTTCGCGAAGTTATCGAGGCCCGTTACGGTGCCGCTTACGTCCCTGACAAGCCGCGTATCTATAAAAACAAAGCCAAGAACGCACAAGAAGCGCACGAATGTATCCGCCCGACGGATATGTCTATGGCCCCGGATGCAATCGCAAAACTTGAGGCCGATCAACGTAAACTTTACGATCTGATCTGGAAACGCTCGGTTGCGTGTCAAATGGCAGCCGCTCGACTGGAACGCACAACCGTCGATATTCTTTCGGCTGATGAACAAATCGGTCTGCGGGCCACTGGTCAAGTTATCCAGTTTGACGGTTTCATGAAGGTCTATACCGAAGGCCGTGAAGACGCCGTTATCGACGACGACAAAACCTTGCCACAGATCACGCAGGGTGATCCTGCCGACAAGCGCTCGGTTACGCCAGAACAGCATTTCACCCAACCACCGCCCCGTTATTCCGAGGCGAGCATCGTGCAGAAAATGGAAGAACTGGGCATTGGTCGCCCGTCTACCTATGCTTCGATTGTGACTACAATTCAGGATCGCGACTATGTTCGCAAAGAAAAGAACCGCCTGATCCCCGAGGATAAAGGCCGTCTGGTGACGATCTTCCTTGAAAGCTATTTCCGCCAATATGTCGGATATGATTTCACGGCCGCGCTGGAAAGCGACCTCGATAAAGTCAGCGCGGGCGAAGAGGACTGGAAAGTTCTGCTTGGGCGTTTCTGGAAAGACTTCCACGCAGCGATTGACGAAACTGCCGACCTTCGCATCACTGAAGTGCTGGAGAAAATCAACGACGTGCTGGCCCCGCACATCTTCCCGCCAAATGAAGAAGGTACCGANCCGCGTATCTGCAAAATCTGTGGGAATGGCAACCTGTCCATGCGCACATCCCGCGCTGGGGGTGCATTCATCGGCTGCTCCAACTACCCCGAATGCCGTTACACGCGCCCGCTGGCGGGCGAAGTCGAAGGTGGCGATATGGCTGGCCCTGACGGCAAACCGCTGGGCGAAAACGCTGACGGTATCCCTGTAACCCTGCGCACAGGCCGCTTCGGCCCCTATGTGCAGCTTGGCGAAGCAACCGAAGAAGACCCAAAACCAAAACGTTCCTCCATCCCCAAAGGCATGGATCTGGACACGGTAACGCTACAAAAAGCCATTGACCTTTTGTCCCTGCCACGCCTGATCGGTGAACATCCCGAAGGCGGCCCTGTGGAGGCCAGCATCGGGCGCTTTGGCCCTTACGTGATGCACACGAAGCCCTTGGAAGAGGGCCAGAAAAAGCAGACCAAAATCTATGCCAACATCAAAGACGCCGAAGAAGTCCTGACCATCGGCATGAACCGAGCCCTAGACCTGATCGCCCAAAAGGCGGCGCGTGGCGGGCGTGGGGCGGCGGCGACTCCGTTGAAGGAACTCGGCGAGCATCCGGATGGCGGCGCGTTGAACGTCATGGACGGGCGCTATGGCCCCTATGTAAAATGGGAAAAGATTAACGCGACGTTACCGAATGGTACAGAGCCAGAGGACATGACTCTGGAAGACGCGATTGAACTGGTGAACGCCAAGGCCGCAACCAAAGGTAAGCGCAAAAAGCCGGCGGCAAAGAAGAAGGCTCCGGCTAAAAAGAAACCCGCAGTAAAGAAAAAACCGGCTGCCAAAAAGAAACCGACGGCCAAGGCAAAATAGCATAATTCACACCAACCTGCTGTAATAACGGTGTAATCACGCGCCGTTACGATCGTGTGTCCTTTGTTTCAACCATCTTGTGAATCACATCCTTTGCATTCAAGTCTACAACAATAGAAACGAAAGCAAGGAGAACGGTTATGAAACCGGAAATCACAAAAGCCGCTTTGGGTGGTATTGCTGGCACTATTGTAATGACCATGATGATGATGTTCGTCGCCCCGATGATGACGGGGATGCCGATGGATATCGCTGCGATGCTCGGTGGGATGCTGGGTGGATATACTGTCGGCATGATCGCGCATATCATGATGGGCGTCGTTATCTTCCCTCTGATCTATGTCTTTATTTACACCAATTTGCCCGGATCGCCAATCGTCCGCGGGCTGATCTGGGGCGTTGTCCTATGGCTCGCCGCAGTCGTGATCGTTATGCCAATGGCTGGCGCAGGCTTCCTGTTGTCCAACATCGGTGGAATGATGGCCGTGATGGCCGCACTGTTGGGGCATCTGGTCTATGGCGGGCTACTTGGTGCGATCGCTGGCAGCGGAGAAACCGCAGCCCACGCATAAAATCACATGACGCCCTGCAACCTGCGTGTTAGAGGGCGTCATGAAAAACTTTCCGACAAAAGAGCAGATCCTCGAATGGATCAAAGATAACGCCAAAACCACAAGCAAGCGCGACATCGCGAAGGCTTTTGGCATCAAGGGCCAAGACCGAATCGAGCTGAAGCGTATATTGCGTGAGCTGCGCGCCGAGGGCCATTTACAAAAAACCCGCAACACGATCCGCGAAGCAGGCACCCTGCAAAACGTCGAGCTGTTGCAAATTACGTCCATAGACGCCGACGGCGATCTGTTCGCCGAACCCGCCAACTGGAAGGGCGAAAACCCCGCGCCAACCATCCTGATCATCCCGATGAAAGACAATCCGGCACTGGGAGTCGGAGACAAAGCCCTCTGCCGTCTAACCAAAACAGACGAGGAGCACGCCCCTTATGAGGGCCGCCTCATCCGCAAAATCGGGGCCTCCGCCATCACAATCCTCGGGATATTCAAACAGGCAGATTCTGGCGGACGCGTCATTCCGGTGGACAAAAAGTCCAGCAAAGAATGGCAGATCGCACCCGGCGATCGCAACGGCGCCCGCGAAGGCGAATTGGTCGAGGCCGCGCAAATTGGCAAGGCCAGCATGGGTCTGCCCAAAGCCAAAATCATCGCACGACTAGGCGACGCAACCGCGCCTAAATCCGTATCCTTGATTGCGATTCACGAACNCGGCATCCCCGTCACCTTCCCCGATAAGGTCGAGGAAGANGCGCTGAAAGCCAAACCCGTNAAGCTGGGNAAACGCGAAGACCTGCGCCANNTNCCNCTNTTCACNATCGATCCGTCGGACGCCCGCGACCATGACGACGCCATCTGCGCCCTGCCCGACCCCGATCCAAAGAACGAGGGTGGCCACATTGTCTGGGTCGCCATCGCCGATGTCGCCCATTATGTGCGCCCGAATTCGGCACTGGACCACGAGGCCCGCAAGCGCGGCAATTCATCGTATTTCCCCGACCGCGTCGTGCCAATGCTGCCCGACAGCCTGTCCGGTGATCTGTGTTCTTTACACGAAGGTGTGGACCGGCCCTGCATTGCGCTGGAAATTCAGCTAAACGCAGCAGGCCGCAAAATCGCGCACCGTTTCACGCGCGCCATGATGCATTCCCCCGCCTCGCTATCCTACGAGCAGGCCCAAGCGGCAGCGGATGGCAACGCTGGCGCCGAAGCCGCGCCCTTGATGGCGCACGGTATCAAACCTTTGTGGGACGCCTATTTTGCGGTGCGCAAGGAAACGANGAAACGCCAACCCTTGCACCTCGATTTACCTGAGCGAAAAATCATCCTTGCCGACGATGGCGAGGTGCTTTCGGTTGCTTTCCGTGATCGATTCGACGCGCATAAGTTGGTGGAGGAATTCATGGTCCTCGCCAATGTTTGTGCTGCCGAAACGCTGGAAGCCAAGCGGGTGCATCTGCTTTACCGCGATCATGAGGAACCCAAGCCCGAAAAGCTGGAAGGCTTGCGCGAAACCGTTGAAAGNGTCGGGCTGACGCTGGCAAAAGGGCAGGTTTTGAAAACGGCGCAGTTGAATAAATTGCTGGACGCGGCAGCNGGNACCGAGCATTCGGANGTTATCTCNATGTCCGTCCTGCGCTCCANGACNCAGGCGTATTATTCNCAGTCAAACTTNGGGCATTTCGGGCTGGCNCTGCAACGCTANGCCCATTTCACCTCGCCCATCCGCCGCTATGCCGACCTGATCGTGCANCGCGCNTTGATCAAGGCGCACGGCTGGGGCGACGANGGNCAAACACCTGAAGAAGAAGCGACCCTAGAGGAAACCGCCGAACACATCAGCCAGACCGAGCGACGCTCTATGTTGGCCGAACGCGACACCACCGACCGTTATCTGGCCGCGTATTTGTCTGAACGCATCGGCGCTGAGTTCGATGGCAAAGTCTCCGGCATCGCCCGGTTTGGCCTGTTTGTGAAGTTGCACGAAACAGGTGCTGATGGAATAATCCCGATCTCGCATCTGGGGCGCGAATACTTCCATCATGACGCTGACGCGCAAACCCTGACGGGCGAGCGCTCCCGCATGGTCATAAGTCTTGGTATGAAGGCCAAGGTGCGTCTGGCCGAGGCGGTTCCGATTACTGGCGGGCTGTTGTTCGAGCTTTTGGAACTGGACGGCAAAGCCATGAAATCCGCACAAGGTGGAAAATCCCGTGGTGGCCCGAACCGCAAACACAAACGCGCGAAAATCCGCCGCAGCAAAGATGCCAAACGCACGAATCGCCAGAAATAGTATCCAGCGAAGGGATGTATGGGTAATCTGCCCCATGGCCAGAGTTTTTATATATACCTTTATCCTGATCGCGGGCTGGTTTCCGGTATTGGCAACAGCCGCTGATTTCGACACGTGGCGCAAAGAATTTCGCGCCACGGCCCTTGCCGCCGGAATCTCCGCATCGACATTCGACACAGCATTCTACACAGTCGAGTATGACCCGCACAGCGCCAAAACCGATGCAAACCAGGCAGAATTCGTGCGCCCTATCTGGGAATATCTGGACAACGCCGTGTCTGCCAGCCGTATTTTTACCGGCAAGGCCAAAGCCCGCACCATGAAAGAGCTTTTGGATAAACTGGAGCGGAAATATCGCGTCGACGGTGAAATACTGTTGGCGATCTGGGGAATGGAAACCAACTTCGGCACCTTTCGTGGCAACACTTACACGATCGAGGCGCTCGCCAATGCCGCATACAATGGCCGCCGCCGCGCTTTCGCAGAATCCGAATTGATCGCCGCGCTGAAAATCTTGGCCCGTGGGGATATAACGCCCGCCAGAATGCTCGGCAGCGGTGGCGGCGCAATGGGTCACACCCAGTTCATGCCCACCACCTATTTGCGCTTCAGCATTGATCAGGACCGCGACGGGAAAACCAACATTTGGTCCGATAATCCGACTGATGCGTTGGCGTCCACAGCGAATTACTTGCGCGTACTGGGATGGGAAAAAGATCAGCCGTGGGGCATGGAGGTCACGGTTCCGCGTCACTTCAACTATGCGCTGATCGGAGAGTACGAAACCCGCAACTCCGGGTTTTGGAACGGGCGCGGTGTTCGCGGCGTGGACGGCGGTAAAATTCCCAACCATGGCCCTACAGCACTAATTGCCCCAGCAGGTGCAAACGGACCTGTCTTCGCGATCTTCCCGAATTTTCAAGTGATCCGGCAATACAACATGTCGGTTTCCTATTCCCTCGCCATTGGCCATTTGTCGGACCGCATTAACGGAGGCAAAGCGTTCAAGGCAAACTGGCCGCGCAGCGATCCGCCAATGACCCGCGCAAACCAACGCGAGATACAAACACTGCTGCAAAAGCGCGGTTTTAATGTCGGCCCTATCGATGGCATGATTGGCCCAAAAACCGTTGAGGCCATACAGGCATTTCAAGTTTCTGAAGGCTTGCTGGCAGACGGTTACGCGACGCGCAATCTACTAAACCGATTACGCCCGTAGGGTGGGTGATTCACCCACCATCACCCCACTCCGCCCTCTGCATCTCTTCCAACCGCGAGGTCGTACGCTTGAACTGCCACGCCCCCTTGCCCTGTTGATATAGCCGATCCGGCACATCATCCGCGGAACAGATCAACCTAACTTTGGCCTCGTACAATGTGTCGATCAGCAGGATGAACCGTTTCGCCTCGTTACCCTTTTCCTTGGACATTTTGGGAATATCATCCAGCAACAGCACATCCAGCGCCTTGGAAATCGCCAGATAATCCACAGCCCCAAGCGGGGTTTCGCATAGCTGCACAAAGGTAAACCGACCGGCGCGCTCATAGAACGAAGGGATAACCACATCCCGCCCTTTCACCTTCAAAGTTTTCTTGCCGCCCTTGCCGTTCGTCAGAACATCCCAAGCGGCATCCATTCTGCGCCTTGAAACGTCATCCAGTGGCGTGAAGTATAGCTCAGCGTTTTTCTGTCCACCTAAACGATGATCCCTCTCGCTCGCCAGATGATAAACTTCCAGATTTTCCTTGATTTTTTCGATAAACGGCAGGAACAGGTGGCGGTTCAACCCGTCTTTATAAAGCTCGTCAGGATGGCGGTTAGAGGTCGCAACGATAACAACCCCCCGCGCAAACAGCTTTTCAAACAGCCGCCCGACGATCATCGCATCGGTAATATCCGCGATCTGCAT